>CAVCDZ010000092.1:0-16506 GCA_963601095.1 Oscillibacter sp. MSJ-31 | reverse complement strand
CAGAAATCATCAACTTGAGCGCCATCCTGAATCTTCCCAAAGGCACCGAATTCTTCGCTTCCGATATCCACGGAGAGGACGAGGCGTTCTCCCACATCCTGCGCAACGGCTCCGGCACGACGCGCCTGAGGATCGAGGACGTTTTCGGCGATACGCTGTCCGAAGACGAGAAGCGCTCGCTCGCCACGCTCATCTACTACCCGCGCGAGAAGATGGAGATCGTGCTCGCCGAAGTCGACGATGCCGAGCAGTGGTACGTGAAGACGCTGCCCCTTCTGGTGACTATGTGCAAGCGCGCCGCCCGCAAGTACTCGCGCTCGAAGGTGCGCAAGGCGCTGCCCGAGGACTTCGCCTACATCATCGAGGAGCTGATGACCGAGGACAGCCATGGCGTCGACAAGGAGGCGTACTACGCTTCGATCGTCGAAGCGGTGATCAGGACGGGCCGCATGTGCGCGCTCATCGAGGAGATGTGCCTGCTGATCCAGCGCCTCGCGATCGACCGCTTGCACATCGTAGGCGACATCTACGACCGCGGCCCTCATCCCGACGTCATCATGGACACGCTGATGGGCTATCACTCGGTCGACATCCAGTGGGGCAACCACGACATCGTGTGGATGGGCGCGGCGCTCGGCCAGCGCGGCTGCATCGCGCACGTCGTGCGCAACTGCGCGCGCTACGGCAACCTGTCGATCCTCGAGGATGCGTACGGCATCAACATCCTGCCGCTCGCGACGTTCGCGCTCGACGCGTACCGCGACGATCCGTGCGTCGGCTTCGCGCTGAAGGGCGATCCCGACCTCACCGATCGCGAGCGCGAGATGAACGTCAAGATCCAAAAGGCGATGGCGATCATCCAGTTCAAGGTCGAGGGCGCGTTGATCGACGAGAACCCGGCGTTTGGCCTTGAGGACCGCAAGCTCTTGCATCGCATCGATTACGAGCGCGGCACCGTTGTGCTCGACGGCATCGAGTACGAGCTGACCGACACGGTGTTCCCGACCGTCGATCCGACCGACCCGTATCGTCTGACCCCTGAGGAGGAGGCGGTGCTCTGCCGTCTGACCCAGGCGTTCATGAGCTGCGAGAAGCTGCAGCGCCACATGCGCTTCTTCCTAGAGGCGGGAAGCCTCTACAAGATCGACAACGGCAACCTCCTGTTCCATGCTTGCGTTCCCTTGAACGAGGATGGGTCGCTGAAGGAAGTCGACGTGTTCGGCACGAAGTACAAGGGCCGCGCGCTCTACGACGTGATGGAGCGCTACGTGCGCGCCGCGTTCTTCGATTCCGACCCCGAGATGCGCAAACGCGGCCGCGACCTTCTGTGGTATATGTGGCTCGGCGAAGGCTCGCCGCTTTTCGCCAAGAGCAAGATGGCCACGTTCGAGATCTATCTGATCGCGGACAAGAAGGCGCGCAAGGAGGTCAAGAACTCCTTCTACACCCTGATCGATGACGAGAGCGCGATGGCGAACATCTTCCGCGATTTCGGACTCGATCCTGCCACGTCCCATATCATCTGCGGTCATGTGCCGGTCAAGGTAAAGGATGGGGAAGACCCGGTGAAGTGCAACGGCAAGGTGTTCATGATCGACGGCGGGTTCTCAAAGGCCTATCAGTCGACCACCGGCATCGCGGGCTACACGCTGATCTCCAATTCGTACGGTTTCATCTTGGCGGCGCACGAGCCGCTGACCTCATTGCGCGCGGCGGTCGTCGATGAGCTGGACATCCATTCGTCGCGCCGGGTGGTCGAGCGGGTGAGCAAGCGCACCCTGGTGGCAGACACCGATACCGGGCGGGTGCTGAAGGGACAGATCGCTGATTTGGAGCGGCTGCTCGAAGCGTATCGCCACGGCGTCATCCCCGAGGCGGGCGCGCGTCGCTAGCGCATCGTGCAGGCGGCTGAGGCGATGAGCTTGTCGTAGTTGGCGATCTTGTAATCGAGGCGGTCGAGTCCTGCCTGGATGCGGTCGAGCTGCGCTTGGGCTGCTTTCCTTTGCTCGACGAGGATCGCCTTGCGCTCTTCGAGCGTCGCATCGCCTTGCTCGAGGAGCTTCACGTAACGGGCGAGTGCGTCGATCGACACGTTTGCCCCGCGCATGCATTTGACGAACTCGACGGCAGCGCAGGCGTTCTCGTCGTAGTCGCGGATGCCGCTTTCGGTGCGGGCGACGCGGGGGATGAGCCCCGCCTTCTCGTAATAGCGCAGGGTGTCGGTGGAAAGATCGTATCGTTCGGCGACTTCGGCGATTCTCATGGCGACCCTCCTTGCGGCTTTCGGGTTTTCCAGCTTAATACTTGAAGTCGACTTCAAGTCAAGAAAAAGCCGGCCTTCGCTTTGGGCGCGGAGGCCGGCTTTGTGGTTGTGGGATGGGGGCGCCGTGCGCCGAGATGCGCGTTACTCGATGACGTTCGTCTCGATCTTGTCGGCGGGGACGTCGCGGGTGGGGAAGGCCTCGTCGGTTTTGCCGAGGGCGACAGCGCAGCAGGGCGTGAATCCCATGGGGATCTGCAGGGCCTCGACGACCTCGGTATCTTGGACGATGGCGGCAATGGCGCCCCAGATGTCGCACGAGCCTACGCCGAGCGACGTGGCCGCCAGCGCCATGTCGTGCACGATCATCGCCGCGCTGGAGTACATCGGGTTCTCAAGCGCGGTCGTCGCGATCTGGGCTGACACCACGACGAGCGTCGGCGCTCCGTAGAGCACGTCTGTGCCCGGTCGCCCGAAAGCTGCAGCTCCCGCTTCGCTGATCTTCTTGAGCAGAGCTGGGTTGGTGACGACGGTGAGGTGGACCTTCTCGAACGATCCCATGGCGACCGGAGCCGCTTGGGCGGCGGCGAGGATCGCGTTGAGCTCTTCTGTCGACACGGGCTGACCGGTGTAGGTGCGTACGGACTTGCGCTTGGCAAGCACTTCCGTCAATTCCATGATGTCCTCTTTTCGTTGGAGTGAAAGCGTCTGGCGCTCACGTGCTACTTTACTCCGTTTGCGCTGTGCATCGCGCGTGGCTACGGCGTTCCTTTTCCGTTTGGTTACCTCTCTCAGGGCTGGTCGTCATCGTGTTCCTGATCGTGGGCGAGCTCGTGGTATCCCTTGAGCGCGGCAAACGGCATGAACTGCCGCGCCCGGTCGGCATGGGCGCAGGCCGTGTGCGGGCCGTCGGCGGCGACGCGTCGCGCGATCGCTGCGAGCAGCGCGCGCCTGTGAGCCTTTTCTTGGGGCGGAAGCCCGGTGGGGACACCGGGTGCGGCTGCTTTGTCGGGGCTGTCCAGAACGTGCATGCGCCTTTCGCGCTCGCTGCCCGCCGTAGACGAGCGCGCAGGAGCGTCTTCAGGCATGGTGGCCTCCTACCTGGTTGTTGCGCTCGCGAGCCGTAGCCTTTTCAGAGAGGCTGGCGGCTTTGAGCAGGGCGTTTTTTCCAAAGCGATCCCTCACCGACACGATGGCGTGCTGGAGGCTGCGCTCCTCTTCGTCGGCGGTCACGTCGTCGAAGAGGGTGACGGGCGCGTAACGTTCGGGTACCAGCCCGCCAAAGCCGAGGGTCAGGCGCCGGATCGGCGTGTCGCGGCGGGTGGTGTCGTCGAACAGGGCATCGAATGCGGCGAGCAGGGTGCGCCGCGAGTTGGTGAGCCGCTCGATCTTGCGGCAGCCCCCGGTGCGCGCCTGCCAGCTGCGCCTGCGTGAGGACTGACCCATCCCGGCGGCTCCCTCTGCCGCATCGGCGCGCGGTGGGCGGGCGTAGCCGACCGAGAGGGAGATGCTTTCGGTCGCGAGGCCCTTTTCCACCAGCTCAAGCACGCTGGCCTCTGCCATCTCGTGCATGACGAGCCGCGCTTCCTCGAAAGTGTAGTCGCAGGGGAGCACCTGCCCGTTCATCATCGAATGCCGCTCCGGCTCATAGGCGTGGATCTCTTCCATCGTGCAGGGCTCTTGCCCCCAGGCGTGATCGATGAGAACTCGGCGTTCACCCCGAACTCGCGGTAGAGGACGGCAGGGGCGCAGGCCGCCACGCCGGCGAGATCGTGGATACCGTGGCGCGCCAGGCGAGCGGTGATGCCCGGGCCGATGCCCCAGATGTCAGTCAGGGGCTGGTGGAACCAGAGATGTTCCTTGAACGACGCTTCGTCCAAGATGCCGATGAAGTCCGCGGCGTGCTTGGCGCGGACGTCGAGGGCCACCTTGGCTAAAAAGAGGTTGGGGCCGATGCCGGCGGTGGCGCGGATGCCGGTGCGCTTCAAAACCTCGCCCATGAGGAGCTGGGCGAAGGAGCGCGCATCGGTGCGGTAGAGGGACAGGTAGGGCGTGGCATCGATGAAGCACTCGTCGATCGAGTAGATGTGGATGTCCTGCGGGCTGACGTAGCGCAGATAGATGCGGTAGATGCTCGCGGACACCTCCATGTAACGGCGCATGCGCGGGCGCGCGATGAGGGCGCCCAGGTGCTCGGGCACCTGGAACAGGCGACCGCGGCTGGGCACGCCGAGCTCTTTCAAGGTGGGGGTGACGGCGAGGCAGATCGTGGTGCGCCCGCGCGAGGCATCGGCGACGACCAGGCGCGCGGTGAGGGGATCGAGCCCCCGATCGACGCATTCGACGCTGGCATAGAACGACTTGAGGTCGATGCAGAGATAAGTTTTGGCATCGGGCGTCCCATTCACCGTGATCACCTCCTTGAAATACGAACGTTTGTTCGATATTATCATGAAAAGGGAACGATGTCAGCGGGTACTTTTGAGGGCAGCGCAGCGGCGCTCGGTATAATGACGGACGATATCGCAGAGCGGCAGGAGCACGGGGCATGACAGAGACGGACGGGTACACAAACGACCAACGGCACGCAGAGAGCCAGGTGGCAGGGGCAGATCACGAGGCCGCTGTTCCGGCGCAGGGTGTCGATGAGGCCCGCGCTGCAGAAGACGGCGCGTTGGGCGCCCTGGCGTATCGTCTCTATGACGAGCACCCCGACCTGACCGAGGAGCAGGCGTTCGAGGCGTTCATCGAGTGGACGGCCGAGCAGGGGATCGAGCTGTGGCCCCATCAAGAGGACGCCCTGATGGCGCTCATGGTGGGCGATCACGTCATCCTGGGCACGCCGACGGGCTCGGGCAAGTCGCTTGTGGCGCTCGGCATGCACTTCATGGCGATGTGCTTCGGCGAGACGTCGTACTACACCGCTCCCATCAAGGCGCTGGTGAGCGAGAAGTTCTTCCATCTGGTGAAGCTTTTGGGCCGCGACAACGTGGGCATGATCACGGGCGATGTGCGCATCAACACGACGGCGCCGGTCATCTGCTGCACCGAAGAGATCTTGGCGAACCAGGCGCTGCGCGAAGGCGCGGATGCCCTGGTGCACAGCGTTGCGGCAGACGAATTCCACTTTTTCAGCGATCCCGATCGCGGGTGGGCGTGGCAGGTGCCGTTGCTCACGCTTCCCAAGACCCAGTTTCTGCTGATGAGCGCGACGTTAGGCGACGTCGACCAGATTGAGGGGGTGCTGCGTCGACAGACCGCGCGCGACGTGACCCGCGTCACCGATGCGCCGCGCCCGGTGCCGCTGTCGTATGAGTACGCGCTTACTCCGCTCGAGGCGACGGTGGAGCTCGCTTTGCGCAAAGGGGAAGGGCCGCTGTACCTGGTGCACTTTTCTCAAGATGCGGCGCTCGCGAGCGCGAGCTCGCTGGCAAGCTACGGCGTGACCACGAAAGAGGAGCGCGAGGCGGTGAAAGACGTGCTCAAGGGCGTGCATTTCACCACCGCCTTCGGCAAGACCCTGCGGCGCCTTTTGGCGTGCGGGGTGGGCGTGCACCATGCCGGCATGCTGCCGCGCTATCGCCTGGCGGTGGAAAAGCTCGCCCAGCAAGGCGTG
Organism: Oscillibacter sp. MSJ-31; assembly: GCA_963601095.1. Classification (GTDB taxonomy): domain Bacteria; phylum Actinomycetota; class Coriobacteriia; order Coriobacteriales; family Eggerthellaceae; genus Anaerotardibacter. Next base: position 10,630 of record CAVCDZ010000092.1, on the reverse strand, counting down.
CTGCCCGTGATCTGCGGAACCGACACGCTCGGCGTGGGGATCAACGTGCCCATTCACACGGTGGTGCTCACCCAGCTCACCAAGTTCGACGGTCGCCGCATGTGCCGTCTGCGCTCGCGTGAGTTCCACCAGATCGCGGGACGTGCGGGGCGCTCGGGCTTCGATACCGAGGGCGTCGTCATCGCTGAGGCACCGGAGCATGCCATCGAGAACCACAAGGCCGAGCTGAAGGCGGGCGGCGATCCGAAGAAACTTCGCAAGATCAAGAAGAAAAAGCCGCCGGAGAACTTCGTCAACTGGGATGAGGCCACGTTCAAGCGTCTGATCGAGGCGGTGCCGGAAAAGCTCACGCCCCGCATGCGCATCACCCACTCGATGGTGCTTGCCGAGGTGGAGCAGGGCGGCGACGCGCGCGAACGCGTGGAGCGCCTCATCGCCGATTCCATGCAGACCGATGAGGAGAAGCGGGCGCTGTCCCAGCGTGCCGACGAGGTTTTCGCCACGCTGATCGATGCCGGCGTGGTGGTGCGTGAGGAGGATGAGGAAGGCCATCCTTCCTACTTCGTGACGGTTGACCTGCCGGAGGATTTCGCGCTTGACCAGCCCTTGTCGCCCTTCATGCTCGCGGCGCTCGAATTGTTCGATCCTGAGTCGGAGGACTATGCGCTCGATGTGGTGTCGCTGGTCGAAGCCACGCTCGAGGATCCGCGTCAGGTGCTGCGCGCCCAGGAGCGCAAGGCACGCGATGCGGCCATGGCCGAGATGAAGATGGACGGCGTCGAATACGAGGAGCGCCTTGAGCGCTTGGCGGAGGTGACGTATCCCAAGCCGCTCGAGGACATCCTCGAGCCCGCGTTCGACCAGTACTGCGAAGCCGTGCCGTGGGCGCGCGATTACTGCCTGCGTCCGAAGTCGGTGCTGCGCGACATGCTGGAGAGCGCGGCGGACTTCAAGGGCTATATCCAAAAGCTCGGCATCATGCGCTACGAGGGTGCGCTTCTGCGCTATCTGTCCGAGGCGTTTCGCTCGCTCGATCGCACGGTCCCCCAGGACAAGCGCGATGAGCGTCTGGAGGATATCGTGGCGTGGCTTGGCTTGGTGGTGCGCTCGGTCGACTCGAGCCTCGTGGACGAGTGGGAGGCAGCTGGCAGCGTGTTCGACGAGGCGCCGCCCGTTGCCGCTGACGCGGTGGTGCGCGATCGTCGCGGCCTCACGGTTCTGGTGCGCAACGCGCTGTTCGCGCGCGTGCGCCTCATCGCCGCCAAGGATGCGGCCACGTTGGGCGAGATGGACGGCGACTGGGGCTTTGGCGAGCGAGCTTGGGGGCAGGCGATCGACTCGTTTTACGAGGCGCACGACGAGGTTCTGCTCGACGGCGATGCGCGGTCGGCCGCCTATTTTGTGGTCGATGCCTCGGATGAGGAGACCGAGCACGTGTGGCATGTGCGCCAGATCATCCACGATGCCGACGACGACAGCGACTTCGCCATTCGCGCCGATGTCGACCTCGATGCCACGCAGGATGGTGACGGAGTGGTGTTCACTGCGCTCAAGGCAGGGCTCGTCGAGGACCTGTAGACGGCGAGCCGCCACTCGATCGGCGGTTCTTACGGCGCGAGCTCGCTGAAGCTGCCGGACTGCACCAGCTTGATGGCGATCTCGCCGATTTCATCGACGGACGCTTCGCCGTATTCGCCTTGGAGCCAGGCGCGGTACACGTCGACGAGCCCTGCGGTGACGTAGGTCACGTTCATCTGCATCGCCAGGTCCATGCCGTCGGGGTACAAGTCGCCCACCTGTGTTGCCACGCGCCGCGCGATCTCGCGTTTCATCGAGGCCAAGAAGAGGTCGACCTGCTTGGTGGCTAGCAGGGTGCGGTAGAGCGACTGCTCCTGCGAGAGGTAGGTGCCTACCAGGTCGATCACCGGCTTGGGGTCCTGCAAGAAGCATTCTTCGGAGGCTGCGTTGACCACGACGAAGAGCTTTTCCATGACGCCGTCGACAAGTTTCAATGCCAGGTCATCGATGCTGTCGAAGTGCGCGTAGAAGGTTCCGCGGTTGAGGTCGGCGCGGCGCGTGACGTCGGCGACGGTTATCTTCCCATAGGGCTTCTCAGAGAGAAGCTCAGAGAACGCCTCTTTCAAGAGACGTTGCGAGCGCAGGGCGTTGCGATTTCGTTTGGTGTCGCCCATCAGATCCCCGTGGTGATTGCGTGAAACTTGAACAGATCAGGCGTATTCTGTTGGAAAACGTCCATTTCATCAGGCGTTTGATGCTTGCGTATCCGTCCACGCCCATAGTAACGTACAGCTAGTCGTTTTCCAACACCTGTTCAAGTTTAAGGAGACTGGCCCATGGAGCGTTTCTTCCGTGCCTGTTTGCGCCACCGCAAGCGCGTTGTGGGCATCTTCCTTCTCGTTGCGGTGCTGTCTGCCTTGTGCATCCCGCAGGTCAAGGTTAACGCCGACTTCAGCGATTATCTGCCGCCGAACACCCCGTCCACCAAGGCGATCGACGCCATGGACTCTGCGTTCGGCAACGACATCTCCAACGTGCGCGTCTACGTGTCGGGTCTCTCGCTTACCCAGGCGGCCGACCTCGACGCGCGCTTTGCCTCGGCAGACGGCGTCATCGACTCCCAGTGGCTCGGCGATGAGGTCGATCTCGCCACACCTCTCGAACTTCAGGACGCTGACACGGTTGACCAGTGGAAAGATTCGGAAGGGTACCTGTTCCAGCTCACCATCGAGGCGCCGTTTACCCAGGACAAGATCGACTCGCTGCGGGACATCGCCCAGCAGGCACCCGGCGCCGACCATGTTGCCGTGGACGGGTCGGCTGCCACCTCGGCAGAGGTGCTTCAAAACGTGTCGTCCGACATGGTTTCGATCATGCTGATCGCGGTGATCACGGTCCTGCTCATTATGGCCTTCTCCACGGTCAGCTACCTACATCCGGTCATCGCGCTGTTCGCCATCGGCGTCGCCGTCGTCATCAACATGGGCACCAACATCGTGCAGGGTTCCGTCTCTTCGGTCACTCAGCTGGTCGCCTCGGTGCTCCAGCTTGCGGTGTCGATGGACTATTCAATCGTGATGCTGTCGAACCTCCAACGCTTTCGCCTTGAGGAGCCCGATCCCCTCGAGGCCATGGTAAAGACCATGTGCAAGTCGTTCCCCGTGGTCTCCTCGTCGGCGGCCGTGACGTTCTTCGGCTTCCTCTCCTTGGCGTCTATGCAGTTTTTGCTCGGCGTCGACATGGGCGTGGTGCTGGCCAAGGGCATCGCTATCAGCTTCGTTTGCATCACCCTGTTCATGCCGTGTTTGCTGTTCATGCTGCGAAAGCCGGTTGACAAGCTGACGCATCGGTCATTCGTGGGGCGCACCACGGGCTTTGCGCGCATCTGCCGCGTGCTTGCGGTGCCTGCGGTGATCGCAGCGGCGCTCGTCGTCGTACCGGCGTACAACGCGCAGGGCCTGTCCGAGTTCAACTACGGGGCGTCCAAGAACGTCTCACCCGCAGCGCAGGTATCGCAGGACACCGCTTACCTGAACGATCGGTTCGGCGACAGCCAGACCTGGGTGGTTATGGTGCCCGAGGGTCAGTGGGGGCATGAAAACGCGCTGGTGGAAAGCTTGCAGGAGATCCCCGAGGTTACCGATGTGGTGTCGTATTCCACGGTCGCGGGGTCGGCTATGCCCACCCAACTTGCCAGCGAGGATCAGATCTCACAGCTGATTAGCGGCGGGTACAGCCGCATTGTCGTGACGCTTGACACCGAGGCGGAGTCGGCGAAGACGTTTTCGCTGGTAGAACAGGTGCGCGGCGCGTGCCAGCAACAGTACGGCGACGGGTATTACCTGGCCGGTGATTCGGTGTCCACCTATGACATCAAGCAGGTCTCTCAGTCCGACGCCGCGACGGTGCGCTTCGCCTCGATGGCGGCGATCGGCCTGGTATTGCTCGTCATGTTCCGCTCGTTGTCCATCCCGCTTATCCTGCTCGCCACCATCGAGACGTCGATCTGGATCAACCTCGCCATCCCGTACTTCATGGGGGTTGAGGTCAACTACGTCGGCTTCTTGGTCATCGACGCGGTGCAGCTCGGCGCGGCGGTCGATTACGCGATCATCTACGCTCATGAGTACCTCTACCTGCGCGAGCGCAAGCCGAAAGCCGAGGCAGCCGAGCTGGCCGTCGCTCACACCACGCTGCCGATCCTGACGTCGTCGGGCATCCTGATGGCGGCGACGCTCGGCATCTACCTCGCGGCGACGAGCCCCATGATCCAGGATCTGGGTATGCTGATCTTCCGCGGCGCCCTGATCGCCGTGATCATGATCTTCTTGGTCTTGCCGACGCTGTTCAAGCTGCTCGATGGCGTGGTGCGCCGCACCTCGCTCGGGTTGTCGTTCTATCAAGGAAAAACCGCTGACCTCGCCGCAGACGCGCCATGCACGCCGCCCGCGAGCAGATGAGGCATCCGTCACAAGACGAAGCTATCGAAAGGGAATCGTGCCATGAAAGAAAGAATCGCATCGCTTACGCGCTCGGTCCGCGCAGCCATCGTCGCGGCGGTCGTCCTCGCCCTGATCGGGTCGATCGCCGTCTCCCGCGCTTGGGCCGACGGTCAGCCAGCTGAGTCGTCGGGCCCGAGCAAAAACGAGATCGTGTACGCCAAGACCGACGCCGAGGGCGCCACGAACGGCGTGTACGTGGTCAACTTCTTCGACACCCCCGATGCCGAGGACGTGGTCGACCCGGCGGCGTACGAGAGCGTCGAGAACCTGTCGACGACCGACGAGCTTTCGCAGGAAGGCGGCGCGGTGCATCTGACCACGACGGCGGGCAAGCCGTTCTACTATCAGGGAACGATGGACGCGCAGACGAAGCTGCCGTGGAAGGTTTCCGTGAGCTACGAGCTTGACGGCAAGCCGGTAAGCGCGCAGGACGTCGCCGGAGCGTCAGGTGATCTGGCGATGACGCTGTCAATCACGCCCGACGAAACCTCTGAGGACCTGTCGGATTTCACGCAGAACTATCTCGTGCAGGCGCAGGGGACGTTCCCGTCCGACAAGTTCTCGGTGAGCGATGCAGGCGATGCCACGATGGCGCAGTCAGGCGACAACACGGTGGCCACCTGCCTGGTGCTGCCGGGGGAGAGCGGCACGTTCACGTTGCGGGGCACCGCGAGTGATTTCGAGACCTCGGGTTGGCAGATCAGCGCGCTGCCGCTGTCCCTGTCCGTCGACTTGGCAAGCCAGGACACCTCAGAGCTGTCGGCGAGCACCGATGAGCTGCAAAGCGCGATCCTCTCGGCGTCCGACGGATCGGACGGCGTGTCGTCGGGTGCCGGCAGTGTTGCCTCGGGGGCGACGGACCTGTCGGATGGGCTGGCTCAGCTCGACGGCAGCAGCGCGTCGCTTGAGGCGGGCTGGCGTCAGATGGCGCAGGGCATCGATGATGCGAGTTCCGGTGCCGATTCCCTTGCCGCCGGCAGTGCGCAGTTCAAGGACCAGGTTGCCTCGTCGAAGGCCGACGTCGCGGGCGGCGCGTCGCAGCTCGATGGGGTAAAGGCGACCTATCAGGCAGCGATGCAGCAGGTGATGACGGAGCAGGCACAAGGCGCGGTCACGCAAGAGAGCCTGGCGGCCTTAAACGATGCGGCGACTGCGTTGTCGCAGGCCAGCAGCGCCGCCGGCGCCTACCAAGCGCTCGATGGCGTCGAGGACGGCTACGGGCGGATCGACGAGGGGATCTCCTCGCTTTCCGGTGGGCTGTCCGATTTGTCGGGAGGGTCGGCCTCCTTCGGTGAGGGGCTGTCGTCGTACACCTCCGGCGTCGGATCCGCTGCTTCGGGCTCGAACGAGCTGGCTCAAGGGGCGGCAGAGCTTGCGGGAGGCTCGGACGAGCTGTCGAGCGGCCTTGCCCAGCTGGCCGAGTCGACGTCGGGGCTCGATCAGAAGATCATCGATCAGCTGCAAGAAAAGATCGACGAGAAACTCGGTGCCGACTTCAAGCCGCACTCGTTCGTGGTGCCGTCCAACACAAACGTCGGTGCTGTGCAGTTCGTCTACGTGGTGGATGGCGTGAGCACAGAGCAGCCGAAGTCCGACGATGCGGCGTCGTCTGCCACCGACGAGTCCGACACCACGTTCTTCGATCGTCTGGCGGCGGTGTTCGGGCTGTAGTGGGGTACGGGTGCGTGAGGTGCGCGCACCCGCAGGGTCACATGCGGTGCGCGTGCCGGCGGGGTTGCCCGCGGTGCGTGTGCCGGTAGGGCAGCTGGCGGCACGCGTGAGCTCTCCCTCTCGCGGCGTGCCCTCCCGCCCGCTTCCGAAGGCCCTGCTGCGCCCCTCCCGTCCGATCCCGAAGGCCCTGCCGCATTTTTCTCCCGATCCTGAAAGCCATCCGCACCCCTCCTCCCGACACCGAAGGCCCCAGAGAAAAGAAAACGCGCATTCTTGGCAACGACGCACGGATATACGCAGCGCGTTCAGGCGGATGTGACGAGGGGTGGTCACTTAGAGCGGAGATACGCCGTCCGAGAGCGGTTTTGGCTGCTTGGGAGGCGATTTTGGGCCGTTGGCGCGGCTGCCGAGGGCGTGCATGCACCAGTCGCGTCCCGAAAAGTAGTGTAAGCGCCCCCAGGGGCGTGAGCCTCCCCTTGGATCCTACGCCGCCCTCCTCTTCCTGTCGAACCCCTCCTCGACCGTCCTCAGAACGCGCTCCCTCTCGCCGGGCTCCGGCTCGGGGAGGGGCGCGGCGGAGAGGTCGGCGAGGCTCCTCCTGTCCATGAAGTTGGACGCGGCGCGCCAGGCGTCGTCCTGGTCGCAGCACACCGCGCCGACGAGCCTCACCAGCGACTCGACCGACGGGAACACCTGCACGACGCGGGACCTGCGCTTGATCTCGGCGTTCATCCTCTCCTGGATGTTGTTGGCCCTGATCCAGCGCCCGTGCTCGCGCGGGAAGGCGAGGTAGGCGAGCGCCGCGGGCTCCGCGTCCTCGAGCATGGAGGCGCAGCGCTCGTCGCAGGCGGCGAGCAGCTCGACGGCGCGGGCGTAGCCCGCCCGCACGAGCGCGGGGTCGCGCTCCGCGAAGGCGGCCTTGAGGGCCGCGACGGCCGCCGCCCCGTCCGCGCGCCTGCGGCACCAGTCGGCCGCGTTGCGCTCCAGGTGGGCGATGCGGCGCGGCCTGCCCTCCTCCCGGCAGGGGACGTAGGTCGCGTCGAGCCACAGGTAGGGCCACCCGACGTGGCCGAGCGGGGCCGACCTGAGCGCCGCCACCTCGGAGTCGAGGGCCTCGCACAGCCTCGAGACCCGCGACCGGCCCATGCCCTCGAGCCCCATCTCGGCGGCGACGGCCTCCACCTTCCTGGTCGAGACCCCGCGCGCCCACATCTCGCAGACCGCCGAGGCGAGCGCGGTGTCGGTGCGCGACCACCGCGAGACGACCTCCTCCGGGAAGTAGGCCCCCTCGCGCAGCTTCGGCACCCTGAGGGTCAGCCTGCCCACGCAGGTGTCCAGGCCCCTTTCGCGGCACCCGTTCCTCGCGACGCCGAGCTGCGAGGCCATCTCCGAGGCCTGTTCGTCCATCACCGCGTTCAGCAGCGACTCGAGCAGCCCGCGGGCCGTGGCGTTCAGGTCAACGGTGCCGTCGGGGCGCAGCGCGGCGCCGGCCGACGGGCTTTCGTGTACAGTGTCCATTGCGGTCGTTCCTCTCTTCCGAACCGTATGCCGTGACAGCTCACGATTCTAGAGGGGGCGGCCGCGCCTTTTGCCGGCGCGGCGGCCGATTCGCTTACACCACAATTCGGGACGTGTCCCGTGCACCTGCGTACTTCCGTGCACTGTTGCCAAAATCGGCCGGATTTTTTTCTCTGGGGAGCGGGCGGGAGGATGGCAGGCTCGCAAAAGCGTGTGGATGCGAGGTTGGCAAGGCTGAGAAGAGCGTGCGCACGGATCGGCGCTTGATCTTTTCGCCCGCCTAACCGATCGAGCGGATCTCCCCGATGCGCATGACGACGGCGAAAGAGCGCATACGTTCGGGCAGCGTCACCAAGACGGCGGCGTGTTCCTCAGCTGCTTCCTCGGCGCGCACGAGTGTCAGGGCGCATCGGGCGCCGGCATGCGGCTGGCGGCCCTCCTCGTTGCGCGGCTGCACGACGTCGTAGACCATCCAGGCGGTACCGGTACGCTCGATGTTCGCCTTCGTCAGATTCGGCGCTAGCACGAAGACGACGTGCTCATCGTCTGGCATCGACGGCACGAAGATCGCGGCGTTCGGCGTGCCGTCGTCGTTCACGGTGGCAAGGACGCAGAGACCCTCGCGTTTCGCGATTGCTTCGCGCAGCCCGGCGACGTCGAGGGTGGTGAAAAGCTTGGATGAGGGATGCTCGGTCATGGTCTTGCCTTTCTTATGAGGGACGTTCGGGTGACAGGTGACTTGTGTCGACGGGTCGTTCGGTCAGAGTCAGCCAGGTAAAGGAGGCCGCCATCAGCGCTAGGCCTGCGGCATCGAAGGCGACGAAGCGCGCGATGTTCGCGAACAGCAGGTCATGACCTGCGGGAAGCGAGAGCGCGATGGCGATCTCGCCGATAAGCCCGATGACCTGCTGCGCGATGATGACGCCTCCCAGCACGGGGTAGCGCCGCGGGCGTGCGAGGTAGACGGGGTAGGTGGCATTCCACATCAGGAAGGCGACGCCGAGCCCTTGCACGGCAACGGCCCCGGCAACACCGGAGAGCTCGTAGGCTGCGGCGTACTGCTCCGGTGTGATGGCGAACTGCAGCGCGCACATGATGTTCCAGCAGAAGACCACACCGAAGCAGAGGCGCACGGCGATGAGCGGTGCGCGTCGGGGAGGGGTGGAATGTGCTTCGGGGCTTTTCATGGGGATAGCCTAGCATGCCCGTTTGTTCATTTCGTCTCAGCACGGCAACGGAATGGCCTCGGCAAAACGGCGCACGGCGGTGTCGACCTGGGTGAACGGCGGTCAACGTTTTCGTTGGGTGGGCAATACTTTTTCATGGGGACGGATCAGGGCGAACCTGTCGTATTTTCAGCTCATGAGCTGCAGTAACGGATGCAGCTCCGATGGTTGTCGATCGTGGGGCATCGTCAGCCATCCCGATTCATCTCCGAGAGGTAAGGAGTGAGAAATGGAAGCAAAGACAACAATGAAGATGCCGGCAGTTCTGGTAGTGGTAGCGCTGCTGATAGGATTGTGTGTCATCGTTTCACCTCAGTCGGCCTTTGCCGACGACGGAAGTGGAGCTGGGGTAGCGCCAACTTCAACAGCTGACTCGGCTTTTGATTTCAACATGTCGAGTGATGCGACGAACGGGACATCTGGTCGGTCTAAAGCCAACTACACATCCGCTTATGTGCATATTCAAGGGAAGACGAATAATTGCCGCTTGTACATCGATGGCGGCAGTAGCTCTACGGGTGCCTGGATTAACAAGACGGTGAATGGTTACGCCAATGCAACTCGCACCGGTAAATTTCGGATTATGAACTACGTTAAAGAGCACAATTACAACTATGCACGTCTGACGTCGTGGGCGAATAGTGGAAAGTGTCATATTTGGGGCGTCTGGAGTCCTGATAGCTCGAGTGCGGCACAAACCTATCCTACGATCAACGCCTAAGCTCCTATTGGCAGGGCGGCTTCTCCGCCCTGCCAGCCTGTCCGAAAGGAAACGCTATGGCTCAGGCAAAAGCGTTGTGCGGGCTGAGCGCTGCGGTGACTCTTGCGGTGATCGTGGGAGCGTACGCACTCTGGGATGGCGCTCGCATGGACGCTCAGGAAGCGGAAACCGTCTCGTATCAAGAGACTCACGTCTATGTATACGGGCTTGGCGAGCCCGCAGTTCTCGATTCGGCCCAGGACGACGAGGGCGAGCCGTACGGATGGAGGGCTGGCTTTTCGTATGACGGCGTCATGAAGGCTACGCTCAAAGAGTTTGAGCTTTTGCCGCTTGACGAAGGCCTGGCAGTTGGCAGGGTTGATCAATCCTCGCTCGCGTTCGTGGCAGATTTGGTTGAGCAGGGGGTGGCCCGGGACCCCGTGCTGGCGATGGCAACGCTTGAGATAGAAAACGTCAACGCGGTTTCGCCGTATGAGGATCAGGCATTCTTCATTTCGAATTACTCCCTCGCGCAGGATTTGTTGGGCGAGCCCGTTCTGTTTGATGGCTCGATAGCGGACGCCGATGATCCCTATGATCGCCGTGGCTATCAGTTCATTCTCGGGTTTGGCGAATCGAGGACCTTTTCAGTCGGGTGGATCGTTGACCGTTCGCAGCTTTCCGACGGGGCTTCGCTCTGGGTGGGGAATAACCAGATCCCCAAATATCTCTTTGTGGTTGATCCTTCTCACATCAAAGGAGGGGTGGCATGAACGTATGGACCGTCGAGTTGCGCAAATCGTTTGGGAGCAAGTGGTTCGTCATCGCGTTGTGCGCCGGATGCCTCCTTGCTATTGTCTCTGCTTTGGGGGCTATCCTGATGAGCGCTCGATCTCTCGATGAGGCACTAGCTCTTTCCGATTCCAAGAACCCTTTTCTTTCGATCATGACGCTTTTCCGTTTCGTCATGGTTTGCGATTACACACAGCCCACCA
>CAVCDZ010000091.1:0-11529 GCA_963601095.1 Oscillibacter sp. MSJ-31 | reverse complement strand
CCCCCCCCCCCCGCAATTTTCTGTTATTCCCCATAATTCGACCGTAAACGACACCTTTTCCTTGCAGCGATTATTGGTTAAACAAATACTGACTGTCCTATAATTGTCCCAGGTGAAACCCCTGTATGGTGATTTTGTGAATCATAAAATCAGAACACGTTCACGACAATAATCAGCCGTTCACGCGCCACTTTTGCCCTTGGTTGACGAGTGTTTTTCCTGGTGGGAAACGAGTTAAAAAACGCAGAATCGAAGCCTGATCCCGTCTCCCCCACTGGCGCGCGCCATCGAAGCGGGAAGCCGACATCCGCCGCCCCACCCACCGACGCCATGCCCGTTTCATGACCGCACGAGCGCCGTCCATGAGTCCTCCCTATCCACCTGATAGCATGAGGCCCATGAACAATTTCAAGCGCACTTCGTCCCGCTATTCATCCCGGCCCGCCACTCGCGGCGCCTCCCCTGCAGGGACGTCCCCATCCGTCAAGAAAAGCCACCGCACCTTCCTGATCATCGGCATCGTTGTCGCGATCATCGCGATCGTCGGCATCGCCGTAGCCGTGCAAGGCGGCGATGGGGCCAAGCATCATTGGGACTGGAACAACCTCAAAACGGAAAACGGCCGCCTCGTTTACTACGAAGACGGCTCTCCTGCCTCGACCGTCGGCATCGACGTGTCGAGCCTGCAAGGCGAGATCGACTGGAATGCCGTCGCGCAGGACAACATCGATTTCGCGATGCTGCGCTGCGGGCGTCGCGGGTACACCGAAGGCGGCATCTTCGCTGACGACCAGTTCCAAACTAACGTCGCCGGCGCTAAGAACGCTGGTATCCCCATCGGCGTGTATTTCTTCTCGAGCGCCGTCAACGAGCAAGAGGCGCTCGAAGAGGCCAACTACGTGATCGACCAGATCAACGGCGCAGGCGTCATGTATCCGGTGGTCTACGACGCCGAGCCCGTGACCGACCCGGCCGGGCGCGCCAACAACCTGTCCAGCGAGCAGCTGACCAAGAACGCGCAGGTGTTTTGCAAGCGCATCGAGGAAGCGGGCTACCTGCCCATGGTCTATGGCAACCAGCATGACCTGGCGCGCATGGATCTGAAGCATCTTGGCTACGAGGTATGGTACGCCGAATACACCGCCGGCCATCCCACGGGCAACGCTGACTTCATCATGTGGCAGTACACCAACGAGGCAAGCGTCGACGGGATCGAAGGCCCCGTCGACATGAACATCCTGCTCGAGAACAGCTGGGTCAGCCCCGAGCGGTAAGACGGAACATTCTGCACCCTTATGCCATCGCCGCTTTCTTGGGACGACCTGGCTTCGGGTCGTCGTTCATGCGCGCCTTGACAGATTCTCTCATCACCATGCGACGCGTCCCCTGCTTCCAAGACGTAAGTTGTCCGCTGTCGCACATCTGGGCTACACGAGCAGAGCTCACGCCGAGCATTCTTGCCGCATCTGCCGCAGTCACCGCATCGGCTTTCTCAAGATCGCAGTTCACAGAAACCGCGATGACGCGCCCACCGCAACGAGGCTCATTGCCGATGCTGCCCCACGCAGGGGCCTTCCCATGTACAAGATCGTCCATAACCGTCTCGTACAGCCAATCGCTTGCAGATTGCACCGCGTCCTTTAGGTCGTCGCCAAACGTGCCCCCTTCGAGTCCGAATGGAATCGCAAGGACGACTCCCTCGGATTCATAGAACTCGAATTCCTGGATATATATCATCTGAGCCTCCCTTACCGTAAGTAAGCGCTACCGAATACCCGCCTGACGAAGTATTCTTTTAGCAATTTGATCTGGTATTTCTTTATGGCGTTTCACCATCACCGTGATCTTCCCATTCGTGAAATGCTCGTGATTGGTGCCGCCGTCAGACCGAAACCCAGCCGCTTTAAGTTGCCTCACCAGCTCTCTTATCTTTGTCATCTCTTCCCCCTCTTATTATATCTTAGCGTTTACTAATAGTTTTCCATTACCCTTAATATTAACTAAGATTTTTTCAACATTCGGCATGGTCGGCATCACGAGATAAAAGCTGGCCTGGGACGGGGTTACCCCTCCCAGGCCAACGTAATGAGTGTATGTTGAGCGGTCCTACTTCCGCGAAGCCTGATACTCCTCGATCAGGCGTTGCTGCACGTCAGCCGGCGCCGGCTCGTAGCCATTGATGTCGAGCGCGTACGACCCCGACCCGCGCGTCAAGGCGCGCAGATCCTTCGTGTAGGTTACGACCTCGGCATACGGCACGCGCACCACGATGATGGTATCGCCTTCGTCGTCCGAGTCGGTGCCTACGATGCGTCCGCGCCTCGTGGCAACGTCGCCCATCACCGCACCGGCGTACTCCTCGCCCACGACGAAGTTGAGGTCAGCCATCGGCTCCAAGATCACCGGTCCTGCCTGTTCGCACGCCGCCCGGAACGCGATGCGCGCGGCGGTCTTGAACGCCATCTCGTTGGAGTCGACCGCATGGTACGAGCCATCGAACACGACGCAATCGACGTCCACCATCGGATACCCGGCAAGGTATCCCTCCGTCATGGCCTCCTGCACGCCCTTGTCCACCGCCGGGATCAGATTCTTGGGGATGCGGCCGCCCACGACCTCGGTCTCGAACGTGTAGCCCTCGCCCGGCTGCGGCGTGATCCTCAGCCAGCAGTCGCCGAACTGGCCTGAGCCGCCCGTCTGCTTCTTATGGCGTCCCTGAGCCTCGGCCGTCTTCGTGATCGTCTCGCGATACGGGATCCTCACCGGCACCTGATCGACCTCGATGCCCGTCTGCTTCTTCAGGCGATTGAGCAGCACGTCAACCTGCATATCGCCCATCGTGTAGAGCACCTGCTGGCGCGTCTCCTCGTCACGCACGAGCTGGATCGTCGGATCGACCTCGGCCTGACGCGCCAAGAACGTCCCCAGCTTGTCCTCATCGCCCTTCGAGCGCGCCGCGAAGCTCACCGGATACTGCGGCACCGGCAAGGGCAGCGGGTCCACCTCGATCGTGCCCGACTGCGACAGCGTATCGCCCGTGCGCGTCTCGGACAGCTTCGGCACGACGACGATGTCGCCCGCCTTGGCGCTCTTCACGTCGCGCGGGTCCTTGCCCAGCATCACGTACACGTGGCCCAGGCGCTCCTTCTTGCCCGTGCGCGCGTTGATGAGCTCGGATGCCGGCTCGAGATACCCCGACAACACCTTGATGAAGCTCAGGCGACCCACGAACGGGTCGGCGACGGTCTTGAACACGAACCCTGCCGGCTCGCCCGTCTCATCGACGAAGAGTTGCGAGCCATTGGCCAGGTAGAAGGGACCATGGTGGCGCGGATGCGGGAAATAGGTGCAGATGTCGTCCATGATGCCCTTGATGCCCTGCTGGATGATCGTCGACCCGACGAACACCGGGATGAAGATCTCCTGGGCGATGGCGTCGGCGAACAGCGATTCCAGTTCCGTCTGGCTCAGCTGCTCTTCTCCATCGAGGTACTTCATCATCAGCTCGTCGTCGGCCTCGGCGACCAGATCGCAAAGCTTGTCACGCGCCACCTGGGCAGCATCGGCATACTCGTCAGGGATATCCTCGACGCGCTCGCCGCCTCCCTCAAAGTAGCGCGCCTTCATGCGCAGCACGTCGATGACGCCCTTGAAGTCCTTGTCGACGCCGATCGGGATCGTCACCGCACCCAAGCGCGAGCCGAAACGGGCATGAAGCTGCGCCATCGCCACGTCGAAGTTGGCGCCTTCGCGGTCGATGTGGTTGATGAACACCGAGCGCGACGTGCGCATGAGCTCTGCTTCGTGCCACAGACGCGTGGTGATGTTCTGCGGGCCGGCCACCGCGTCGACCACGAACATGCACATCTCGCACACCTGCATCGTTGCGAGCGTGTCGCCCAAGAAATCGGGCTGGCCTGACGTGTCAAGCAGGTTGATCTTGTAATCGTCCCCATACGGGATCGGCGCGATCGAGGTGCCTAACGTAAAACGACGGCGAATCTCCTCTTCATCGTAGTCGAGGTAAGATTTGCCGTCGTGCGTCGTGCCCATGCGGGGCGTCTGACCAGCGATGTGAAGCATAGCTTCTGCCAACGAGGTCTTGCCCGCGCCGTCTTGGCCGACGAGGGCGATGTTGCGTACGTGCTCGGTTGCGGGAGCAGCCATGGGTACCACCAACTTCCGTGCCGCGCCCTAAACCCCTCGGGCGGCGGCGTGTCGTAGACCGCATCGATGCCCCCATGCACCGAAACGGGAGGTCGTTTGAGGTGAACGCGTTCAGCCTTCCGCCTAAGTGTAGCGCATCGCCCCCACGCAAAAGGCCGGGACGCCAAAGTAGCGTCCCGGCCTTTTTCAAAGATCAAGCGAAAAGGCGGCATCCGCAGCGCAGGATCGGGCTTCGGAGCGGCGGCGGCGAGCAATGAGCTGCAGCGTCCTGCTACGTCGGATAGCAACAATGAAGCGTCGTGCTGCACCGACACGACGAGCCACGCCCGAAGCGCTACTTTTCCGTGAACTCCACGTTCTCGAGGATCCAGTTGCCCGCCTTCATGCGCGCAGCCGCTTCCTTCAGCAAGAAGCTGCGGCCCGACTTCTGCATAGCGTCGAAGGTCTCGTCCTCGCGGCCCGGTGCCATGTTGCGCAGCGCTGCCATCAGGTCGGACGTCTCAAGCTGCAAGCCCTCGTGGCGGAAGATCGCATCGAGGATGAAGCCCTGCACCAGCTGGTTGCCCGCCTGCTGCTCAAGCGTGGCGCGCACGTCGTCTTCCGTCATGTTCTGCTCTTGAGTGAACTGCTCGAACGTCATGCCGCTGCTGGCAAGCTCAGCCAGAAACGTCTCGTACAGCTCTTGCGTCATCGCCGCGAGCATCGTCTTGGAGACCTTTCCGCCGAACCGATTGGCGTATTCCTCCATCGCAGCGGCCATCTTCGCCTGCTCATAGCGAGTCTCGAGCTCCTCTTCCGAGGTCCGGCGCACGCGATCGCGCAGCTCGGCCATGGTAGACACGCCCATCGGCTGCAGGTTCTGGCTCACCCACGCGTCGTTGACCAGCGGAACGACGACGCTGTCGTCGTTGGGCTCCTTGTTCTGCTGCGCGGCCGTGAAATGGCGCGCCAGCAGCGCGATTTGGTCGTCGATATCGGACTCAGACACCTCGGGGCGCGGGTCGACGGCAACCGAGACCGTGCCGTAATCGGTGAGCTCGAACTCGGGCTTTGCAAGCACCGTCATGTCAAAGGAAAACGGCTTGCCCGGCTCCGGCGTGTCGTCGGACTCGATGCCGTAGGTCGCGAGCGGCAGCACGCCGTAGGCCTCAAGTGCAAACGGGACCAGGTAGTTCACGACCGCCGAATAGGTGGCAGCCTGGGCATCTTCCTCGCCCATCGCCGACGCGATCTTTTCCTGGGGCGTGTCGCCCTCGGCATCTTCGAGATGGTACTGGGTCACGAACACGTCAAGGCCGTCGGCGAATGCGCGCGTCATGTCGTCGGCGTCAGCGACCACATGCAAACGGATTTCCTCAACGGATTCATTGATCTTCTCGACCTTCATAGGACTCCTAACCTCCCCAACGCGCACCGCAAATAAGCCGCCTCGCCTCGGTGCCAAGCGGCGACGTTGCACGTATAATCTCTTCATCGAAGGCAGCGCGTGCGCTGCCGCATCAGCTCATTGTATCGGAGTGGAGGCGAACCAGACGAAATGACGCATGCGAACTACATCTTGCGACCCACGTACACGCCTCTGCCGAGCAAGAAAGCTGACGAAGCGACGAAGGCGCTCGCCTCGGATGAGGAACACGAAAGCGTCGTGGACGGGACGAATGAAGCCGCAGGCGACACCTCCGACGCCCCCGGCACGTCCGCCGACGCACCCCGCAGCGCCGCGCGCCAGGCGACTCCGCATGCAGCGGCGGCCTCATCGCCGTCCGCACCTTCGGTCCTGCGCGCCGCGAACGAGGATGACGACCTCTACGATCCCTATTCCGATTACCACGACGGCACCCTGCGCGACCCTCACTTTGAGCGCGATCCGTGGTCTTAAGACCGCGCGGGCCGACCCCCCCACCGGATCGACCACGCAGACGCCTGCGCAAAACCTACGCGTCCACCTGCTCCGTCTAACCGCCGCTCCGCTCATGCGGCCCTGCACCCCGCCGGGATCCCCGCAAACCGTGAACGCGTTCACGAAGTGCTAAAATCCAGGTCATGGACGTGCATCGGCGCGCCCCCTATCTGAGGGAGGATTCTCATGACGAAAAAGATTCTGCTGTTCTGCGGCGACTTCACTGAAGACTACGAAACCATGGTTCCCTATCAGGCGCTCTCGATGCTCGGCTATCAGGTCGACGCGGTGTGCCCCGACAAGAAGGCAGGCGACGTCGTCGTCACGGCCGTCCACGACTTTTTGGGCGAGCAGACCTACACTGAGCTGCGCGGGCACAACTTCGCGCTGACCGCCGATTTCGACGCCGTGAAAACCGAAGACTACGAGGGACTCTTCATCACCGGAGGGCGCGCACCGGAATACATCCGCTTGAACGAGCGCGTGCTTGAGATCACCCGCGAATTCTTCGAAGCGGGCAAGCCCGTCGCGGCGATCTGCCACGGGCCGCAGGTCCTTACCGCTGCTGGCGTTCTCGAAGGTTACAAGGCCACGGCCTATCCGGCAGTGGGTCCCGACATCTCGCTTGCGGGCGGCACCTATGTCGAAGTCGACGCCGCTGAGGCCGTAGTCGATCGCAATCTGGTCACCTCGCCCGCTTGGCCGGGCAACACCGCGATCTGCCGCGAGTTCGCCAAGCTCCTCGGCGCCAAGATCGAGATCTAGCAAAGACGGGCACGAAATCGCCCTCTGTACTCACCCGGCAGGACCAAATTTCCGCCACGTTGCATTACCCGCCCCCGATCTTGAGCCTCTATCCGCAGCTCGAGATCGGGGGATTTTTGTAATACGTTATTGCAGCGCTTCTATTTTTGTCATACGATATTAACGGTAAGGGTTGGCCCATGATTCACGTACTTGACAGGGTGACTGAACGTCATCCTGAATTGACTAAAAAGGATGTTCATTTGGCATGGAAGAACGCCCTTGCATCCATTCCTCGCCTCGACTCTCGATCACTCGAATACCTAGCAGTAGGGGCAGATTCAAAAGGCCGCCTGATCGAGATGGTAGGCAGGCTCGCTCCTAACGGGGATTGGGTCATATGGCACGCCTTCACTCCCCCGACGAAAAAAGCGCTCAAAGAGTTGCGCATCCTATGAGAGGAGGATCACATGACAACAAAAAAAGACGCAGAATTGCTCGCATCGATCGGGATGACTCCCGAGGAAGCAGACGCGAGAGCTGCAGAATACGAGCGTGACACCTGGAATGATTCTGCCTTCGGAACGCCCAAAAGAGGCAGACCCTCGCTTGCTGATGAAGAGGTGCGCCCCTACACCGTGAGGTTCCCCGTATCGCTCATGGAGTTCGTTGACGACCTCGCAGACGAGCACGGGCGAAGCCGTTCAGAAGAGCTGCGCGCCATAGTGGCCGAGTCAAGAGATCGCCACCGCACTTCGGCGTAAAAGAAGGGCCCGCATCACACGATGCGAGCCCTTTCAAAAGGACGAGAGGTCAGATGACCTTACAGAGCCTTCTTGACGACCTCGGCCAGGGAGGCGAAGGCCTCGGGGTCGTTGATGGCCATGTCGGACAGAACCTTGCGGTCGAGCTCGACGCCAGCCTTCTTGAGGCCGTTCATGAACACGGAGTAGGAAAGGCCGTTGATGCGCGCAGCAGCGTTGATGCGGGTGATCCACAGACGGCGGATCTCGCGCTTCTTGGCGCGGCGGTCACGATACTGGTACTGGAGCGAATGCTGGACCTGTTCTTTCGCGGCGCGATAAGAACGGGACTTGGCACCATAGTAGCCCTTGGCACGATTGAGAACGGTACGGCGCTTCTTATGAGCGGATACAGCACGCTTTACACGAGGCATACTTGTTCCTCCTTATTACTAGCGAAGTCCAAGATTGCGGGCGATAACCTTCTGGTCAGCCTTGGCAACCTCAGTCTCGTGACGGAAATTACGCTTACGCTTCTGGCTCTTCTTCGTCAGAATGTGGGACTTGAAAGCCTTGGCGCGCATGATCTTGCCGGAGCCGGTCACGCGAAAACGCTTCGCGGTGCCGGAATGAGTCTTCATCTTAGGCATTAGTTTTCCTTTCCTTGTTCGTCCTTTTTCTTCTTCACCGTCGTAGGCAACGGAGCGATGAGCATATGCATGTTGCGACCCTCCATCTTGGGCTGGGTCTCGATGACGGCCACGTCTTTGAGATCGTCGGCCAAGCGCTCGAGGATGCTCAGACCCTGCTCGGGATGGGACATCTCGCGGCCGCGGAACATGATCGTGATCTTGACCTTGGAACCCGCCTCGAGGAAGCGCAGGACGTGCTTCTTCTTGGTGGTGTAGTCGCCCACGTCGATCTTCGGGCGGAACTTCATTTCCTTGGTCTCGACCTTGTTCTGGTTCTTGCGAGCCTGCTTGGCCTTGATGGCCTGGTCGTACTTGAACTTGCCGTAGTCCATGATGCGACACACGGGCGGCGTGGCCTGCGGAGCGATCTCGACCAGGTCATAACCTTCGTTGTCGGCGATACGCTGGGCCTGCTCGATGGGATAAATACCGAGCTGAGATCCATCGTAGCCGATCAGGCGGCATTCCTTGACCCTGATCGCCTCGTTGAGCCTCGGTTCTTGGGCTGCTATGGCGCCCACCCCCTTCTCACTTATGTAGGTACATCCATTAACGAACCCATTACAGCGCTGAAAACAAAAAACCTGCACCACATGGCACAGGTCATACAAACAAGGTGCTGAAGCACTTATTCAGATGACCCATCAGCAACCTTTGCGAGGCGCCGAACCAGGTGGAAGCGTTGCTTCTCTTGAAAACAGCTTGTTCACTATACCACGTTGCACGGAGAAGTGATGCGAATTTTTTGTGAGCCTGCGACGCGGGGAGGCTCGCCGCAGCGGGGCGTGCGCTGTCCCACGCTAAATGCCTACGCCCCTCGCAGGATAGGACAGCAAGGTCATGATAAGCGCTAACCCGAGCGTCATTATGACGACGACGGCAAATTCACGCGCAAGCGATAGCGATCCCAACCGCGCAAACCTTCGCCTCAGCGCACGGCGATCGGCGAGGAAGTAGAAGATCGCCGTCGCCGACACGCCCATGAAGACCGGGTATTCCACGATGCGAAACCACAAGGGAAAATGCGCATCGCTCGCCGGCGGATCGACGACCGACGCTCCGCAGACGAAGAGGACGAGCACCCAGAGAAACGCGAGGGCCGTGTTCCAGACCACGCCCACCCACGAGGGGATGAGGGCGCTTGCCCGTCGGGCTGCCCGCGTGAGCAGCGCATCGGAAGCGTCGGTGGGCGCCGGCGAGGCGCCTGGCACAAGCGCGTGCGGATCAGGCGGCGCAAGCGGTGCAAGAGCAGGCGAGTTCTCCTTCGTAGCCGAAGAATGAGCGGGAGCCGGACGAAACGGCGTGCCCTCCCCTTCCGGCCGACTCACGCGCTCACGATACGCTGTCGCAGCCTGATCGAATGCCGCTTGCAGATCGGCCACGCACGCAAAGCGCGCGTCCGGGTCGAACGCCGCCCTCTGGATGACCGCACGGAATTCCTCGGGCACCTGCGCATCGGCAAAGCCCCGCTCGCGGTCGCGATGCGTCGCCGCGCGTTCCGTCAGGCAATAGAACAGCAGCAGGCCGAGCGCATACACATCGCTGCGCACGTCGGTCTGGCCGTAGCCGAACTGCTCAGGCGGCGCGTAATCGCGCGTGCCGAAGCGCACCGTGTCGCCCGCCGCGTCCGGCGCATAGACCCGCGCGATGCCAAAGTCGATCAGCGTGATCTTGTCCCAGGAAAGAATCAGATTCGAGGGCTTGAGATCGCGGTGGATGATCGGCGGCGAAAACCGCTCATGCAATTCCCGCACCGCCTCGCAGATGCGTGGGAAGACCTCCATGGCCAGACGAGGCGACGGGTCGCAGCGATACACCGTCTCCTGCAGCGTCTCGCCCTGAACGTAGTCCATCACGACGACCAGGTCGTCTTTGAGCCGATAGCACGCCTCGATGGCGGGGAGATGGGCAAACGGTCCATGCGCCTGCTGCTCTTCGAACAGCGTCGCGTACACCGAGCCTAAGCCTGAGTCGGTTTTCAGGTACTTGCGGATATACGAACCTGAGGCGGTGCCATCATCGCAGGTGCGCGACACCCGCTCGGTCGTCTCATACTCGGAGCGCTTCAGCACCTCATCGACGCGGTACTCGTTGTCTGCCTCGACCAGCGACAGGAACCGCGAGAGCTCATCCGCCTCGTCTGCCTCGGCGGGAGGGCAACGCAAGAGACCCTGCCCCTCATCGAGAGGAGCAGGGCCGTTGGCACGGGATCTGTCCGACACGCCGGCGGCGCGTGACGTTCCCGTCGCAGTATGCGAGGGTTGCGAAGGCATCTAACAGATGGTTTCCTCTCCGAACCGATACAGCTCCTCGTCGGTCTTCTGAAGGGAGTAGCCCTTCCCGACTGCGAAGATGATAATCGCATCGCGCCGATTCTTGCAATAGAGCTCGTTGACGCCCGCCGCCTGCAAAAGGCGGTCGGTCTCGCGCAAGGTCAGATGCATGGCGAAAGCCAGCTGCAGCACCTTGTTGCGCGAAGCCTTACGCGCACCGGTGAAGATCTGGTAGCCGAACGTGTCGTTGAGGCCGGCCGCGCGCACCACGTCGACGCGCTTCAAGCCCTTTTCCTCGAGCAAACCCTGAAGATAGTCCGACAGACTGCGCTCGCCGACCTGGTTCCGCTCAATGAAGCGCTTGGGGCTGGGCGCCGCCAGCAGCTCCTCGAGCAGCTCCTCTGTCAAAGGCTCCTTCACGCGGCGCTTCCTTCTTCTTGGCGTGCGTACGATGCCGGCCGCAGAGCGCTTACGCATGAAGAGAGGTCTCCTTGCAACGCCGGCGGCTCGACCATGCTACCACGCAGTGATCCCCGTGCGCTCGTACGAAGCAACCTCATCGGCCGGTTGGAGTGAGCTCGCCGCGAATTTCCACGTGCCGCCCGCCTTTAGGCTGTTCGTGTTGGCAAGCGCCGTGCCGATCTGGTTGCCGTCAGCGTCGTGAACGGTATATTCAACCTGAACGTAGCTGAGATCCTTGCCGGAATTGTTCGTCAGCGTGCCCACGATCTGCGCATCGTAGGAGTTTGACGTGTCAAGTTCCTCGCCTGAGATGACGTACTGCGCATCATCGGCAGACGCGGTATCCGAGGACTGCGAGGAGGCATCCGTCGTGGCAGAATCGGTGGCTACCGTCGGATTGGTCGCCTCATCGAGGGCATTCGAGAATGCCGCCTGCGTAGCCATGACTACCGCAATAGAGAGGACGCAAATCACCAGGGAAGCCACCGCAAGGCCCATGCCGCTTTTCTTGCCGCGCTTGATCCCGATCACGCCGACGATGCCGAACA
>CAVCDZ010000090.1:0-6213 GCA_963601095.1 Oscillibacter sp. MSJ-31 | reverse complement strand
ATGCCGACCAGAACCCCACGACGCCTGCCGAGGACGAGTACACCTACGGCTACGTGGGTCTCTCCTGGGGCGAGTACTGGGCGGCCGAGGGCGTCTACGCCGCCGGCGACACCACGTCTTCCGACGTGCTCGATTCCCACGGCGAGTACGACAAGGGTGCCTTCGACACCGTGTCCCGCGCCACCAAGAACCACGGCCTGCACCGCGGCAACTACCAGTGCGAGGTCGTCATCCACACCGAGTCCGGCAAGGACGTCGAGATGGCGTACTGGATCGACAAGACCAGCTTCATGACGACGGGCGGCGAGACCGTCGGGTTCTCCGGCGGCACGCTCACCTTTGCCGACGGCTCCTCTGACGCCATGGTCGACTACGACAACGTCGGCATCAAGTACGTCCCCGTCAAGGTCAAGACCGCCGACCTCGAGGCGCTCAAGGCGTCCTACTCCTTCGTCGCCAACGGCGAGGAGATGCGCGGCGGATTCGGCGAGAACAGTCTGCAGTCCTACGTCGCCACGGCCGACGTCGACGCCGAGACGTACGGCCTGAAGACCGCCACCAACGACGGCGGCTCCTTCTCGTTCTCGGCTCGTTCGGCTGAGGGCACCGACTCCGGCCTGAAGGATCAGGCGCTCAAGACCGCCTCCTCCGGCATCACCGTGGAGCAGAAGTCCGGCACCGAGCTCGGCACCTACGGCGAGTTCATCCGCGTCGACCTCAAGGGCGACTACGGCGACCTCGGCGCCAACATGCAGGCGGTGACCTGGACCTACTATGGCGACGACGCCTCCCGCACCGCGGCGAAGGCCACCTTCGGCACCAAATTCGCGGCGGACAACTGGATGCACAAGTCCAACGGCATCCAGCTCGGCCTGACCGACTCGCTGCGCTGCCAGCTGCCCGAGGGCACCGACGGCACCGGCTACTGGACCGTCACCGTGCACGCCTTGGGCTACCAGGACTACTCCTTCGACATCGAGGCCACGGCCGACAACATCGCCAAGGAGGAGACCCCGGTGACCGCCGAGACCAAGGCGGCCCTCCAGGAGCTCTACGACAAGGCGGCTGCCCTCGACGAGGCCGACTACACGGCTGAGACCTGGTCCAACCTCGTCACCGAGCGCGACGAGACCGGCGAGCTCCTGTCCAAGGACAACCTCCTGGAGTCCGAGGCCTCCGAGCAGATCACCCATCTGCAGGGCGCCATCGACGGGCTTGCGCTTGCCGAGGGCCGTTACGTGCTCATGAACATCCCGTACGCCAAGTTCTACGCCAACGACGTGAACAACGCGGTTGCGGTGGACGGCTTCACGTCCGCCACCAAGAACAAGTCCCGCACCGGCTCGATGGTGTCCGGCTCCTACCATGTCGATCCGGCAGGCTCCGACATCACCGGTATCACCTTCCCGGTGAAGGTTGCCGAGGGCGTGAACGTGGCGGATCTGGCCGAGAAGCTCGGCGGCACGCTCGTCACCGATGACAGCTCGGTCGACGTCACCGTCACCAACAAGGGCAACACGACCACCACGACCTACGCGGGTGCAGACGCGCTCTTCGAGGCTGCGAGCTACTCGTACTACGCGAGCTCCCAGGCGCCGTCCTTCTACAAGGAGCTGACGGTCGACGCCAACGGCGATCCGCAGTTCAGCGAGATCAAGGGCGCTGACGGCAACGCGGCATCCGCCACCACGCTCGAGGGCATCTCCTCGACGCTCAAGACCGACACCACCTACGGCGACTACGAGCTCGACTTCGACACCGACGAGAACGCGACGGCAAAGCTCGCCGACACCATCCCCGGCGGCTCGAAGCTCTACGCGGCCATCGTGAACACCGATGACGGCGCGAGCTACGGCCTGCGCCACATGGAAAACATCTGGTTCCCCAAGGGCCAGATGGAGCTTGCCTGGGCCACCGGCTTCACGACGCAGGTGCACAACTGCCCCACGTCGTCTGCGCACTACCAGGCCATGATGGGTCACACGATCACCTCGGTGACGTTCGTGACTGAAAGCGGCATCTATCAGGTGCCGGTGGCTGACGGCTACGTGCCGGTGAAGTTCGACGCGTCTGCGGCTGCGGTCGAGAGTGCCCAGGTGGGCGTCGCGTCCACGAAGGTGACGCTGCCCACGCTGCCCGACGGCTTCGATCCGGTGTATGCCATTGACGGCTGGACCGGCGACGTCGAGATCAAGGACGGCGCGCTTACCATCCCGTCTGACCAGGCCAATGGCGGTTACACGCTGACCGTGTCCGATGCGAACAGCAAGTTCGCGAGCTTCAGCGCCGATTTCGAGCTGAAGGCCGACGCCACTGCTGAGTACGACGCCGACAAGGTGGCGCTCGTCGCCAAGGACGGCGGCGACGTGACCGGCTACGTTGCGGCCATCACCTCGGTGACCGTCGACGGCACCGAGTACAAGGCGTCCGGCAAGGGTGCCAAGGTCGTCGTCAACAAGGACGGCTCGCTCAACGTGGGCGAGGATCCGCTGAGCTCGCTGCCTTACGGCGCTTACGAGTTCGTGGTGAACGCGACCGGGTACAACGACCTTTCCTTCACGTACACCAAGCAGGCTGACAAGGCGGCGCTCAACGAGGCCATCGCGGCTGCGGGCCAGCTTTCCGAGGCCGACTACACGAAGGCCAGTTGGACTCCGTTTGCCGAGGCACTGACGTCTGCCAAGGACGTCGCTGCCGCTGCGGCTTCCTCCGATGAGGTGGTCCAGAAGGCGGCTGAGGCCCTGACCCAGGCGCAGGCCGCGCTTGTGCGCCTGGCTACCGCCGACGACAAGGCGGCGCTCCAGGCAGCCATCGACAAGACGTTCGTCGAGGACGACTATACGAAGGCTTCCTGGTCTGCCTACCAGACGGCGCTTGCCGCCGCCAAGGATGCGCTTGCCGCTGACGAGCTGACGCAGCAGCAGGCCCAGGACGCGACGACCGCGCTGACCGAGGCGCAGAACGCCCTGGCCGCGAAGGCGACCGACGAGGCCAAGGAGAACCTCCAGAACGAGGTGAACAAGGCCGAGGCGTTCGACGACAAGAGCGACTACACGGCTGAGTCGTGGGAGAAGTACCAGGCTGCGCTCGACGCCGCCCGTGCGCTGCTCGCCGACGAGGACGCCTCCGACGCCGACCTCAAGCAGGCGCTCGAGGACCTGAAGGCCGCGCGTGACGGCCTGGTTGCCGCAAGCGACGATCCGCAGGAGACCACCCCGGCCGACGATTCGACCGATGATGGTGATTCCAACGATTCCGGCGATGAGACGCCCAAGACCGGCGACTACACGCTCGGGATCGCAGGCGGCGTGGCGGCGCTGGGCGCTGCAGCGGCAGCTCTTGCCCGCTTTGCGCGTCGCCGCATCAACGGCTAACGCCTGATCAGGCAAAACTTTTCGATGGCGGAGGGCTGTGCGCGGCTCTCCGCCATCGCTCGTTGCACCCATCTCAAGGAGGCATCCATCCCCATGCCACAATCCCCTGGCAAACATGCACGGGCCAAGCAGCGCCTGCAAGCGGCGACCTTCCTGGTCCCCGCTCTGCTCACGGGAGCCGCCGTCGCCTGCGCGGTGGCGTCGTACGAGCCGCTCGCGTTCGACGACGCGATCGCCGCCCAGGTCGAGCGCGCCGACGCAGCCGAGCTGGTGAGCGCCGAGGCGACCGGCGAGAAGCAGAGCGCCGAGCCCACGACCGACGCCAATTACAGCGCCGCCGACTACGGCATCGACCTGTCCAACGTCAAGGACGGCGTGTACACCGGCTCAGCGCAGGGCTTCAAGAGCACGATCACCGTGCAGGTGACCATCGCGGGCGGCAAGATCACCGACATCCAGATCCTGTCGGCCGGCGACGACGCCCAGTACTTCAACCGGGCGCGCGCCGTCATCTCGTCGGTGCTGGCGCAGCAGTCCACGTCGGTCGACACCGTGTCGGGCGCGACCTACTCGTCCAAGGGCATCCTGATGGCGATCAAGAACGCGCTTGCCCAGGCGAAGGGCGAGGCACCGACGGCGACGGCGCCGGGCCCGGGATCACAGACCGCGGACAAGGAGCACGTCTCGGGCGACCACGCGTTCGACGTGCCCGAAGGCGGCTTGAAGGACGGCGTGTACCGCGGCTCGGCCGAGGGCTACAAGTCGACGATCACCGTCGACGTGACGGTGGCGGACGGCAAGATCGCCAAGGTCGCCATCGTGTCGGCCGGCGACGACGAGCTGTACTTCGGCCGCGCCACCGGCGTGATCGCGGCGGTGCTCTCGAAGCAGTCCACGTCGGTCGACACCGTGTCGGGCGCGACCTACTCGTCCGAGGGCATCTTAGCGGCCATCGCCGACGCGCTTGCGAAGGCGGGGCCAGCCGACGACGGCGGCAAGGACCCGGTCGACCCCGATCCCGACCCCGATCCGGATCCTACGCCCACGCCCGACCCTGATCCCGATCAGCCGGATGGCGAGGTGAAGTACGCCGACGGCACCTATCCGGCTTACGCCTCGGTTGCCAACGCGAAGGATCCGGGCGCGTTCGACCCGTATTACGTGGCGCTGACGGTGACGATCTCGGGCGGCAAGCCGGTGAGCATCACCGACGTGCACGGCTCGGGCACCGGCGGCGCGGGCGACCCGTCGTATGGCGCGTACAACGCCGAGGACAACGAAGAGTATTTGCTGTGGGCGACCGAGGGCCGAACGTTTCGCGGGAAGGTGCTGATCGGCATCGTCGAGCAGCTGATGAGCGGCACGGCACCGGGATCGATCGACGTGGTGACGACGGCTACCTACTCGTCGCGCGGCATCGCCGCGGCCTACGAGAAGGCGCTTGCGATGGCGGAGGCCGCCTACGAGGAGCAGCATCCGTCTGCGGGCGGGGAGGGCTCGGGCACCGGGTCGGGCGCCGGCGGCTCGGGCACCGGCACGGGTGCCGGGTCGGGCTCGGGTGCGGGTTCGAGTGCCGGCGGCTCGGGTGCAGTCTCGGGCGCGACGGGAAGCGAGGGCGGCCATGCCTGAGGCCTTGAGTCGCAAGCGCATCTTCTTCGTGAAGCTCGTTAATGCGGCGGTTGTCGTGTGCCTGGTCGTGGGCTTTAGCCTGTGGGCTCAGCAGACGGCCGAGGCCGAGGCCGCGGTCGAGCAGCAGATGCAGGAAGCCCAGCGCGCGCAGAGCGCGGGCGCCTATGCCACCGACGGCGTGTTCACCGGCTCGGCGCAGGGCTACGGCGGCCCGATCACGATGCAGGTGACGATCGAGAACGGCTACATCACCGACGTGACGCTGGTGTCCGCGCCCAACGAGGATGCCCCTTATTTGGAGCAGGCGGTGAAGCTGATCCCGAACATCGTCGATGCGCAGACGTCGAACGTCGACACCGTGTCGGGCGCGACCTACTCGTCGGTCGGCATCATCAACGGCACGATGGAGGCGCTGCAGAAGAGCAACGCCGGCGAGGCACCGGAAGGAGGCGCGTGATGAGCGGCTCTGTTCAGGGCGCTGCGGCAGGCGGCGCAGCGGACGCGACCCTCGCGTGCCCGGCGGTGGCCGAGACCGTGGCGCGGATCGAGGCGGCAGCGGGCGCAGGCGCTGCAGCGGGTGCTGCGGCGGGCGGTACTGCTGCATCGTCCAAGCGCGCGGCGAAGCCGGCCGGCAAGCGCAAGCCCGTCAAGGGCAGCAAGGCATGGAAGCGCCAGCGCCTGATCTTGGGGCATCGTATCGTGCGCTGGTGCGTGCAGCTCATCTTCTTCGTGTTGTCCCCGGCGCTCTTTTCCGCGGCGTTCAACGGGGTGAAGTACCTGTTCGGCCAGATCGGGGCAGGGGATGCGATCGAGGCGAACTCGTTTGTCGTCGTCATGGTCGCCGTGCTTGGCTTCACGATCCTGTTCGGGAGGTTCTTCTGCGGGTACGCCTGCGCCTTCGGCACGCTGGGCGACGTGGTGTATGCGCTGTTCAAGCCCGTGCGCACGCTGCTGCACATCCCCGATCGGCCGCTGCCCGAGCGCGCCCAGCGCATCCTGCAGATGACCAAGTACGTCGTGCTCGTCGCTATCTGCATCCTGTGCCTCACGGCGGTGTGGGCAAACGTCTCGGGCTACAGCCCGTGGACGGCGTTTGCGGGCCTGGTGGCGTTTTCGACCGACGGCATCGCGTGGGAGGCGTTTGCCGTGCTGGGCGTCATCGTGGTTGGCATGGCGCTCATCGAGCGCTTATTTTGCCAGTTCCTCTGCC
>CAVCDZ010000089.1:0-2835 GCA_963601095.1 Oscillibacter sp. MSJ-31 | reverse complement strand
CTTGAAGCCGTTGCGCTGCAGGTCGATATGCTCTTCGGCCCATGCGCGGCACAGCTTGCGCAGGTCGGGCTGGCTGGTCTCGGCCATCTTCTTAGGGCCAAGCGTCTTTTCGACCATGTGCTCGATCGGCTGGCCGTGGCAATCCCAGCCGGGGATGTAGGGCGTGAAGTAGCCGCGCTGCGCATGGCTTTTCACGACGAAGTCCTTGAGGACCTTGTTGAACGCGTGGCCGATGTGGATCGGGCCGTTGGCGTACGGCGGGCCGTCGTGAAGGACGAAGGGCTTGTTGTCCTTGTTCTTCTCGAGCACCTTATGGTAAATGTCAATGTCATTCCAGAACTGAAGGCGCTTAGGTTCATTTTCGGGCAGGTTCGCACGCATCGCGAAGTCGGTGCGCGGAAGGTTCATGGTGTGCTTGTAGCTGTTGGCCACGGTGCGACCTTTCTTCATCCGGTGTTCTGTTTTTTGGTATAGCTCATAGATTATAGCCGACGTGCCAGCTGTGGCGTAGGGGGAATGGGCGCGTTTCACAGGAAGTAGGCACGGGAAACATGACGGCTGCGCCGCAGCGGCGTCATACCCCGGCTTCTGAGCGATTCGCGTCCTCGCCGACGGAGGCGGCGCTCGGCTCATCGAGGACGCGCAGCGCCTTCGAGGCGAGCCCCACCACGCAGAACCCCGCCAGCACGACGCCGGAGACGAAGAACCAGGGCGCGATGCCGAGCGCGGTCGCCCCGATGCCGGTGATGACGAGGCCGATCGGCGCCGCCCACGAGCTCAACGCGATCGTGATCCCCATGGCCTTGCCCATCTGGTCTTGCGGGAGGCGCTTTTGCATGATGGGCATGATCGGCCCGTTGAAGATACCGGTCGCCACGAAGATCAGCGCCGCCGCGACGAGGAAGGCCGCGAACGGCGCCTGCTCGAGGGCGCTCACGACGATGAGCAGCACGGCGATCGCCAGCCCCGAGCCCATCATCACCGGCACAAGGCGTGAGCCGCCGCCCCAGATGAGCAGCACGACCGACCCCAAGAGGAGTCCGATGCCCGCCACCGCCTCCACGAGCGAAGCGGCATAGCCGTCGCCCTGGTACCAGTCGTAGGTGATAAGCGGGAACAGCGTGCCGAGCGGCACGAAGACGAGCATCGCAATGGCGCAGACCACGAGCAGCCAGAAGAGCGGCCGGTCGCCTGCGAGCAGGCGGGCGGCATCCTTCATGTCGGCTAAAGGACCTGCCTGGCCTGCGCCGGCGCTCGGTGCGATCTCAGGCTGCGGAATGCGAGCCGCGGCGAGGCAGAGACAGGCGAGCAGGGCGCAGACCGCGTCGACGACGAGGACCGTCGCAAACCCGAACGTCGTATAGAGGAAGATGCCGATGGCCGGGCTCACGATCGCCGAGCCGCTGGTGAGCATCTGGTCGAGCGAGTTGATGCGCACGAGGTGCTTCTCGGGCACCATGAGCGGCATGGTCGCGGTGAGGGCGGGCGCATGGAACGCCTGGGCGCAAGCGCGTACGACGAGCATCGCGAGGAGCAGGCCAACGTGAAGGTCCCCGAGCACGATAAGCACGGCGATGACGGCCGAGGCCGCACCCGCAAGTCCGTCGGCCAGGATCATGACGCGTTTGCGTGGGAAGCGATCAGCGACGACGCCTCCGAGCGGGCTCAAAAGGGCGATGGGCAGAAGCGAGGCGACCGAGGTGAAGGACACGGCAAACGGGCTGTTGAAGGTCTCGACGATGTACCAGATCGCCGCATAGGTGGCCGCGTAGGTAGCCAGAACCGAAAGCGCCTGCCCGGTCCACACCAGCGCAATCACCCGTCCCCACCGGGGCGACAGGGGAAATCCGCCGACGCTCGTGAGCTCGCCCGGAGAGGTGATGTCGTGGGGCGCAGCCATAAGCCGTCCTTTCGGTTGTCAAGAATTTCGTGCGCCCCTCATCATGACAGGAAACATCGACCGCGTCATGCCCGAGGCCTAAGGGCTTCGGCCCTGCCCTCGCTTGGGGCATCGGAAGCTTCCGCTCCCCTCTCCGCTCGAATCCTGAAGAGACCTGGCTCCCTCTTCCATTCGGAACGGCAGAAGCCCTGCCCCCTCTTCCGCTCGAAGCCCCGCGCTATGCCAGCTGACGATAGTGTTCCAAGAACTGCGAGATATCCTCCATGCACTCGCGCAGGACGCGCAGGCGCGGCAGGTAGACGACGCGGAAATGGTCGGGCTTGTCCCAGTTGAATCCCTTACCGGGGACGAGCAGCACCTTCTTGTCGTGCAGCAGGTCGAGGGCAAACTGCTCGTCGTCTTTGATGTTGAACTTCTTAACGTCGATCTTCGGGAAGATGTAGAACGCCGCCTTCGGTTTCACGGCCGTGATGCCGGGAATGCTGTTGAGCGCCTCGTACACCAGCTCGCGCTGATCGTAGATGCGCCCGCCCGGGACCAGGTAATCCTTGACGCTTTGGTGACCCCAGAGCGCCGTTTGCACGATGGACTGCGCCGGCACGTTCGAGCAGAGGCGCATGTTGGAGAGCATGTTGAGCCCCAGGATCAAATCGCGCGCGATGCGCTTGTTGCCCGAAAGGATCATCCACCCGATGCGGTACCCGGCGATCATATGGCTCTTGGACAGGCCGCTGAACGTGATGCAGAACAAATCGGGCGCCAGGCTGCCGATCGAGACGTGCTCGAGGTCGTCCATGACCAAGCGGTCGTAGATCTCGTCGGACAAGATCATCAGCTGGTGCTCGCGCGCCACGTCGACGATTTCCTGCAAGACCTCACGCGGGTAGAGCGCGCCGGTAGGGTTGTTGGGGTTGATGATGACGATGGCCTTGGTG
>CAVCDZ010000088.1:0-14235 GCA_963601095.1 Oscillibacter sp. MSJ-31 | reverse complement strand
CTGCTCGTCTCGGTGGCCATCGGCGTTGCCGGCTCGCTCCTGATCGTCCCCTTGACGTACCTTCAGCTGGTGGCGACGCTGTCCCACGTCTATCTCGTAGCACTCACGCTGGGCTTGTGGGTGGTGCCGTGCCTGCTTCCGCTCGCGCTGGTGAAAAAGCCCGCCTCGGCCATCGTCGCGTGCTGTGCTATCGGCGTGATCTCCGCGCTGACGACGCCGTTCGGCTTTTCGGCTGTGCTCGCGCTTCTAGTCGAGGGCGTCATCGTCGAGATCCCCTTCGCGGTGACGCTGTATCGTTCGTGGCGCACGCCTCAGTACTTCGTGGCCGCCGGCCTGCTCGGTGCGTTCATGGGCTTTTGCGTGCCGGCGTCGCTCGGCGTGGCGGATGCGGGGCTGACGCTCCAGCTGGGATGCATGGGCATTGCGGTGATCTCATCGATGGCGGGCGCGGCGTTGTGCTTGGCCATCTCCGCTCGTGTGCGCAAAACCGGGGTGCTCGGTGCATGAGGGCTCAAGCTGAGAGCGGAGCTGCCCATGGTGCGCGCTGAGGATCTGCGGCTTGAAGATCGCGCCGGCAGGCTTCTGGTCGACGGGTTCTCCTGCTCGGTCGCACCGGGGACGGTGTGGGTGGCAAGCGGCGAGGCGGGCAGCGGAAAGACGCTGTGCGCGCGGGCGCTCTGCGGTCTTCTGCCGGAGAGCGTGAGCGCGTCGGGCGTAATCTCGTGTGCCGACGCGGCGTACGTGGGGGAGGACCCCGACAGCAGCGTCGTGACGCTTTCCGTCTTCGACGAGGTGGCAAGCGCGCTCGAGTTCGCCTGCCTTCCCGCCGAAGACGTGCGAACCCGTGCGCTGGAATCGCTGCGCGCCTGCGGTCTTGCGGACCTTGCGCAGCGCAACCCCTGGACGCTTTCGGGCGGCCAGCGCCAGCGGCTCTCCCTTGCCTGCGCGCTTGCGCGCCGTCCCCGCGCGCTTGTGCTCGACGAGCCCTGCGCCGCCATCGACCCTGAGGGCAGGCAGGCGGTGCACCGGATCCTGCGCGAGCAGGCCGATCGCGGCTGTGCAGTGATCGTGTTCGAGAAGCACGAGGCCACTCCGCCGTGGGCGGATGGGATGTCGTCGTTGCCGCCGGCATGCGAGCGTGCATCGGCGGCCCTACTCGACCCGGCGCTCTGGACGGCCACGCACGCAGCGGCGCAGGATCCCGTTGTCGAGCTCGCCGGCGCGCTGCTCGGCACGCCTCCTGTGCGCCTGAGAGGCGTTGACCTCGCGCTCGCCCCCGGCACGATCACTCTGCTCGTCGGCCACAACGGCTGCGGGAAAACCTCGCTCATGTGTGCTCTTGCCGGCGTTGAGCACCTGTCGGGCGGCGTCATGCGGTGGCAAGACAGCCCCTGCCGGCGCCTTCCCGAGGGCATGGTCGCCTGGGCGCAGCAGAATCCCGAGCGGCAGTTCACGTGTGCAACCGTGCGCGAGGAGCTGGCCGCGGCGCGGGCGGACAGCTCTGCGGAAGGGCCGCTGTCCGCGTCGCAGCTCGATGCCCTGCCGTCTGCGTTGGGCCTGGAGGGGCTGGGCGACGAATCGCCCTACGCGCTCAACTCGAGCGCGAAGCGCCGGCTCGGCGTTGCCCTTGCGTGTCTGGCGAATCGCCCGGTGCTGATGCTCGACGAGCCGACGGCCGGCCAGGCCGAGGCCGACGCGCTTGCCCGGGTGATGCGCTCGTACGCGGCTGGCGGCGGCGCGGTGCTTGCGAGCTCCCATGACGCTGCTTTGCTCGAGGTCGACGTCGTCGTCGAGATGGAGCAGGGACGCGTGGTGCGGATCAGCGGCGTCGGAGGGGCGGTCGCCCCAGGCAAGCTGCCTGCGCATGACGTTGCCGAGGGGGAAGACGAGCGGTGCGGTGAGACGGCGGGCGCCCGTCGGACAAAGCCCGATGCAGCAGCCCCTGCGGCAACCGCTGCGCCCGTCCCGTTCGACGCAGACGTGCCGGCGACAACCGACGCGCTCGACGCGCACACGCCAGACGCACCCGCGCCCGTCCATCCCGCGCCCCCGCTCAACCCGGTGGTGGTGCTGGTCGTGATGGCGGGAGCGATCGTCTTAGGCGCTGTCGACCCCAACCCCCTCGTTGCCGCCGCGCTCGCGCTCGCTGGCCTCATCGCCTCGGCCGCTCGCCATCGCAGCGTCCGGCGCGCCGTCGCCCACCTGGGCGTCGTGGTTGCCGCCGCTGCCGCGTTCGGGCTCGTCGCCCTGCGCGGGGCGTGGTACGGCGATGCCGGCGTCGATGCAACCCTCGTCGCCCATCACGCCGCCCTCGGCGCGGTGGTGCTGTCCGCCTCGCTGTGGGCGGACACGGCGATGAGCGTCGGCCAGCTCGCCGACGCCGTCGTTCAGCGGCTCCATGTCCCGTATGCCGTCTGCACGATCGTGGTGAGCGGGACGTCGGTCTCGTCGTTCTTGCGTGGGGCGGTGCCTCTCGTCACCGCGGCCGTCCGGCTGCGCAGGATGCGCCCCGATGCGCGCGCCCACAATGCCTGGGTGCGCGCCTCGCTGCCCGCCTCCTGCGCTCTTCCCCTGTTCGTCGAGGCTATCCGCTATGCCGATCGCCTCCATGTCACGCTCGCGTCTCGCGGCTTCGGCCGCTATCCGACGCGGACGTTTCTCGTGCCGTATCCCTGGCGGCCCCGCGATTTGGTGGCCGTCGTCTCCCTTGCCGCAGCAGCGGCTGTCCTTTTCATCCTCTAGTTTTCAACTCTTCATTACCCCTGTGCTACCAAAGGAGTTCCTTCATGGCTTCATTTCTCTCTGTCCTCACCTCGTTTGAGGACACGTCGTCTGCGGGCATCACGTTTGTGAACCACGGCGTCGTCGACACCCTCTCGTACGCCGATCTGTGCGCACGTACGCCCCAGGTCGCCGGCCAGCTTAGCGCCGTCGGCGCCACGCAGGGCAGGCCCGTCGTGTTCCAGCTGACCGACAACCGTGCGATCGTCGAGCTGTTCTGGGGCTGCGCGTGGCTCGGCGCCGTGCCGGTGATCGTGCCCCCAGCCCTATCCGCCCAAGACGAGGCGCGGGTTGCCGGCGCGCTTGCGATGCTTTCCGGTGCGCTCGTCCTCGTCGACGACCGCACCGCCTCCCACGTGGCCTCCGATGCCGCCGTCCTCGCCGCAGACGTGCGCTCGCTCGAGGCTCCCGCCGCGCCTGTCCCTTGCGAAGCGACGGGCGACACGGTGCGCCTCATCCAGATGTCGTCGGGCTCAACCGGCCAGCCGAAGGGCATCGTGCTTGACGAGGAAACGCTCATGGCCGCCATGGCGGCGAGCGTCCCGGCCCGTCAGGACAAGTTGACCAATTCGATGTTGACCTGGCTTCCCCTGACGCACAACTTCTCGTTGCTCGGGTTTCATATCTACGCGATGTACCGCGGCTACCCGACGGTGCTCATGGCCACCTCCGACGTCATCGCCAACCCCTACACCTGGTTCGACGCGGTCACGCGCTACCGTCCCACGATCACCGTGTGTCCGAACTTCGGGTTCGTTCATGTGCTGCGCACGCTGCGCCTGCGCGGCGTGCCCGAGGGCGTGACCTACGACCTGTCGAGCATCCACAAGCTGATCAGCGCGTCTGAACCCATCGACGCGGCGACGGCGCGCCTGTTCGCGCAGC
This sequence comes from Oscillibacter sp. MSJ-31, assembly GCA_963601095.1. Taxonomy (GTDB): domain Bacteria; phylum Actinomycetota; class Coriobacteriia; order Coriobacteriales; family Eggerthellaceae; genus Anaerotardibacter. The sequence continues at coordinate 10,569 of CAVCDZ010000088.1, read as the reverse complement.
GGATGGCGCCGTTCGGCTTGCGTCCGAACGCCATCGTGGCCGCCTATGGGATGTCGGAGTCCTGCCTGCAGATCACGACGACGGGCATCTACGAGCCGCTGGCCACGGTCAACCTCGAGCGCTCGAGCGTCCGCATCGGCGCTTCGTACGACGAGATCGCCCGCGAGGACGGCTCGGAGTTCGTGTCGGTCGGCAAGGCGGTGCCGGGCATGGAGGTGTCGCTGCGCGATGACGAAGGACATGCTCTGCCCGACGACGTCGTGGGGGAGATCTTCATCCGCGGCAGCTCGCTGACGAGCGAATCGGTCACGCCGGCCGGTCGGGTGGCCCATGCGCTCACCGAAGACGGCTTCTTCGCAACGGGCGACATCGGGCTGATCCATGAGGGCAACCTGTACGTGGTGGCGCGCAAGAAGGACGTTATCTTCGTCAACGGCAAAAACTACTACTCGCCTGACCTCGAGGGCCTTCTGATGGCGGAGCTCGACCAGGACAGCGTCGTCCTCGGCCGCACGAATCCGACCACGGGCGAGGAGGAGATCGTCGTGTTCGTCCCAGAAGACGAGGAGACGGCGCAAGACGCCGACGTCGTCAGGACCCTGGCGATGCGCGCCGGGGTATCGGTCGGGCAGGTCGTGCGCATCGGGGCGATCCCGCGCGCGGCCAACGGCAAGAAGATGCGTCGCGAGCTGGAGGTGCTGCTGTGAGCCCGCTTTCGAGAACCTGCGCCATCCTCGAGGATTCGATGGGCGTACCCTTTGCGCCCGACGATGTGCTGAGGCTGCGGGTGCCCAACTCCCTCATGCTCATGCAGGCCGTGTTCGCCCTCGAGTCTCAGCTCGACGTGTCCGTCGACCTGTCGGCGCTCGATTACAGCGCCACGGTGTGCGATCTGGTCGACACCTTCGAGGCGCCGACGCGCGCTGCGGCGCCAGCCCTCATGCCGACGCGCGGCGCGGCCCCGGCCGCTGCGGAGCCCCTTTCGCTTACGCCCATCCAGACCGCCTACCTGCTGGGATCCGAGCCCGACCTCGAGCTCGGAGGCCAGGCGACCTTCATGTACGCCGAGGCGTCGTACGACTGCACGGCAGAGGCGCTTGCCGCAGCCGCCCGCCTGGTGATCTCCCGTCACGACGTGCTGACCTATGGGGTCGACCTCGACGAGGGAGTGATGACGCCGGGCTGCGCCGATGCGTCTTCCTGTGTCGTGGAGGGCGCACCGTCTTCGGGCCTCGAAGCGCTGCGCGACGAGATGATCGCCCAGGCCAAGTCGTCGAACGACGACGGCCCCTTCGTGTGCGTGCGCGTCTGCGATGCGGGATTGGGGCGTTCGAAGGTCCTTGCCTACTTCAACATGGTCGTCATGGACGCCGGCTCGCTGTACGTCTTCTTCCGCGAGCTGTCGAGTGCCGTGGCGGGTATCCCGCTGCCCGATCCGATGCCTTATGCCGAAGCAGTGCGTCGGGCATGGACGGCGGCGGATGCGGAGCAGCGAGCACGAGACAAGGCGTATTGGCGTGAAAAGGCGCGCTTGTTTCCCGCGCCGCCTGGCCCTCCCGCCCGCGTCATGGGCACCGACGCGTGGGGCACGATCCGTTACAGCCACGTGATCGACCCCGACGACGCCCGCGCGCTCGAGCGCGTGGCGCATGAGGCGCAGGCCTCGACCTCGGCGCTCATCTTGGCTGCGTGCGCGGCGGTGGTTGCGCGCTGGCGCAACGACCCCGCCTTGCTCTGCAACGTGACGGTGTCGAAGCGCACGGCGCTTGACCAGGCGCGCCCGGTCTTGGGCGACTTCACCTCCTCGATGCTCGTCGGCATCGATGTGTCATCGGCCGCGACGCTCTCCGAGTTGGCCTCGACGATCGGCAACGACCTGTTCGAGGGGCTTGCCCATGGGTCGGTCGGCGGCGTTGAGGTGCTGACCGATATCCTGCGCGACGGCGCCGATCAACAAGCAGCGACGGCGCCCTTCGTGTTCACGAGCTACCTGGGCGGCGCGGCAGACGGCCTGGGCGTGGTGCTTGATCGCGTGTATACGCAGACGGCGCAGGTCTGCCTGGACATGCAGGCGATGCCGGCGCCCGAGGGCGGTATCGTGCTGTCATGGGACGTCGTACCGGAGTATTTCCCGCAGGCAGCCGACATGTTCGCCCGCCTGGTCGAGGAGATCGCCTGTGTGGCCGCCGGCCGCGACGCGCTTCCCTTGCGCGATACCCAGACCGAGCGTCTAGCGAGGGCCTACAACCAGACCGCTGAGGCGCCGAGCGACCTGACGCTGCTCGACCTCGTTGAGCGCGCGGTTTCTCGTTCGCCCGAGAAGACGGCGGTCGTTGGGCGCGATCGGTCCTACACCTATCGCGAGCTGTGGGAGCGGGCGGGTCGCCTTGCGCGCTACCTGCGCACGGCAGGGGTGCGCCCCGGCGGGCACGTGATCGTCGAGTTCACGAAGCGCCCCGATGACGTCGTGGCGATAGTGGCCGCCCTGCGGGCGCACGCCGCCTACATCCCGGTGTCGGCTGCGCTGCCCCGCGCGCGTCGCGAAGCCATCAGCGCCCTCGTCCCCGATGCCGTGGTCGTGACGACCGAGATCGCGCGCGTCGAGGGCGGCCGCTGCGACGTCGAGGCGGACGACCTGTCCGACGACGCCGGCTCGCGCTGCGCTCCCGATGACGTGGCCTACCTGATCTTCACGTCCGGGTCGACCGGCACGCCGAAGGGCGTGGTCATCTCGCATCGGGGCGCGGTCGGCACGATCCTCGACGTGAACCGGCGCTACGGCGTCGGCGCGGATGACTGCCTGATCGGGTTGTCGTCGTTTGGGTTCGACCTGTCGGTCTACGACGTGTTCGGCGCCTTTGCGGCGGGGGCGACGCTCGCTCTGGTGGAAGACGAGCGCGACGCCGACGAGATCGCGCACGTGCTTTCCGATGAGCACGTCACGCTGTGGAACTCGGCGCCTGCCCTCATGGAGCTTTTGCTGTTGCGCTGCGATGGCGAAGAGACGTTCCCGCTCGTGCGCACGATCATGCTGAGCGGCGATCGCATCCCCGCCTCGCTGCCACGCCGCGCTGCTGCGACGTTCCCGTCGGCGCGCATCTACAGCCTCGGCGGAGCGACGGAGGCCAGCATCTGGTCGATCCAGTACCCGCTTTCAGAAGACAGCCTCGAAGAGCGGATTCCCTATGGGTACCCGCTGATGAACCAAGGCATCCACGTGCTGGGATACGATGGCGTCGCCTGCCCGCGCGGCGTGCCAGGCGACATCTGGATCTCGGGCGCGGGCGTGGCCGTGGGCTACCTCGGCGCCCCCGAGGCCACGGCGCGCGCGTTTCGCGAGCTTGAGGGGCGGGGACGCTGCTATCGCACCGGCGATGTTGGCGTGTTCAACCACGAGGGCTTCGTCGAGTTCGTGGGGCGCGAGGATCGGCAGGTCAAAGTCGATGGGTATCGCATCGAGCTTGGGGAGATCGAGGCGGCGCTCGCCCGGTCGGGGCTCGTCGAGACGTCGTGCGCGCTCACGGTCGAGTGCGCGGGCAAGCAGGCGCTTCTGTGCGCCTACGTGCCCCGCGCCAGCGCCGATCGAGACGCGGTGCGCCGCGCCCTTGCCGAGCGCCTGCCCTCCTACATGGTGCCACGCCGCCTCGTCGCGGTGGCGACGCTGCCGGTGACGGCGAACGGCAAGCTTGACCAGAAGGCCCTCGCGGCGCTGGCTGCCGCTTCTCCTTCGCCTGTTACCTCCCCGGCACCAACGCACCCGACGGGCGCAATGGCCGAGGTGGAAGCCTTACGCGCCCTCTTCGAGAAGGTGCTGAAGCGCCCGGTTGCCGACACGAGCGCCTCGTTCTTCTCGCTCGGCGGCGATTCGCTGGGCTTCCAGGCGCTTTTGCGCGGCATCGCGCGCCAGACGGGATGCCGCCTGCGGTTCCGCGACGTGATCAGGAACCCGTCGATCGAAGCGACGGCGGAGCTCGTCGCGGTGGCGCGCGAGCGCGCTGCGGCAGAAGACGCGCCTGCTGCGTCGTGCTGCCAAGCCGCCCCCGGTGCGCAGGCAGCCGCTCTTGAATGCGCCGATGTCGCCGAGCGTGCCCCTGCCAGCGACGACGAAGACGCCGGCGAGCCCTTCCCGCTCACCGAGATGCAGATGGCCTACTACGTGGGGCGCCATGAGGGCTTCGAGCTCTCCGGCGTGGGCGAGCACTTCTATATCGAATCGATCGCCCGGGTGGACATCGCGCGCCTTGAGCGTGCGCTGAATTGCGTGGTGAGGCGCCATGACATGCTGCGCGCCGTCTTCACCGACGACGCTCGCCAGCGGGTGCTGCCCGAGGTGCCGGACTACCGGATCGCCGTGCGCGACTTGACCCAGGCCTCCGCCGATGAGATCGACGCTGCCACTCTTGTCGCGCGCGACGAGCTCAGCCACCAGTGCTTCGATTTGGGCACGTGGCCGCTGTTCAGCCTGTCGGCCTTCGCCCTGCCCGATGGCTCGTATCGCCTGTTCTTCAGCGTCGATATGATCATCGGCGACGGCGCGTCCCAGCGCATCTTCATGAACGATCTGACGCGCGCCTACGAGCAAGGGAGCCTGCCTCCCTCGCCGGGGTCGTACCGCGCCTACGTCATTGCCGCGCGCCGCGCGCAGGCCGAGCGCGATGCGCTGCCGCCTTCTGCGGAGATCGAACGGCTCATGGGTGCGTTTCCCCTGGGCAACGTACTGCCTGCCTGCGGCGATCTGGGGTCCGTCACGCGCATGCGGCGCCTCTCGTGGCTGGTCGATGCGGCGACGGCCGATGCCCTTGAGCGCCGTGTGCAGGAGGTGGGCGTGTCGACCTCGACCGTGCTCCTCTTCGCGTACGCGGCCAGTCTGGCCCTGTTCTCGCGTGACGGGAAGTCGGGCGTGAACGTGACGACCTACAACCGCGATGAAGACGTCGCCGGATCGTCGGAGCTCTTCGGCGACTTCACCGGCGTCGTGCTCGTCGATTTCGACGATGCGGACGAGGCCCTCACGCCCTCGCTTTTGCAGGAGCGCCTGCTCGAGCAGATGGCAGAGGGGCGCTCGGGGGTGAAGCTGCTCGCCGAGATCGCGCGCCGGCGCGCCTCTGTCGGCCACGCGCTCGCTCCCTTCGTGTTCACGTCCTTGCTGTTCGGAGACGCGCGCTCTGCTCCCACGGTGCTGGGCGAGGTGCGCTTCGCCCTGTCGCAGACCCCGCAGGTGCTCATCGACCATCAGGTGATGCGCGTCGGCGACTCGCTCTCCCTCGCCTGGGATTTCGCCGAGCAGGTGCTCGATCCCGCCCTTATCACCGCCTTGTTCTCCCAGTTCCGCGCGATGCTCACCTCGTTTGCCGAGGGAGGCCCCCTGACGGCGCCGGTGCCGGCGTCGACGATGCGCCTGGTGCGCGATGCCTGGGCCGCCGCCTCGCCTCGCGTCGAGGCAACTGCGGACGTGCACCTTTCAGCCGCGGGCGACGCACTCTCCTCTCAAGAAGAGGCGCTGGCTGCCTGGGTGCTCGCCCAACTGAACTCGGAGTTCGTGCTTGCGAGCGCGATCTCCCTCGATGACTCGCTCTTCGACAAGGGCCTCGACTCGCTCGGGTTCGTGCGCTTGGTCCAGATGGTGCAGAAGAAGACGGGCCGCCAGATCCCCTTGGCCCAAGCGCTCGCCGCGCCGAGCGTGCGCACGCTGGTGCGCCTTGCCCAGGCGGCGCACGTCGCCGAGGGCGGCTCCTCGCTCGTGCTGCTGCGCGAGGGCTCGCCCGAGCGCGTCGTCGTCATGGTGCATGGCGGCTTCGGGACGGTGGACGTCTATCGCGACTTGGCCGTCGGCATGCCGGAGGGCGTGCAGGTGTGGGGCGTGCAGTTCGAGGGCTTCGCGAAAGCGTGGCCTCAGCATCTGAGCATCGACGAGATCGTCTCCCGTTACGTGGCGGACCTCGAGCGCGTGCTTGCGCCCGAGGCGGATATCGTCGTCGTGGGCTGGAGCCTCGGCGGCACGCTCGGCCACGCGCTTGCCACGCGGCTAGGCGAGCGCTGCTGCGGCCTTGCCCTTCTGGACAGCTTGGCGCCGGGCTACCTCGAAGACGTCGGATCCCTCGACCTCGAAGGGGATCGGGCGGTGCTCGCCTCGGTGGGCATCGACGCGCCTGATGCGCGCACGCTGCCCGAGCTATGGGGCGGGTTGACGCACGACGCCGAGGTCGTATGCCGCATCGCCCGCGCCTTTTCCCAATCGCTGTTCGAGGACGTGGGCGTGGCCGCCGGCCGGGTGCGCATCGCCGACCTCTCGTCGTTGCGCACGCTCGTCGCCGCGCGCAACGCCTATCGCCCCGTCGCCCACTCGTGTACGGCACCGACGTTGATCGTCGTTCCCGACGACGGGGAGGCGAGCAACGAGCGCGATTGGGACTGCTTCGTCGGCGAGACGGAGCGCGTCTTCGTGTGCGGCAATCATTATTCGTTTGTGACCGGGCCTGACGCGACCCCGACGGTCGATGCCGTCGCGCGGTTTTGCGCGGACGCGCTTGCCCGTTAGATAAGAAAGGAAAGCCATGAAGGTATTGGTGGTAGGGGGCACCGGCGTCACCGGTGCGCTGGTTCGATCCCACCTTGAGGATCTGGGGTGGGAGGTCGACACCTGCTCGCGCCATGCGAGTGACGATCCCCATCATCGCGTGCTCGACCTGGGAGGATCGCGCGCGGCCGTCGTCGACGTGCTGCGCGACTACGACTGGGTCGTCGCCTGCCTGGGCCCGTTCGAACGCTGGCAGGGCAAGGTCGCGCGCCTGTGCGCTGAGGCCCACACGAACTATCTCGACGTGAACGACTCGATCGACGCGCGCGAGGACATCCTCGCGGTCGACGCCGAGGGCGCGGGCATCGTGGCGATGACCGGCGCGGGGCTGTGCCCCGGCATCTCGACGGCCCTCATGATGGGCGATGCCGGCGCGCCCGTGCGCTCGGTCCGCTCGGTGCTGCATATCGGCGCCGGTCAGCCGGCGGGAGCCGCATCGGTCCAGTCGATGTTCGCCACCCTCCACGCCGACTACCGCGTTTTGCAGCGCGGGAAGGTGCGCACCTGCTCTCAGGAGCCGGTGACGGATGCGGGGCTCGTGGGCTACGAATGCCCCGACTTGGGCTCGGTGGGCACGCTGTTCCCGGGCATCGATTCGTACGGCTACTACGTGAACTTCGCCGCGCTCTCGAACGAGACCGTCGCCAAGCTCCAGACAAAGCGCCTGTTCACCCTGCCGCTCTTGTCGGGCATCCTCGCGCGCATGGCGGCCGCGGGGACGACGAAGCGCGCTGTCGAGGCGAACGCCCCCGAGCCGGCGACGCTCGAGGTGACGACGGAGACGGACAAGACGCGTACGCGCCGGGTCTTGTCGGGCCTGCCGTCGTACCGCTTGACGGCGCTTGCCGCCGCGACGAGCGTGCGCCATCTCGTTGAGACCTCGTGCGCGCCCGGCATGTACGAGGCGGCGCGCCTTCCTGCGCTCGCTGGCAAGCTGTTGGACGCCTGCCGGAGCGCTGGCGCCACGGTGACCGTGTCGCAGGAAACCCTTTGATGATGACTCTGTCGGGCACCCGCCCGGAAAGGACCGTGCTATGGCATCTTTTGCCCAATGGAACATGAACCGACCTTCTCAGCTGGCGCGTTACGAGGAGGAGGTACATCCGCGCTTCGTGCGCAAATACGCTCACGAGGAGCTGACGTTTGAGGATCTGTATCGCCTGCTGCGCGCGCAGGCGCCCGATGATTGGGCCGTGGCGCCTGGCGACGTGCTCGTCGACGTCGGCTGCGGCACCGGGTGGTTTGCCCGGCGCCTCGCCGCCGACGAGCGATGCCGTGGCGCCGAGGTGCACGGCTTCGACTTGTCGGAAAACGCGCTTACCGTCGCGCGCAACAAGCAGAAGGCGTCGCCTGCGCTCGCTTCGGTGGACTATCAGGTGGGCGACGTCGTGGCGGGGCTTCCGGTCACGGGCGTGCACGAGGCGTGGTTCTGCGGGGCGTGGCATCAGACAGGCGACGAGCGCGCCGCGCTACACAGCATCGCCGATGCCCTTGCGTCCGACGGCCTGCTCCACGTCCAGACCTACGTCGTCGACGAGGAGGCTCCCGAGCCCGTCGATCGTGCCGTGATGCGCCTGCTCGGCCATCGGGTGTTCGATAGGGCGGAGATCGACGAGTTCGCCCGCGACTGCGGGCTGGCCATCGAAGCCTACGAGCAGCGCGGCATGGTGGCGCTCTGCACGATGCGCCCTGCGTAAACCGTGCGTCGTTATTGCAGCTCCTTCAACGAGACTCCACGTCAGTGATGGCGAGGGGTCGTTCGCTTTCAGGTCTTTGAGAGTGGGCGCAGTTTTTGAGGTCACCTATTGTGACCTCAAATGAGGATCGCGCGATCGTCGATGCAGTGCTTGGTCGCCTGCGAGGCGAAGGCTGAATGGGCATAGCATGAAAAGAGCCAGGAAACGGATCGAACTGCTTCCTGGCTCTTTGCCTTGATGCTTAAAACGTCAGGCTACTGTGTGCTGCCGCCGAGCTTCCAGCCGATCGTTTGCGTGCGCATCTCCACGAAGTTGCGGTAGATGCCCGTCTCGGCCATGAGCTCGGCATGCGTGCCGGACTGCACGATGCGGCCGCCGCCGACGACGATGATGCGGTCGGCGTCCCTCACGGTCTTCAGGCGATGCGCGATCATCACGACGGTCTTCTCGCGACAGAGCTCGGCGATGGCCGTCTGCAGGTCGCGCTCGTTTTCGGGATCGACGTTGGCGGTCGCCTCGTCGAGGATCACGATCGGCGCGTCCTTGAGGATGGCGCGCGCGATCGACAGGCGCTGGCGCTCGCCGCCCGACAGCGTCGCCCCCTCCTCGCCGATGCGCGTCTCGTAGCCGTGGGGCAGCGCCTCGATGAAGGAGGTGCAGCAGGCGCGCCGCGCCGCTTCGACGACCTCGGCATGGGTGGCATCGGGGCGGCCGAACTTGAGGTTGTTCTCGATCGTGTCGTCGAACAGGTACACGCCCTGGAACACGATCGAGAAGTGGGAGAGGAGCGCATCGACCTTCCAATCGCGCACGTCGTGGCCGCCGACGCGCACGGCGCCCTCATCCACGTCCCAAAAACGCGCCATCAAATGGGCAAGCGTCGTCTTGCCCGAGCCCGAAGGCCCGACGATCGCGAGGCTCGAGCCGGCGGGCACGACCAGGCTCACGTCGTCGATCACGCGCCGTCCCTCGTAGGCGAAGCTTGCGTGATCGAGCTCGATGGACAGATCGGACGGCGCAAGCCCCTCGCCGGCAAACCCGGCTCCCTCGTCCATCACCGGCGTTTCGAGCAGGGCGTTCACCTTGGCCATGCACTCGTCGAGCTGACGCAGCCAGCTGGCGTTGCTGCCGCCGAGCTCGATCTTGGCGTAGGTCATGAAGCTTGCGACGATCATGATCAGGCAGGTGGCGGCTGACAGGGTGCCGTCGATCCACAGCCAGGCGGCTAGCAGGCACAAACAGACGCTCGACGCCTTCGTGACGATGGTCTGGAGGATGCCGAACGCGATGAAGCGCGCCTCGAGAGCCATGCTACGGCGCTCGCAGGTGTCGATGGCGCCGGTGAGCTTGCGCTCGGCCGTTCCCACGAGCGAGAACGAGCGCACGACGGACATGCCCTGCACGTACTCGAGTACGGCGCCCACGATGGCGCGCTGGGCCGCGACGCGCTTGATGCTCGCAGAGCGGGCGACCACCTGCGCGGCCGAGCTCGCTGCCACGACGACGGCGATCGTGGCGACGACCACCAGGCCGCATCTCCAGTCGAGGAGCACCATCATGACGGCCATGATCGCCGAGAACACGAAGCCCGTGATCACGTTGTGGTACACGATGCCGCCGGCGTTCTGGACGTCGTCGAGGGTGTTGGTCATCGTCGAGGCGATCGTGCCGAGGCTCGTCTTGTTGAAGTACCCCATCGGCAGATAGCGCATGCGGTCGCCGATGCGCGTGCGCTTCTCGCCGGTCATCGAGTAGTTGCCCTCGCAGAAGTTCTGGCTCTTGAAATGGGCCGTTGCGAACACGCCGGCGATGGACAGCAGCATGATGCCGAGCGCGGCCGACAGTATCTGATTCGATACCCCGCCGGCGGCGATGCCGACGAGCACGACGGAGAGCGCGATGAGCTGCCACGCTTCGAAAAACGAGTTGAGCACGCCCCAGGCCATGCCATGCTGGAGCTTCTTCGAATAGGTGCCGCCGAAGCGGAAATAGGCGCGAATGGTTTCTAGCATGCCGGGGACTCCTCGTCTTTCGTGTCGTCTTTTGCGTCGATGTGCTCCAAGTACATGGTGCGGTAGAGCGCGCAGCCTGCCATGAGCGCTTCATGCGTGCCCACAGCCTCGATCGCGCCGCCGTTGACGACGACGATCGCGTCGGCGTCGGTGATGGTCGAGAGACGGTGCGCGATGACGATGAGGGTCTTGCCCGCCACCAGGCGGCTCACGGCGCGCTCGATGACCGCTTCGCTCTCCGGATCGGTGTAGGCCGTCGCCTCATCGAGGATCACCACCGGGG
>CAVCDZ010000087.1:0-20759 GCA_963601095.1 Oscillibacter sp. MSJ-31 | reverse complement strand
ATTAGCGTGAGGGGAACATGTGTTCTATCGAGACACACTTTTTGTCCTATAAGCCTCACTTTACCCGACTTCTGGGTAGCTTCTCGGCTCACAAGCTTGCGGAACAGAGACAGCGGGCTAGAGATACGCCACGAAAACAATATCTGTGCGGCGTAACATTGCCTTCAGGTGCGCCTCGGTGCTTCTCATAGGCCGCTTTAGCGGCCTGGACATACCCAGAACTCGGGTAAATTGACCATCACCACGAAAATCTATCGCTACGAAGCCCCCATCGGGCCCGCTGCCGAGTTCTCGGCTGCCGGGAGAGGGGGCGCGTCAGTGAGCTCCTCGAGCGTGAGCCGGTCGCGGCGCGCCTTCATCTTGAGGGCTGCCGGATAGGCGAGCAGCGAGCAGGCTGCGGCGATGGCGGCGAAGATGAGCAGCATGCCCATGTCGTGGAAGGCCGTCTGCGGCACGCCGCCGCTCATGATCTCGCGAAACGCGTCGATAGCATAGTAGAACGGCAGCCAGGGGCCTGCGCTTGCGGCTGCGTCAGAGCCCAGCGCGGCCGGGAACGTCCCCGAGCAGAACACCAGCTGCACGATCACGAGCAGCACGCATACCGCTTTGCCGGGGATGTCGAACAGGTTGAAGAACTGCATGACGCACATGAACGAGAACGCGATGGCCGCGAGCAGAAGCGCGAACAGCCCCGTATCGGTGATCGGCAGCCCCGTTGCCTGCGCGCCGACGAACACCACCAGCCCGTTGAGTGCTGAGAGCACCAGGTAGAGAGGCCAGCGCGCGAAGATGGCGAGGAGGCGATTCGTGCCGATCTTGGTGCGCGAGGGAAACGGGTCGAAGATGAAGAAGATCAGCAGCGAGCCGAGCCGCAGGCTCAGGGTCATGAAGAGCGGCGCGAATCCGTAGCCGAACTTGCCGAGATCGCCGTAGACGTCGTCTTGGACTGCAACGGGATCGGCGGTGTAGCTCGCCAGGTCATCGGCGCTTGCCGTCAGTGAGCCGTCGATCGTCTGCGCGCCGTCGGCAAGCGAGCTCGTCAAATCGCTGGCGCCGTCCTGGGCGCTGCCCAGCCCCTCGGCAAGGGAGTCGGCTCCCTCTTGGAGCTCGCCGGCGCCCTTTGTTGCGGAGGCCTGTCCGTCAGCGACCTGCGCGGCGCTGTCTGCCAACGCGCTTGCGCCGGATTGCGCCTGCACCGTGCCGCTGGCAAGGGCGCTCGTGCCCGCGACCAGCTGGTTTGCGCCGCCTGCGACCGCCCTGGCGCCGGACTGCGCGCTGGCTGCGCCGTCTGCGACCTGCTGGATACCATCGTCGAGGGGCACAAAGGCGCTCTCGACCTCGTCAAGTGCAGAATAAGCGCCCGACGCCGCGCTTGCCTGCGCCACCTGCGCCACCGCGCTGTTCACGGCGCTGGGATCGACGCTGGAGGGATCGGCGCCCTGGGCCGTTGCGCGCGCCACGGCGGCAGTGTAGTCGCGCAGGGCGGCGGCGTACTGCGCTTGGGCAGCGGCGGTTGCGTCGGAGGGGCTGCCGCCTACTTCGCTGGCAAGGTCATCTTTCTTGCTGGCAAGGGCGCTTGCGAACGTTTGGGACCCGGCGCTGAGCGCATCGGTGCCGGCCACAAGGTCGTCGAGCCCGTCGGCAAGCGTCGCCGCACCGGAGCTTACCGACGTCGCCCCGGCATCGAGACTCTGCGCTCCTTCGTCAAGCGCGTCGATGCCGCCCTTGAGCGACGTCGCCCCATCAGCTACCGAGGCGCTGCCGGCTTCGAGCTGCGCGGATCCGTCGGCAAGCGCGCCGGCGCCGTCTGCGAGCTGGGTACTGCCCTCGGCTGCCTGCCCGATGCCGTCTTGGAGCGAGCCGGCGCCTTCGGCTGCATCGGAAAAGCCGCCTTGGGCATCCTCGAGCCCTTGGACGAAGGCTCGGACGTATTGCTCGGTGACGTTTTGGCTCACGATGGTCTTCAGCTCGTTTTCCATGCTTGAGGAGATCGTGGTGAGCATCGCGTTCTTGCGCTCATTCTTGAAGAATTGGATCTGCGCCTGCTCGGGCCCTTGGTCTCGCCCGCCGCCACACGCTCTGAAAAATCGTTCGGGATCACAACGGCGAGGAAGTAATCGCTGTTTTCAAGCCCCTCGTCGAGCAGAGGAGGCTCTTCTGCCGTCCATCCCGCCTTGTCGTTGTCGAGGAGGGAGTCCTCGAGCTCCTGCCCGAAGTTGCGCTCTTCGCCGTCGAACGTGGTGCCCGCGTCCTGGTTGATCACGGCGACGGGGAGCTCTTTCATGCGCGCGAACGGATCGATGAAGGTGTCGTAATAGAGCAAGGCGAAGCAGAGCACAAGAGCGGGGATGGCGACAAGGGCAACCCAGGTCAGTGGCTTTTTGAAGGCGGTCGCAAAGGCGTCTTTCAGGGTTTCGAGCATGATGGGCCTCTCAGGTGCGGGGGGATATACTGTGGTACACTTCACGTAAAAACATACAGGTGTAAGAAAAACAGACAATAGACAGTTTTGTTACAGGTGTAAGAAAACCGTCGTGGATTGGCGCACGGACTTGAACAGGGAAGGAACTACATGGGCAAGAAATCAGATCGCACCAAGCGCATCTTGGCGAAGGCGTTGCAGAGCCTTTTGACCGACACGCCGCTGTCCAAAGTCACGGTGACCGCCGTCGCCCGCAAGGCCGGGGTGGATCGCCAGACGTTCTACTATCACTTCGAGACGATGGACGAGCTCGTCGCCTACCTGTTCCGCGAGGCCCTCGTGCCGTTGTCCGTCAACGTCGCCGAATGCGCGTCGGCGCGCGAGGCGTTCGACGTCGTCGTCGCGCGGGTGGCAGCCAGTCGCGCGACCCTGGCCCGCCTGCTCGAGGACGTGGGGCGCCCGGCGCTGCGCTTGCTGCTCCACGACGACGCCAAGGAGGCGCTGCTCGCCCAGGCACGCGAGCTCGCGGGGAGGGGAACGGCCGCGCCGACTGAGGACGATCTCGATTTTGCGGTGGAGTACTGCCTGATGGCAAGCGCGTCGGTGCTGGCCGATTGGGTGACCGGCGCGCGCGTGTGCGCGCAAGAGGAGCTGTCGGGTCGCCTCTGCACCGCGTTTGAGCAGCATATCGCCGGCGTCGTCCTTTTCGCCCAGCGCTCCGCGACCCATCCGGCATCCTAGGGGCGCCCCCAGCGCCGCGCGTCATTTTGCGACCGCGCCCCCACCGCCGCGCGCCCAGCGCTCCGCGACCCGTCCGGCATCCTAGGGGCGCCCCCGGCGCCGCTCGCCCCGTCACCCCGCGCGCTCAACCACCCCGCGCACGAAAACGTTTCGCGCTATACTCTCTTTCAACCCCAAACCGAAAGAAGGCTCTTCGTGCAAGACCTGCCCAATGGCTTCACCGGCTTCAGCAAGCGCTCAGCCGACTCAAACTATCAGTACACGCGCGCACACGACAGCGCCGCTGCGGCGGCCGCGCCGCTTGACGCCGACGCCGTCGACGCCACGCCCGAGCGCGACCGGCGGTGGGCTTGGGTCGAGATCGATCGGAGCGCGATCCAATACAACGTCATGCAGACGAAAAAGCAGCTCGAGAACTCGTGCCGCCTGCTTGCCGTCGTGAAGGCCGACGCCTACGGCCACGGTGCGGTCGAGGTGGCCAAGGCCGCCTGCGCGGCTGGCGCGAGCTACCTGGGCGTCGCGACGGTCGACGAGGGCATCGAGCTGCGCCGCGCCGACTTCCGCGAGCCGATCCTCTTGCTCTCCGAGCCGCCCGCTCAGGCCGCCGACCTGCTGCTGTACTACCACATCATGCCGTCGATCTACACGGCCGAGTTCGCCATCGCCTATGCCGAGGCCGCCGACGCCCATGGCATGAAGGCGCCGTACCACCTGGCCATCAACTCCGGCATGAACCGCATCGGCGTGCGCCACGACAACGTCGTCGAGTTCCTGAGCCAGATCAGCTTCCATCGCGCGCTGCAGCTCGAGGGGTGCTTCACCCACTTCGCCACGGCCGACTCGCTTGAGACGCTCGACTTCCAGATCCAGATCAAGCGCTTCGTCGAGGCCATGCGCGCCGTCGAGGCGGCCGGCATCAACCCCGGCATCGTCCACTGCGACAACTCCGCGGCGACCTACCGCTTCCCGAAGACCCACTTCGACATGGTGCGCCTCGGCATCTCGCTCTACGGCTATCAGGCGGCGCCCGACACCCATCGCCTCATCGACCTGCGCCCCGCGATGAGCGTGCACGCGCGCATCACCAACGTCGCCACCGTCCCCATGAGCGAGGGCGTGAGCTACGGCATGAACTACCGCAGCCCCGGCAGCGTGAAGATCTGCACGGTCCCGGTCGGCTACGCCGATGGGCTCATGCGCCTTCTGTCCGGCAAGATCGACTTCGCCTTCAACGACCGCGCGGTGCATCAGGTGGGCAACATCTGCATGGACCAGTGCATGTTCGAGGTCGACCTGCGCTCGCGCTCGTCGGTTCCCACGCTCGACCCGCACATCGGCGACGAGGTGCTGATCGCCGGCCCGCATCCGAGCGTCGAGTGCTCGATCGACTCGATGGCCAACCGCGCAGCGACCATCCAGCACGAGGTGTGCATCGGCTTCTCGCATCGCATGCCGCGCATCTACCGTTAACCACGCGCGCCGCTGCACGGCGATCGCGTGCAGCGCACCTGCGAGAAGCGTACCGAGTGCGCCCCTGCGCACCCTGCGTCGCCTGCCCGAGGCGCGCTGCTGCCCAGGGGGGCGAAACGAGGAGAAGAGGACTCATGCCAACCGTACCTAAGCTGCCGCTCGACGAGATCCGCGCGCAGGTCGAGGCCTGCCACGCCTGCTCGCTTTCTGAGGGGCGGACCAACATCGTCTTCGGTGAGGGCGACCCGCACGCCCGCGTCATGATCGTGGGGGAGGCCCCGGGGAAGAACGAGGATCTGCAGGGCCGTCCGTTCGTGGGCGCGGCCGGCAAGTTCCTCGACGAGCTTTTGGGCGTCGCCGGCATCCGCCGCGAGGACGTCTTCATCGCCAACGTGCTCAAATGCCGCCCGCCGTCGAACCGCAATCCCCGCCCCGACGAGATCGAGGCCTGCGCCCCGTTTCTGCGCGAGCAGACCAAGGCGATCGACCCGATCGTGATCGTGACGCTCGGCAACTTTGCCACGCAGTTCATCCTTCGCACGCAGACCGGCATCACGCACCTGCGCGGTACGATCCAGCAGGCGGGGCGCTTCACGGTCATGCCGGTGTTCCATCCGGCTGCGGCGATTTACGACCGTTCAAAGCGAGATGTGCTCCTTAGTGATTTCGAGCAGATCGGCGCTTTGGTGCGTGATAGAATAACCGGGAAATAAGCGAAGATACGAAAAAATGTTAGGAGTTCCCCATGATTGAAAAGACCGATGTGGCGGCGGTACTCGAGCTCATCCGCCCCTCTCTTCAGGCTGACGGCGGCGACATCGACCTCGTTGATGTCGACGAAGAAGGCGTGGTGTCGGTTCGTCTGCAGGGTGCCTGCGGCGGCTGCCCCATGTCCCAGATGACGCTCACCCATGGCGTCGAGCGCATCCTCAAGGATCGCGTTCCCGGCGTCACGCGCGTGGTGCCCGTCTACTAGTCCTGCGCGTCTTAAAGGACCGTCATCATGTCTCATTGCTGGGAGCAGCGCGGCTGCGACGCAGAGATGCAGTCGCGCTGCCCGCATAACACCCCGGGCGAGCCGTGCCCTGCCGAATGCCATTTCGCCGCGTGCGAGCGGCCGACCCACGTGATCACGACCGACTTCGAGCTGCTCTTCCGCCCCGACCTCGATCGCGAGGTCAGCGTCAAGGACATCTGCCGCTTCTGCGAGTTCTTCTTGAAGAACGGCCCGGCACGTCCCGCCGACAAACCCATTCCCGTCGTGCATTTTTAGCGCCTGCGCCCGTGTGCGGGTTCCTGCTCCTCTGTGCGAGGAGGGGCGCCTCTCGCCCGTCGTCATAAGGAACCCTCCATGCTCAACGATATCTATCACAGCCTCGATCCCGTTGCGTTCACCGTCGGGCCGTTCACGGCGCGCTGGTACGGGCTTGCCTACGTGGCAGGCTTCATCTGCGTCATCCTGCTCATGTACGTGGTGGGCAAGCGCTGGAAGATCCGCCTGGGCTTCGAGGAGCTGTGCACCATCCTTCTCGCCGCGATGATCGGCATCATCGCGGGCGCGCGCTTGGGCTACGTCTTCTTCTATAACTGGCCGATGTACGCGGCCGATCCGCTGGCGATCTTCCAGACCTGGCGCGGCGGCATGAGCTTCCATGGTGGCTTCATTGGCGCGCTCATCGGGGCCATCGTCGCTTCGCGCCTGTTGAAGATGGCTTATCTCACCCTGATCGACCTCGCCCTGATCGGCGTGCCGGTCGCGCTGTTCTTCGGCCGCTGCGCCAACTTCGTCAACGGCGAGCTGTGGGGCGCCCCGACCGATCTGCCGTGGGGCGTCGTCTTCGGCGGGGCAGCGGGCGAAGAGCCGCGCCACCCGAGCCAGCTCTACGAGGCTCTGCTCGAAGGCGTGCTCCTGTTCGTGATCCTCTTTCTCATGGCGCGCAAGACCCCGCCGTTTCCGCGCGGCACCTATGCCGGCGTGTTCATGCTCGGCTACGGAATATGCCGGTTTGTCATCGAATTCGTCCGCGAACCCGATGCGCAGTTAGGATATCTATGGGGTGGGTGGCTGACCATGGGCCAAGTGCTGTCCGTCCCGCTGATAATCGCAGGGATCGCTTTGTTGGTATATGCGGCGAAAATGAGGAGACCGCAGTCCGGTCCTGGAAATACTACTTAAAAAGTAACATAATCGGGTCATCAACAAACCATCCCATTTCGTTGTCGCCGATGAGCCCAAACAGACGCGGCAGCGAGGGTGTCCAGAAGGGGGATTACCATGGAACTCGAGTTCTACAAGTGCGCAAAGTGCGGAGACGTCGTCACCAAGGTTTTTGACGGCGAAGGCAACGAGTGCTGCGGTGACCAGCGCACGCGTCTTGAGGCTGGCGTGACCGACGCCGCTCGTGAGAAGCACGTTCCCGTTGTCACGGTCAACGGCGATGCTATCCATGTTGAGGTGGGCAGCGTCCTGCACCCGATGGAGGAGAAGCACTACATCACGATGATCGTGCTTGAGACCTCCAAGGGCTTCCAGGTCGAGCAGCTGCATCCGGGCGATCAGCCGAAGGCCGACTTCACGCTGAACCCGGGCGAGTCGGCCGTTGCCGTCTACGAGTACTGCAACCTGCACGGCCTGTGGAAGACCGTGCTGTAAGATCGCAGCACCGAGTCGGGCTGGCAGTCGCTGCAGGCCCGGCCGCATGAGATTCACCGAAAAGGGGATGTGCCTCACAAGAGGCGCATCCCCTTCTTTTATAGGTGGCGAGGGGATGTGCGGCAGCGGTGCTGCGCGGTGCTTGGAGCCGGGTGGCTGCTGCGCCTCTTATGCGGTATACGCGACAGTGTGGGGTTTGCCGTATGATGGGGTGCATGACTAAGAAGAAGAAACACACCGCTTTGGCGAAGCACACGCCGCCGGCGCATTCGGTTCCGCGTACGTCCGACGTCGTCGTCGTAGGCGGCGGCGCATCGGGGCTGGCGGCGGCCATCTCCTGCGCCCAGACGCGCCGGGCGCAGGGCGCCGCCGCGCTGCGCATCGTGGTGCTCGAGGCGGCGCAGCGCGTGGGCGCGTCGATCATGCGCTCCGGCAACGGGCGCTGCAATTTCTCGAATGCGCACATCTTCGCAGACCACTATCACAATGCTGAAGAGGTGGCGCGCCTGTTTTCCGCGAACGCAGCTGATCCTTGTATACCGTCTGTGTTGGCGTGGTTCGAGGCACTGGGCCTGGTGTGGGTCGAGAAAGCCGAAGGGCGGCTCTACCCTTTTTCCAACAAGGCGGACTCGGTGCTCGCGGTGCTCACCGATGCCCTCGACGAGCTGGGCATCGAGGTCTGCACCGACGCGCGCGTCGTGAGCGCCCGACGCGAGCGCGGGGGCTTTGCGCTCTCGGTCGAGGTGGGCGCTCGGGCCGCGCGCGCGGCGCGCGGGCGCGGCGGTGCGCATGCTGCGGGCGTGACGTCCCATGTGGTGAGCATCTCGGCGCGCCGCGTCGTGGTCGCGGCGGGCGGTGCGTGCCCGGGCGAGCTGCTCGCCGCCCTAGGTGCGGCAGACGACCTCGTGCCGCGCCGCGCGATGCTCGCGCCCCTGGCTGCCGAGTTTGTGGGAAACGTCGGGTGCGCGCCGCTCGACGGCATCCGCATGAGGGCGCGCCTGACCCTTCCTGAGTGGGGGTTTTCCGAAAAAGGGGAGGTTCTGTTCCGCTCGGGGGGCGTCTCGGGCATCGTGGCGTTCAACGCGTCGCGGTATGCCGAGCCGGGCGATCTGCTCGAGGTGAACCTGGCGCCCGAGATGACGCCGGCCGACCTTGTCGCCTTGCTGGCGCGGCGCGCCGAGGCGCTGTCGGGTCGCGCGGCGTCGAAGTTCTTCGATGGGTTCGTCATGCCCGAGGTGGCAAGCGAGATCGTCCGCCAGGCGCAGCTCGAGCCGGCCGAGCCGGTGAGCGTAGAGTCGTCCGCGGCGCTCGCGCACGCGATGCAGCACCTCGCGCTGATCGTGCAGGGCATCGGCGACGTGCGGGCAGCGCAGGTACGCCGCGGCGGGCTCTCGCTTACGGCGATCGACGCGGCCACCTGCGAGCTTGTCGCCTGCGCAGGCGCGTACGTCACGGGGGAGACCCTCGACGTCGACGCGCCCTGCGGCGGCTTCAACCTGCATTGGGCGTGGGAGACCGGCCTGGCGGCCGGCACGGCGGTGGCGCGCTCGCTGGCGTGAGCCAAGCGAGCGTGGGCGCGGTCGGGGCCGTGCGCGCCGGCGGGCCTACGATGTGTTGAGCGGGTGGTGCGCGCCCGCGTGCGCCCGGCTCTGGGCGCGCCTGTGCGAGTTGGCAGGCCTTGCGCGCCCGACGCGCCCTTGCGCGTGCTTCGACCGGTGGGCAACGGAAAGGATGATCGATGATCGACGTATCAGGCATAGCGCTTTCTCTCGACGCTGCGCTGCCCGAGGCAGACGACGTGCGGCGCGCTGAGGCGGCGCGCGCGCTCGGATGCGCGCCTTCAGCCATTCGCTCGCTTGCGGTGGTGCGCAAGAGCGTGGATGCGCGCAAGAAACACCACGTGCACTTCACGGCCACGCTCCGCCTCGATGTGGGCGCTGAGGGCGAACGTCGCCTGCTCGCGCATCCGCCGCGTGGCCTGACGGTGCGTCCCTCGGCAGACCCTGAGCCGCTTTCCTATCCCGCATGCCCCACACCCGCGCTGCGCCCCGTGGTAGTGGGCATGGGGCCGGCGGGGCTGTTCGCGGCCCTCTATCTGGCGCGCTGCGGCCTGCGCCCGCTCGTGATCGAGCGCGGGCACGACGTCGAGACGCGCGCGGCCGACGTCGCAGCATTCTTCGCGACCGGCGCACTTGACCCTGATTCCAATATCCAGTTCGGCGAAGGGGGAGCGGGCACGTTTTCCGACGGCAAGCTCACCACCAACATCAAAATCCGGCTGGCACCTTACGTGCTGCGCTGGTTCGTCGAGGCGGGCGCCCCCGAGAGCATCCTCGTTGATTCCCATCCTCACCTGGGCAGCGACAAGCTGCCTGGCCTCGTGCGCACGATGCGCGAGGAGATCGTGCGGCTCGGTGGGACCGTTCGTTTCGGCACGCGCTTGGCCGGCTGGCGCTTCGAGGGCGGCCGCCTTGCGCATGTGTCGGTAGAAGATGTGCGGACGCAGGCGGTCGAGGGGATCGCCTGTGAGCGCCTGATTCTTGCGTGCGGCCATTCGGCGCGCGACGTGTTCGCGCTCGCGCGCGACGCGCAGCTTGCCATGGAACAGAAGCCGTTTTCGATCGGCGTGCGCATCGAGCATCCGCAGTCTCTGATCAACGAGGCGCAGTGGGGCGCAGCGGCGCAGCATCCGGCACTGGGCGCTGCCGAGTACAAGCTGGCGGTCCATCTGCCTCAGGGCCGCAGCGTCTACACCTTTTGCATGTGCCCCGGTGGGGAGGTGGTGGCTGCGGCGAGCGAAGAGGGCGGCATCGTCACCAACGGCATGAGCTCGTTTGCGCGCTCGGGCGAAAACGCGAACGCCGCGGTGCTCGTCAACGTCGACCCGACCGATTTCGGCAGCGATGACGTGCTTGCAGGCGTCGAGCTGCAGCGCTCGGTCGAGCGCGCCGCCTATCGCCTGTCGGTCGCGTGCGGCGGGGCGCCCTACCAGGCGCCTGCCCAGCGCGTGGGGGCGTTCTTGCGCGAGGCGGGCGTCGCGAGCGCCCACGGCTCGCGCATCAGTGGCGGGGCGGTCGCGCCCACCTACGAGCGCGGCGTCGTCGAGGCGCCGATCGCGCAGTGCCTGCCGCCCTTCGTCGCATCCTCGCTTGCCGAGGCGTTGCCGCTGATGGGACGAAAGCTCAAGGGCTTCGACGACCCCGGCGCGCTCATGACGGCGCCCGAGACGCGCTCGTCGTCACCGGTGCGCATCAAGCGCGGCGCGGATCTGCAGGCGTATCTCGCCGCAGACGCCGCGCAGACCGGGTGCGGTATCTATCCGTGCGGCGAGGGCCCGGGGTACGCCGGCGGCATCATGTCGGCGGCCTGCGACGGCCTGCGGGTCGCGCGCACGCTTGCGGCGGCCTATGCCGAGGGCGGCGCGCAGTAAGGCCTGACGTCCCTGCCCGCCCTGCCTCCAGCGAACTTCACGCCCCGGCGCCCCACGCGTCAAGGCACCTCACGCGCCCTGCCCCTTCAACTCTTGCCCGCCACGCTTTCCGCAACGCTCCCTTACCGCAACCTTGCGGGAACGTGCGTTTTTCCTGCAGCGCGTATATGACGAGGGCGCGGGGAGGTATCATAGAGACCCTTTGAATGGTCTGCGGCGGCTTCGCTCTCTCATTGCAGAGGCCGTCGCTCTCGTTGGAACGTGGAAACCCTATGTCTCAGCTGTCTCAAACTCCGCAAGAAGCCATCCGCGCGCTCAAGCGCGGGGAGCCGGTCATTTTCCCCACCGATACCCTGTTCGGTCTCGGCGTCGCCGTCTCGTACGCGCCCGACCCCGATGTTCTGTTCTCCATCAAGCAGCGCGAGCGCAAAAAGCCCATCGCCTGGCTCGTCGGCGGCGTGGACGATCTCAAGACGTACGGCAAGGTCGTGCCCGATTTCGCGTTCGCTCTGGCTCGCACCTTCTGGCCTGGCCCGCTGACCATCATCGTGCGCGCAAGCGACGCGGTGCCTGCCGCATTTCGCTCTCCCGAGGGCACGATCGGCCTGCGCATGCCGGCCAACCCCACGGCGCAGGCGCTGATCGAGGCGGTCGGCCCTATCGCCACGACCTCGGCTAACCTGTCGGGGCAGCGCAACGTCATCTCCTTCGATGCGATCGACGTGTCCGTCTTGGCTCAGACCACCGTCGCGCTCAACGACGACGAGGTGAAGAGCGGCATCGCTTCCACGATCGTCGACTGCTCGTCGGGTCACCACCCTGAGCTGGTGCGCGAGGGAGCGCTGACGATCGCCGACATCATGGCGCAATCGTAAAAGGAGCGCCCGATGACCTCCTACGACATACTCCGGCAGGAGACGTCTGCCCTGTCTTCGGACGGCCATTCGTGGCTGCGCGTCGTCGTGTGGCTTCCGCCCGAGGACTACACGTGCCGCGGCGTCGTCCAGCTGCTCCACGGCATGGCCGAGCATATCGACCGCTACGACGCCTTCGCGCGGTACCTGGCCGATGTCGGCTACGCCGTCTTCGGCCACGACCACATCGGGCACGGCAAGAGCGTGGCTGATGCCTCTGAGCTGGGCGCGCTTCCGCTGCATGGCGGCAAGGACATCCTCGTGGGCGACGTGCGCGCGGCGCGGAAAGCCGCTTTCGGCGTGACGGGCGACGTGTCCGATCTGCCGCTGTTCCTGTTCGGCCACTCGATGGGCAGCTACGTGGCGCGCGTGTTCGTCGCTCGCCACGGCGCGGGGCTGACCGGCGCGGTGTTCTGCGGCACGGGCACGGTGTCGCGGCCTGCGGCCTTGGCGGGTCGCACGCTCGCGCGCGTCATCGGGGCCGTGCGCGGCGAGGGCTACCGCTCGCGCCTGGTCGACTCGCTCGTGCAAGGGCCGTTCCGTTCGGCCATTGACGATGCCCGCACCGACTTCGACTGGCTGTCCACCAACCCGGCTGTCGTCGACGCCTACCTCGCCGACCCGCTGTGCGGCGAGATGTTCACCGTGGGCGGGTACGCCACGCTCACCGACGTCGCCGCCGAGGCGTGCCGTCCGGCGAGCGCTGCCGCCGTCCCGTCCGACCTGCCGCTTCTGTTCGTCTCAGGCGACGAGGACCCGGTGGGCGACAACGGCGCAGGCGTGCGGGCTGCCGCGCAGGGGTACGAGGAGGCCGGTTCGCGCGACGTCGAGTGCGTGCTCTATCCTGGCATGCGCCACGAGATCCTCAACGAGCCGGGGCATCTGGCGGTCTTCTCCGATGTCGAGGAATGGCTGACCAAGCAGGTGATCCGCACCGACGTCGCCCGCGCACAGGAGTAACGCGCGTCGGCGTCGCCTTTCTCGCGGCCACGCCGCACCGCTCAGCCTCGAGCCGCAGTCGGCGGTTTTTGCGAGGGGCGGCTTCGCACTTGTTCTATACTTTCGTCAGAACAAGGCGGCCGGCCAGAGGGGCGCGCCCGGCAGCCATCCTGCCCCAGGCTTGCAAAGGAGCACGTCCGTGAAGATTTCCATCGCATCCGATCACGCCGGTTTCGAGCAGAAGCAAAAGCTCGCTGCCTATCTTAAGGACAAGGGGCATGAGGTCACCGACCGCGGCCCCGACTCCGACGACCGCGTCGATTACCCGGACTACGCCGTCCCGGTTGCCCGCGACGTGGCGAGCGGCGCTGCCGAGCGCGGGGTGCTGGTGTGCGGAACGGGCATCGGCATGGCGATGGCGGCCGACAAGGTGCCGGGCATCCGCGCGGCCAACGTCGTGCGCGCCGACTTCGCGGTGCTGTGCCGCGAGCACAACGACGCCAACGTCATCACGCTGTCGGGCCGCTTCGTGACCCTCGAGGAAAACGAGGCCATCCTCGACGCCTTCCTTGCCACCGACTTCGCCGGCGGGCGCCATGCGGGCCGTGTCGCGAAGATCGACGCGCTGGACAAGTAAGCGCACCCCTCTATCAACAGGTAAAACGCGCAGCGGTGCGGCACCGGGTCGCACGGCGCGCTTTCGAAGGGAGTATCCATGGAGATCACTAAGGGACGTCGCGTCCTCATGGCGGGCCTTGTCGCCTGCCTGTCGCTCGTGCTGGGCTTCGCGCTCACCGCATGCGGCCCGTCCGATGAAGAGCAGGTGAAAAAGGCGCTCGACGACGAGCTTTCGACGATGGTCAACCCGAGCGACGAGGTCATCAGCCAGCTCGCCTCCGAGGCGGAAAGCGGCGCCTCGGGCCAGCTCACCCAGATGGGCGTCAACTCCACCGACTTGGTGAAGTCGTGGCTCGACGGCTACAGCTACGAGATCGGCGATATCGCCGTCGACGGCGATTCGGCCACCGCGCAGGTGACGATCACGTGCAAACAGTTCCTGCCCATCGCCACCGACTGGTCGAACTCGCTGATGAGCGACGTCCAGAGCAAGGGCTTCACGTCCACGGACGAGATCTACGCTTACGCCGGCCAGACCCTCATGTCCGACCTCGACGCGGCGACGCCCGCCTCGACCGAGGTGACGTTCACCTGCCAGAAGGACGGCAACGGCTGGACCTTCCCGCAGACCGCCGACAACCAGAAGGCGCTCTACACCGCCATGCTCGGCGGCGATGCCTCGAGCCTGCTGGGATAATCCCTATGCTCGGCGGCGGGCGCCTCGAGTCTGTTGGGCCAGGCGCCGCCCGGCCCCTATCTTGGGGTCGTGTGTTACAACGGTGAAAACGTTTTGCGTGTTGGACGGGTTTGCTCCCCGTCCAACACCTGTTTTCAGGGGCATGTGCTAACCTGATCAGTTAACGAAGGCCGCGCAAGAGCGGCACCGAATTCACTGAAAGGAGCGCGGCGCATATGTCTTTGGACAGCCTCGCAGCACAAGACCCCCAAGTAGCAGATGCAATCGGGCAGGAGCTTTCGCGCCAGCGCTCATCGATCGAGCTCATCGCTTCTGAGAACTTCGCCTCTCCGGCGGTCATGGAAGCCATGGGCGGCGTGCTCACCAACAAGTACGCCGAAGGCTATCCGGGCAAGCGCTATTACGGCGGGTGCGAGAAGGTCGACATCGTCGAGGACCTCGCCCGCGATCGCGCCAAGGAGCTGTTCCACTGCAACTTCGCCAATGTGCAGCCCCACAGCGGCGCCAACGCCAACTTCGCCGCCTATCAGGCGCTCGTCAACCTCGGCGACACCGTGTTGGGCCTGTCGCTCGACAACGGCGGTCATCTGACCCACGGTTCCCCGGTCAACTTCTCCGGCAAGGATTACCACATCGTCGCCTACGGCGTGAACCCTGAGACCGAGCGCATCGACTACGACGAGATGGAGCGCCTGGCCAAGGAGCATCGCCCCAAGCTGATCGTCGGCGGCGCGTCGGCCTATCCGCGCGTCATCGACTTCGAGCGCATGCGCGCCATCGCCGATGAGGTGGGCGCCTACCTCATGATCGACATGGCCCACATCGCCGGCCTCGTCGCCACCGGTGCGCATCCCAGCCCGCTGCCGTACGCCGACGTCGTGACCTCCACGAGCCACAAGACCCTGCGCGGCCCGCGCGGCGGCTTCATCCTCACCAACAACGAGGAGATCGCGAAGAAGATCGACAAGGCGGTCTTCCCCGGTTCCCAGGGCGGCCCGCTCATGCACATCATCGCCGCGAAGGCCGTCGCCTTCGGCGAGGCGCTCAAGCCGTCTTTCAAGGACTACATCGACCACGTGGTCGAGAACTCCGCCGCGATGGGCGAGGGCATGGCCGAGGGCGGCCTGCGCCTGGTCTCCGGCGGCACCGACAACCACCTGTGCCTCGTCGACCTCACGCCGGCCGACATCACGGGCAAGGACGCAGAGAAGGTTCTGGAGCGCGTCGGCCTGACGGTGAACAAGAACACGATCCCGAACGAGACCCGCTCCCCGTTCGTCACGAGCGGCATCCGCGTCGGCTCGGCGGCCGGCACGACCCGCGGCTTCGATGCGGCTGAGTTCAAGCGCATCGGCCAACTGATCGCCGCCACCTCGTTCAGCGCCGACGACGAGACGCGCCTGAACGCGATCGCCGAAGAGGTCGCCAGCCTCATCTCGCGCCACCCGCTGTATCCCGAGCTGTAACCCGCACATACGCGCACTCACGAGCGCCCCTCGGCATCGAGGGGCGCTTTTGCGCCTGCGAGAAAGGACCTCACCGATGGCCCGCACCCTTCCCGACCGCGTGACGGTGGTCGACCATCCCCTGATCAAGCACAAGCTCGCGGTGCTGCGCTGCGCGGACACGCCGTGCGTGGTGTTTCGCCAGGCGGTCCACGAGATCGCGCTGCTCGAGGGCTTCGAGGCGACCCGTCTGGTGCCCACCTATCCTGTCACGGTCCAAACGCCGCTCGCGACGGCTGCCTGCGAGACCATCGCGGGCGCCGAGCCGGTCATCGTGCCGATCCTGCGCGCGGGCCTCGGCATGCTCGACGCGCTGCTCGAGCTGGTCCCTACGGCGTCAGTCGCGCATCTGGGGATGTATCGCGACGAGGTCACCCATGAGCCGATCGAGTACTACGCCAAGATGCCGGGCTACATCGCCGAGCGTCCCGTCATCCTGATCGACCCGATGCTCGCCACGGGCGGCTCGCTCATCGCCGCGATCGCCGCCCTGCGCGCCCGCGGCGTGCGCGACCTCACGGCGCAGGTCATCGTGGCCTCGCCCGAGGGCATAGAGGCGGTGCTCGCCGCCGATCCCGACGTGCGCCTCGTCACCTGCGCGATCGACGACGGTCTGAACGACGACGCCTACATCGTGCCGGGCTTAGGGGATGCCGGCGATCGCATTTTCCACACATTCGACACTCCCGTGTCCGGCTCTTGCCAACGTCGCTAGAATAGGGGCGAGCCCGAGGAGGTTGGAATGACTGGTTACGAACGTCCGTCATGGGACGAGTACTTCATGAAACTGGCGCACGAGGTGGCGACGCGCACCACCTGCCTGCGCCGTGCGGTGGGCGCGGTCATCGTCAAGGATCGCCGCATCTTGGCGACGGGGTACAACGGCGTGCCGACGGGGCTTGCGCACTGCGCCGAGGTCGGCTGCTTGCGCGAGCAGCTGGGCATCCCCTCAGGTCAGCGCCAGGAGATCTGCCGCGGCCTGCACGCCGAGCAAAACGCGATCATCCAGGCGGCGCGCTACGGCATCAACATCAACGGCTCGTCGATCTACATCACGACCCAGCCCTGCATCACCTGCGCCAAGATGCTCATCAACGCCGGCGTCCAGGAGATCGTCTATCGTCAGCCCTATCCCGACGAGCTCTCGATGGCGCTCCTCGGCGAGTCGGGGATCAAGCTCCGCGTTTTTGATGGGCAAAACCTTCAAGAATGATGGTATGAGCCGCGATTCGGCGCGAACAATCTCCGCCGATTCGCCGATTCGTCGAGCCGTTAATCTATAGATTTTGGACATAATTAACAAGTTGACCAAATAATCGGCCGATTTCGGTTTCAATGAACGCATTACTAGGGTAGAGTGATGTGCGGCAAAAGCGGATTTCCACCACTCGCCTTATTTTAGGGCACGTTGTCGGAATCACTCTCATAGACTGCATCAGGGCGTTTATGCTTCATGTGGTCGAGGCGGACTTGAAGAGGGTCCGCCCCAACGAAAGAAAGGAAGAGATGCTCGCAGCAGTTGCAGCAGGAATTGTGGCAGGAATCGTGGGATTCCTCCCTCTGTTCGTTTCCCTGCGTCTCGCGCTTCGCTCCGAGTCTCTCTCGGCTATGACTACGGGCCTCTACGGCTTGGTGGGCGTGTTCATCTCGCTCATCATCGTCGCAGCGGCCCTTATCGTGTGCGCAGTCGTCGCCCGCGATCAGGTTCTTCCTTTCGCAGTCGCAGAGATCGTGGCCTTCATCGGCTTCACGTCCGCATACGTCGTTTACAAGAACGTCTTAGCTAAACGCAAGAAGTAGGAACGGAAAGGTAAGGAATCCAGATGGGTGAAGCACTTGCGCAGTTCGTCGAGGAGGCGCAGCATCTTTCGTCGTCGTTTGACTCGGCGACGGTATTCTCCATTGCGGGGTGGAACGTGTCCCAGTATGTGCTGTACATGTTCCTCGCGCTGATCATCGTCTTGCTGATCGTCCTGATCGGTGGCCGCAAGCTTGAGCTCATCCCTCACAACAAGCTCACTCACACGATCGAGTACGGCTACACCTTCATTTCCGACTCCGTCGGCGCCGACGTCATCGGCGAGGGCTACAAGAAGCACGTTCCCTTCCTGGCATCGCTCTTCTTCATGATCCTCATCGCCAACGTCATCGGCCTGATCCCGGGCGCCAAAGCCGCGATGGGCACGATCTCCATCACCTGGGCGCTCGCCGCTATCTCGTTTATCTACTTCAACTTCTACGGCCTGAAAGAGCTCGGCATCCTTCGCTACATGAAGAGCTTCGCTCCTTCCGGCGTCCCGGGCCCGATGATCCCCATCATCTGGTTCCTGGAGTTCGTCTCGATGGTCATCCGCGTCCTCACGCTGGCCGTTCGACTTTATGGCAACATGCTGGCAGGCCACATGGTTCTCGCGGTCTTCTCGCTCGCGACCACCGTGTTCCTCCAGTTCGCCATCTTCCAGATGGACCTCGTGGTCGGCATCCCCGCGATCGCCTGGTTCTTCCTGCTGTTCTTCATGTATGCGCTTGAGACCCTGGTGGCCTTCTTGCAGGCATACGTGTTCACCATCCTGTCCTCGTCCTACATCGGCATGGCCATCCATCCGCACTGATCGGGCGCACACAGGAATCGGCATCGCCCGCACGTCGGGCACCTGGGCGGCACGCTCGCCCCTCACTCTCGGTACTACAGCTGGTACGGTAAACATTCAGCTGAAACGTAAGGGGACAAGGGAAAGGCCCTTGTCCAACCAAAGGAGGTAATCGTGGAACTTACACTCGCAATCGCCGCGCTGAAGGTCGTTGGTTATGGCCTCGCGGCAATCGGCCCTGGCATCGGTATCGGCGTCGCGACCTACGGTCTGTGCGTCTCTGCTGCGCGTCAGCCCGAGATGAAGGGTCAGCTGATGGGCTACTTCTTCATCGGCGCTGCAATGTCTGAGGCACTTGCTCTGCTCGGCCTGGTTCTTTTCTTCATCGGCTAGCACAACGCACGCGTTTGTCGAAGTTACCGAAAGAAGAGAAGGAGGCACGCGAATTGAACGTACAGGTACGCAACTGCGCAACCGGCATCACTGCCTTTGCTGCTGCGTCAGCGGCTTTCCCCGTCTCTGCGTTCGCTGACGAAGGAGCGGGAATCGATGCGATTCTTCCTCGTATGGACGAATTCATCCCCATGCTCGTCGCCTTCATCATTCTCTGGATCATCCTTGCCAAGTTCGGCTGGCCTCTGTTCGAGGGCATGCTGAACAAGCGCGAGAGCACGATCAAGAACAACCTGGAAGCCGCCGAAGAGGCACGCCAGGAAAGCGAACGTCTGCTGGCTGAATACCGCGAGCAGCTCGAAGGCGCCAAGGCCCAGGCTCAGCAGATGCTCAGCAATGCCAAGCTGTCTAGCGACGCCCTCGAGAAGGAGATCACCGCCCGCGCTCAGGCCGAGGCGGATGCCATGATCGAGAAGGCCCGCATCGCCATCGAGGCGGAGAAGAAGAACGCCATCCACGAGCTGCAGAGCTCCATGGCCGACACTTCGATCGCCGTGGCGACTCGCATCATCGGCGAGGACTTCAGCGACGAGGAGCATCGCAAGCTCATCGAGCGCTATGTTAAAGAGGCAGGTAGTCTGAATGGCTAATCGTCACGTCACCAATGAAACGATTGCAGCCTACGCCAACGCCGCGATCGACGGGGCCAACGCCGCCGGCGGTCGTGAAGCGGTCGTCGAGGTCCGCAACCAGATGCTTCAGATCCTCGAGTACATGGCCACCAACATCGAACTGCGTCTCTCGTTGGACGACGAGTCTTACACTGCCGAGGAGCGCGAAAAGCTCGCTCGCAACGTGTTCGATGGATTCGACCCTCTGCTCGTCGAGCTGCTCGCCGTCATGGCCTCGCGCCAGGACGCGACGCTGTTCCGCCGCGTCTGCTCTTCCTACGAGGAGCTGATCGAGAGCAAGCTGAACTTCAATGTTGTTGATGTGACAACGGTTGTTGACCTTGATGACAACCTGCGAACCGTTATTACCGATAAGGCCGAATCCGACTTGGGCAGGGATGTGGTGCTCGTCGAGCATCTCGACCCGTCCATCAAGGGCGGCATCATCATGAGCACCAGGGGCCGCTACGTCGATGCGAGCGTCGCAACGCAGCTCGATCGCGCCCGCTTGGTGCTGAAACAAAAAGATGGAGGTGAATGCTAGTGACTGAAATCACCGCACAGTCTATCGACGAGGCGCTGCGCAAGCAGCTCGAAGCCATCAACACCAGCGTCGAGTCCCGCGAGACCGGCATGGTCATGCAGATCGGCGACGGCATCGCGCGTGTCGACGGCCTGAAGGGCGCGATGGAAGGCGAGCTGCTCGAGTTCGTCGCATCCGACGGCAAGGTTGTCTACGGCATGGTCCAGAACCTCGAAGAAGAGGAAGTCGGCGCCGTGCTCCTCGGTGACGTCACCGCAATCAAAGAGAATGACCAGTGCCGAACCACTGGCAAGATTCTGGAAGTACCCGTGGGTCGCGCTCTGCTCGGCCGCGTGGTGAACCCGCTTGGCGAGCCGCTCGACGGCAAGGGCCCGATCGACACCCAGACCACGCGTCCGGTCGAGTTCAAGGCCCCCGGCGTTCATGAGCGCCAGCCCGTCGAGGAGTCGATGCAGACCGGCATCCTCGCCGTTGACTCGATGATCCCGATCGGCCGCGGCCAGCGCGAGCTGATCATCGGCGACCGCCAGACCGGCAAGACGTCCATCGCGATCGACGCGATCATCAACCAAAAGGGCAAGGGCATGGTCTGCGTCTACGTCGCGATCGGCCAGAAGGCTTCCACGGTCTCCGGCATCGTCGAGACCCTGGAGCGCTACGGTGCCCTCGATTACACCATCGTCGTGGCTGCCACGGCTTCTGAGGCTGCTCCGCTGCAGTACCTGGCCCCGATGGCCGGCGCTGCGATGGGCGAGTACTTCATGTACAACGGCGAGGACGGCAAGCCCGCTTCCGCCGACAACCCCGGCGGCCATGTCCTGTGCGTCTACGACGACTTGACCAAGCAGGCGGTGGCCTATCGACAGATGTCGCTGACCCTGCGTCGTCCGCCGGGACGCGAGGCTTATCCTGGCGACATCTTCTACCTGCATTCTCGCCTGCTTGAGCGCGCTTGCAAGCTCTCCGACGAGAACGGCGCAGGTTCGCTGACCGCGCTCCCGATCATCGAGACGCAGGCCGGCGACGTCGCTGCCTACATTCCGACGAACGTCATCTCGATCACCGACGGCCAGATCTACCTGGTCACCGACCTCTTCTTCCAGGGCCAGCGCCCGGCAGTCGACGTCGGCATCTCGGTGTCGCGCGTTGGCGGTTCCGCTCAGGTGAAGTG
>CAVCDZ010000086.1:0-8455 GCA_963601095.1 Oscillibacter sp. MSJ-31 | reverse complement strand
GATCAGGCTGCCGCTGACCAACAGGCCGGCGATGATCATACCGACGGCCATACGGTTCGTGAGCCGCCCCAACTTGGCGAGCGGCTCGTCCGAGCCCAGCATCTCCATGTTGATCTTCAGCTGCCCGCGCGACAGCATGCGCAGCGTGTCGCCCGAGTACTCGGCCGCCTTCGACAGGCTGCGCGCCGACGAGTCGAGCGACAGCAGCAGGTCGGCCACGCGTTTGTCCAGCTCGTCGGCGATATCGGTCTTGCGCATCAGATGCCCGTTGATGATGTCGATGATGTTGGTCTTGGCCAGGCACTTCGCAAGCGTACCCTCGAGCGTCACGATGCCGCGTGACACCGCCGTCACCGACGCCGGCAGCGTCACCTTACATTGGCGCGTGAGCACCATGATGTCGCTGAGCATGGCCCCGATGTCGATGTCCTCCACATCGACCGACCCATAGCTTTGCAGGATGACGTCGAGCTCGGCGATCAGGCGCGGATGATCGATCGCAGCCATGTCGTGCGAGACGGAAAACGCGATCAGCGCGTCTTTGAGGCGGCTCGCGTTCTGCTGGCCCACCGCCTTGATGATCTCGGCAAACCCCGCCCGATCGCGCAGCGTCAGCCTCCCCATCATGCCCAGGTCGATGTAGACGACCTGGCCGCCTTTGATGAAGATGTTGCCCGGATGCGGGTCGGCGTGGAAAAAGCCATGGTCGAGGATTTGCGTCGCGTAGTTGTCCAGCACCTTGAGGCCGATCTCGTCCAGATCGTAACCCTGCGCGACGAGCGTGTCGGTATCGCGAATCGAGATGCCGTCGACGTACTCCATCACCAGCACCGACTCGGTGCAGTACTCCAGATACGGCGCCGGGCAGGTGAGGTAGACGACGTCTTTGTTGAGGCGGGCGAACTCGCAGAGGTTCTGCGCCTCCTTGGTGAAGTCGGTCTCCTCCAAAAACGTCGTCCACAGCTCCTCGACCACATCGCGCAAATCGAGCATCTGGTTGTCTTTCATGAAGCGGGACAGGTGCTTGGCGACCGAGCGCATCACGTCGATGTCTTGAGCCATCGACATGCGCACGCCGGGGCGCTGCACCTTGACCGCCACCTCGTCGCCGTTTGCGAGCACCGCCTTGTGCACCTGTGCGAGCGACGCGCTGCCCAACGGCTTCGGGTCGATCTCGCGGAAGATCGAGCCGAACCGCTCGCCGTAGATGTCCTCGAGCACCGACAGGGTCTCCTCGAAAGGCATGGGGTCGCAGTCCATCTGCAGATCCGCCAACGCATCGCAGTACGCCTGGGGCAGGATCTCGGAGCGCAGCGAGAGCATCTGGCCGATCTTGATGAAGCTCGGCCCCAGGTCGATCAAGATGTCGCGGAACTGTTTAGGGGTCAGTCCCTCGGTCACGTGATGCTTGCGCATGAGCGCGAGGATCTCTCCCAAGCGGCGCGCGCGAGCCTTGCGGCTCAGGTTGAACTGCTGGGTGGGATCGACCTCGGTGCCATTCTGAAAGAAATGCTTGATCAGGGTGTTTTCATCCATGAAACGATACCTCGACGAAGATGCGGCCGCCTCATCGTCGGCGGCCGCATCCCCGAGCGTGCCTAGTCGGCGTCCTTGGCAGGAGTCTCCGCCTCGACGTCGCCTACCACCGGCTCCGCCTTGGCGTCGGCCACCAGCTTGGCCACCGTGGCGGCAAACTCATCGCGCTCCTCGGGGCTCATGTTCTTGATGGCCTGCGCAACGGTCTCGGTGCGCACCTTGGAAACGGTCTCGGACGCCTTGTGCTGCAGTTCCTTGTTGATGTCCTTACCCTGCTCGACGGTCAGGCTGCCCTTCTCGATGAGCGTGTCGACGACCTCTTTGGCCTTCTCGCCCGTCAGCGCCATCGCGCCGACGCCTGCCAGAAAGATGTCCTTGAAGCTGTCCTCGATAGTACGTGCCATGACGACCCCTCCTTCTCATGTCGTTTCGATCCCTTCGATTATTATAGGATCTCCGGCTCATCTGCGCGAACGCCGCAATCCGTTACCGAAGCGCAATCACTCCTGCGCACCTGAACGCGTTCAAGAAAAACCCGCGCGCTGTTCGGTTACCCTCACGCCGAAGAAACCAGATCACGCCCGCAGAATTGCGTCACCGTCACCGATTTGTATGTTTTATTCCAACACCTTGTTGGATAAACTAACGAAGTGCGATGCATTAGCTCGCGACAAAGCAGCCTATCCCATACCCCAAAGGATCTTCCCCCTTGTCCTCTCTGCCCGAAACCCCGAATTCCTCCCCCTCCCAAACCGCCCCCGCAAACGATGCCGCCGCACCCCATGCGCGCACCGCCGCCACCCAGCCGACCGACACCGCGCAGGAGCGCACCGACGCCGACGCCACGTCGCTCCGCGCGCTCCTCGTCGGCATCGACGTGGGCTCCACCACCGCCAAGGTCGCCGTCCTCGACGCCGACACGCACCGCGTCCTCTATCGCGACTACGTCCGTCACCACGCCCGCCAGGCCGAATGCGTCACCGGGCTCCTGCGCGACGTGCGCGAGCGCTACGCCGGCCTGCCCCTGCGCGCGGCGCTCTGCGGTTCCGGCGGCGCCTCGCTCGCCACGGCGCTCGACCTGCCCTATGTCCAGGAAGTCGTCGCCAACGCGCTCGCGGTCAGCGCCTTCTACCCCACCGCCCGCACGGCGATCGAGCTGGGCGGCCAAGACGCCAAGATGATCTTCTTCGAGTACGACGAGGAAGCCGATCGCCTCTCGGTGGCCGACATGCGCATGAACGGCTCGTGCGCCGGCGGCACGGGCGCCTTCATCGACGAGATCGGCACCCTGCTCAAGGTCCCGATCGAGCAGTTCAACGACCTGGCCTCGGCCGGCACCGCCGTCCACACCATCTCGGGCCGCTGCGGCGTCTACGCCAAAACCGACATCCAGCCCCTGCTTAACCAGGGCGTCTCCAAAGAAGACATCGCGCTCTCCTCGTTCCACGCGATCGCCAAGCAGACGATCGGCGGCCTGGCCCAGGGCCTCGACATCGTGGCCCCGGTCGTGTTCGAGGGCGGCCCGCTCACCTTCAACCCGCGCCTGATCAAGGTCTTCGCCGAACGCCTCGACCTCGGCCGCGAGGGCATCATCATCCCCGAGCATCCCGAGACCATCGTCGCAGTGGGCGCCGCGCTCTCGCTCGACGAGCTGTTCGCCGACGACGCGCGCGCCCTCGACATCGATAAGGCGATTGCCGAGCTCGAAACCGGCGACATCATCGTGATCGACGGCGCTGCCTGCGGCTGCGACGGCGAGACGTCCGACCACGCCGCCCAGCCCTTCTTCGCCTCCGACGCCGAAGCGACCGACTTTCGTCGTCGCCACGCGCTGCCGCCGACGAAAAGCCCGCTCGACGACCGACCCGCCGACGCTGCCCCTGAGCACCTGGGCATCTACGTGGGCATCGACTCCGGCTCGACCACCACGAAGGTCGCGCTCCTCGATGAGGACGGCGAGCTCATCGACTCGTTCTACGCCCCGAACGAAGGCGAGCCGCTCGACGTGGCGAAGGCCGCGCTCTGCGACCTCCACGACCGCTACGAGCGCGCCGGTATCACGCTCGACGTGCTCGGCTTGGGCACCACCGGCTACGGCGAGCTCATGTTCGCGCAGGCCCTCGACGCCGACTCCCACACCGTCGAGACGGTGGCGCACGCGCACGCGGCCGAGCGCTACGTGCCCGACGTCACCTTCCTGCTCGACATCGGCGGCCAGGACATGAAGGCCATCTGGATCGACGACGGCGTGATCACCGACGTCGTCGTCAACGAGGCCTGCTCGTCGGGCTGCGGCTCGTTCCTCGAGAACTTCGCCTCGACGCTGGCCATCCCCACGCGCAAGATCGCCGAGGCGGCCTTCCACTCAGAGACGCCCGCCAACCTCGGCAGCCGCTGCACCGTGTTCATGAACAGCTCGATCGTGACCGAGCAGAAAAACGGCAAGACCCCCGACGACATCATGGCGGGCCTGTGCCGCTCCATCATCGAAAACGTCTTCACCAAGGTCATCCGCGTGTCGAACCTCGACAGCTTGGGCGAGCGCATCGTCGTGCAGGGCGGCACGTTCTTGAACGACGCCGTGCTGCGCGCCTTCGAGCAGTACGTCGGCCGCCCGGTTGTCCGCGCGCCTTACCCGGGGCTCATGGGCGCAATCGGCACGGCGCTGATCGCCAAAGAACGCCTTGAGCAGAGCGCCGATGCGCGCAGCGCCGCCCAGCATCCCGGAAAGACCGGCTCGTCGTTCATCGGCTGGGACGCTCTGCGCGCTTTCACCTACGAGCAGGAAACGAACCTGATCTGCCCATTCTGCGCCAACCGCTGCAACCGCACGCGCATCACCTTCTCCGGCGGCGCTTCCTGGATCACCGGCAACCGCTGCCCGCGCGGCGAGATCGTCGACGACCCGCATGACGCGGAGATCCGCGAGCAGGTGCGCGCGGCCAAGCGCACGATGGACAGCGTCCCCAACCTCTTCGACGAGCGCGAGCGCCTCCTGTTCCAAGACTGGCCACACACCCAGGCTGCCCCCGACCAGAACACCGTCATCGGCATCCCGCGCGTGCTGTCGTTCTGGGACACGATGCCGTTTTGGAAGACGCTTCTGCAGGCGCTCGGCTTCACGGTGCGCCTCTCGCACGCCTCCACGCGCGCGATCTACGAGGACGGCCTGTCCGCCGTCACCTCCGACACCGTGTGCTTCCCCGCCAAGCTGATCCACGGCCACCTGCGCGACCTGCGCAAGCAGGGCGTCGACCGCATCTTCATGCCCAGCGTGACCACGGTGCCCTCCGAGAACACCGCCGACACGAGCCAGTCGATGTGCGCGGTGGTGAAGGGCTACCCGCTCGTCATCCAGAACTCCGACAACCCTGAGCGCCGCTGGAACACACCGTTCGACAACCCGCTGTTCCACTGGTTCACCGACCGCGACCGCGAGACGCAGCTCGTCTCCTGGTTCGGCGACACCTTCGGCATCGAAGCCAGCGCGGTGAAAGACGCGCTCGCGCAGGCCGTGCAGGCCCAAGACGCCTTCCACGACGCGCTGCTCAAGCGCGGCGCCGAGGTGCTGGCCCAGGTCAAGGAGGAGGGCCGCTACGCTGTCGTGCTCGCCAGCCGCCCCTACCACAACGACGCCCTGGTCAACCACGAGCTGCCCAGCTACTTCACCGACCTCGGCATCCCCGTTATCACCGCTGACTCGGTGCCGGGCGCCGAAGACGTGCCGCTCGACAACAGCCTGATCGACATCGTCAACAACTTCCACGCCCGCATGCTGTCCACCGCCGTGATCGCGGCGCAGAGCCCGCATATGGAATACGTGCAGATCGTCAGCTTCGGCTGCGGCCACGATGCCTACCTGTCCGACGAGATCATCCGCCTGATGAAGGAAGCCGGCCCGAAGACGCCGCTCGTGCTCAAGCTCGACGAGAGCGACATCCGAGGCCCGCTCGGCATCCGCACGCGCTCGTTCATCGAGACGATCGAGGAGCGCCGCGCCCACGCCGGCGACCCCGCGAAGGCCTCCTCGCGCACCGCCTGCGCGAGCACCCCGTCGTGCGCCGCCTGCGTGAGCGCCGACGCCTGCGCAGCGCTCGGCGACGACTTCGCCGCCAGCCTCGAGCGCGACATCGCAGCGCGCGAGGCCGCCGCAGACACCGCACTGGCCCGTCGCTCGGGCGACAAGCTCGTCGACCCCTACCCGCAAAAGTACCGCGAGGACGACCGCGCCGAGCGCGTCGTGCTGGTGCCCAACACCTCGCACGCGTTTTGCCTGCTCATGACCGCGGCCTTCCGCAAGCAGGGCATCCGCGCAGAACCGCTCGACATCGGCCGCGACCGCGCCATCTACCTGGGCAAGCGCTACGTCCACAACGACATCTGCTTCCCGGCCCAAATCGTCATCGGCGAGGCGCTCGCCGCGCTCGAGTCCGGCGAGTACGACCTTGACCACGTGGCCATCGGCACCGGCAAGTACATCGGCGACTGCCGCCTGACCCACTACGCCGCCTTGCTGCGCAAGGCGCTCAACGACGCCGGCTACGGTCAGGTGCCGATCCTCACGAACGACGACGTGGACGCCCACGACATCCACCCCGGCTTCAAGCTGAGCCTTCCGTCGGCCATCCGCATCGCCTTCGGCCTGCCGATGATCGACGCGCTCGAGGAGCTGCTGCGCAAGATCCGCCCGTACGAGACCGTGCCGGGCTCTGCCAACGCCGCCTTCGACCGCGCCGTGGCAGAGGTCATGGAGGGGCTTGAAGCCTCGGGCGTGCGCGGGGCTAAGGCCGGCTTCAAGCGCGCCATCGCCCTGATGAATGAGGTGTCCTACGATCGTTCCCACCCGCGCCCGCGCGTGCTGATCGTCGGCGAGTACCTGCTCAACTTCCACCCCGGCGCCAACCACGACATCGAGGACTACCTGGAGCGCAACGGCCTCGAGATCATCGAGGCGCGCATGACCGACGTCATCCGCAAGACCTACTTCTATCAGAAGTCCCAGATCGACGACTACCACGTGGACCGCCCCTTCCAGCAGAAGGTCTGGTTCCACGTGGCCGACAAGCTCTTCGACTTCGCGCACGCCCTCTGCGATCGCATCGCGTCTGCCCACCCGCTCTACACGCCGCCGACGCGCATGCCCGAGCTCGTACGCGCCAGCGACCCGATCATCCCGCACACCTTCGATGCCGGCGAGGGCGTGCTGATCCCCGCCGAGATTCTCCACCACGCCGAGCACGGCTGCCGCGCGTTCGTGATCCTCCAGCCCTTCGGCTGCCTGCCCAACCACGTGGTCGGGCGCGGCATCTCCAAGCGGCTGAAGGAGCTCTACCCCGACGCGCAGATCCTGCCGCTCGACTACGACCCCGACGTCAGCTTCGCCAACATCGAGAACCGTCTGCAGATGCTCATCATGAACGCCCGCTCATCGTGATAAGGCGGCGAGCGACCCTCGCTGCACCCTCGCCCGTACCGCCCCATCGTCACCAGGAGATTAACCATGGCACGCCCTCGCAAAGACCAGGTCGAACCGCTTGCCTCCGAGCGCATCAAAAACGCGCTCTGGAGCCTGCTCGCCGATCACGACCTCAAAGACATCACCATCGGGATGATCACGAACGAAGCCCGCTGCAACCGCGGCACGTTCTACTACCACTTCGAATCGATCGACGCGCTGCTCTACGCCATCATCGAGGAGGAGCTGCTGCGCACGCCGGGGCTGCCGCTCGATCTGTTCTTGCTGTTCTGCGACGAGAGCGAGGAAAAGACCGAAAGCCGCGCGATGCTCGAGCGCTCGCGCCGGTTCGGCCTGATCATGCAACGGGCCGGCCATGAGTACATCGGGCACAAGGTCAAGGCGGTCGTCGTGGGGCTGTGGCGCGCCATCCTCTGCGACGGGGGCGACTGCCTGACCGAGGAGACGCGCGTGCTGATCGAGTTCTCGGTCAGCGGGATCATCGGGTCGATCGACTACCTCTACCGCGAGGGCCTGCTCGAAGGCGACGAGGCGCTCGGGTACCTGACGAACATCGTCCGCAACACGTCGTGCTATCTGATGCAGCGCATCGGCGAGGCGCAGAGCCTCGAGCCGCGCGAGCTGGAAACGCGTATTCGGATGATCAACCTGCTGATGAGGAGCGGCGAGACGTCGCTGGCGGACGTGAGGATCGCTGCGCACTAGGTGCGTGCTCTAGATGCAGTCGGCGTAGGTGATCGGATGCCACCGCTGATCGACGTCTTCGGGCTGAGGCAGCGCGACCGTGCCGCGCGTCTTCTTGTGCGCCCGCGACGCCGCCTCGATGAGCGCATGGAACACGCAGCTCATGCGGTGCTCGCCCGAGAAGAACTCGGGATGCCACTGAACGCCCATCATGAAGGAGCGCCCGCGCACCTCGATCGCCTCGACGAGGCCGTCTTCGCCGTAGGCCGCAGGGTCGACGAGCGCCGATAAGTCGCATACGCCCTGGTGATGGATCGAGTTGACGTTGATATGGTCGGTCTGCAGAAGCGCCATCAGCCGCGTGCCCGGCACGATGTCGACGCGATGCGAGGGGGCATCGTAGGGCGGGTCCTGCCAGTGCATGGTTTTCGGCAGCTCGCCGGACTCCGAGGAGTACCCGCTGCGTCGCACGCCGGGGAACTGGTCGGCCAGATCGCGGTAGAGGGTGCCGCCGAAGCAGACGTTGATCATCTGCATGCCGCGGCAGATGCCCAAAAGCGGCAGGTCGAGACGGTAAGCGTAGCTCAAGATGAGGTATTCAAGTTCCTCGCGCTCGGGCGAGTGCTCCGAGATCTTGCCGCTGTCGCGAATGGCGCCGTAGCGCGCCGGGTCGATGTCGTTGCC
This sequence comes from Oscillibacter sp. MSJ-31, assembly GCA_963601095.1. GTDB lineage: Bacteria > Actinomycetota > Coriobacteriia > Coriobacteriales > Eggerthellaceae > Anaerotardibacter. The sequence continues at coordinate 75 of CAVCDZ010000086.1, read as the reverse complement.
GCCGGTCAAAACGAAGCCGTCGACCAGCGGAAACAGCGTCTCGTAGACGTGGGCCTCGCCTGAGAGGGGCAACAG
>CAVCDZ010000085.1:0-4191 GCA_963601095.1 Oscillibacter sp. MSJ-31 | reverse complement strand
GCTCGCGGCTTGCCTTGGAGCCCGGCTCGGCCACGGCAAGGAGCTCGATCTGGCCCGCGTGCGTGAGGTCGATGGCGTGCGAGGCGAACCCGATGGCCTCAAGCGACGCCTTCGAGCCGTCGGTGGCGACGAGTACCTTCTTGACGGACATGATCGTCTCGGCGTGCGATTCGACGCGCTCGAGGCGCGCCTCGTCGAGGCGGCGGTTGCGGAAGTAGACGGCCCAGTTGACGGCCAGGCAGGCCAGGTTGAGGAAGTAGACGATGAGGACCCAGCTCAGGTCGCCCGACGCGAACTTCGCAGCGATGCCGGCGAGGTAGCCGACGGTGATCAGCAGGATGAACTGCCAGCTGGTGCCGGCGGCGGTTGCCGCTTTGTAGTTCTTGTACGCGTTGAGAGGCCACGAGAGGCCGAAGCAGATGAGCATTGCGGCTTCGAGGATCTGTCCGATCAAGGTTTACTCCTTTGAGCTGGGGGCGTTTGTTCGGCTGTTGATACTAATGCGATAAACAGCATGAATCCAATAGCAGTTTGTCATTCATTGATGCACTTCGGGTATCATTGAGCCATGGATACGCAACAGATGAGATATTTCCTCGACGTCGCCGAGACCGAGCACATGACCAGGAGCGCGCAGCGCTTGCGCATCGCCCAGCCGGCGCTCAGCCGCTCGATCGCGCGGCTCGAGCGCGAGCTCGGCGTCACGCTCTTCGAACGCGCGGGCCGGGGGCTGCGGCTGACCGAGGAGGGCAGGGCGCTGCAGCGAAGTCTCGGCCCGATCGTCGATGAGCTCGATCGCGTGCGGGCCGACCTGCTGATCGACCACGCCGGCGCGCGCGAGATCCGCGTGCACCTCGGCGCCGCGTCCCGCATCGCCGCCGATGCGCTGGCGCTGTGGCTGGAGAAGGATCCGCGCCGTCGTGTCTCGCTGACCCAGACCTCGTACGTCTCGGAGGACGAGGCGGACGTCATGGTCGACTCCTCGGCGCCGGTATCGTGCGCGCGCTCGCGGTCGTTTTCCGAGCGCGTGATGCTGGCCGCTCCGGTAGACCGCTCGTTTTCTTCCGTGCCGGTGCCGCTCGAGGAGCTTGAGGGGGTCGGTTTCGTGTCGCTGTCCGCGTCGTCGGGGTTCAGCCGCTTCACCCGTGACCTGTGCGAAGCGGCAGGCTTCCATCCCCGGATCACGTTCGAGAGCGACAACCCGAGCGTCGTGCGCAAGATGATCGGGCTCGGGCTCGGCGTGGGGTTTTGGCCGGAGTTCAGCTGGGGCGCGCGAGGCGACGGCAAGGTGGCGCTGTGGCCCTTGGACGTCACGCAGCGCCGCGAGGTGCACGTGTGGCTCACCGGGCATGCGGCCGAGAGCGCCGGCGCGGTGGCGCTCTACGAGCATCTGTGCCGCTACTTCGGCGGGTGCTTCAGGTAGGGCGGCTTCGCGCTTTTGAGCGAGCGGCGTGTCCGGACGCGCGGCGAGGTGCCGCAGTGCTGCCAGGCGCGTGACGGATGCAGGCCACATGCGCGGGGCAGGTGCTCTTGCGCGCAGGCATTGCATATCGTGCCTGATCGTCCTATACTTCTTGATCGCAGCCGCCTTGGTGCGGCGCAGTTCCTGAACAACATAAAAGGCAGAACAAAGCAAAGCGCGTGCGCCTTGGGCGCACAGGGGACGCTTCGCCTGCATGCGCGGTTGGCTCCGCGCTAGCCTACGTCTGCCATCGGCGCGCCCGGGGATCGGCGCGTTGGTGGCCCGTCGCGTGCTGTCACTCTATCGAAAGAGGTTTTGAATGAGTGAAACACGCGTACGCAATCCCCGACTGGTGTTGGCGGTGGTCGCTGTGACTGCCTTCCTCGCCACGTTCAACGAGACGTTTCTGAACGTGGCGCTCACGCCGATCATGCAGACGTTTTCCCTTACGTCCGCCACGGTCCAGTGGGTCTCGACGGCCTACATGCTCGTGGCTGCCATCGTCGTCCCGGTCACGAGCTTTCTCTATCGCAGCATCCCTACCCGCGCGCTGAACGTGGCGGCGGTCGCGTTTTTGCTGGTGGGTACCTTGATCGGCGGATTCGCGCCCAACTTCGGCGTGCTGATCGCCGCGCGCGTGATCCAGGCGATCGGCACGGGCATGCTGGTGCCGATCGGCATCAACTTGACGCTGCTCGTCGCGCCCCAGGGCCAGCTCGGCTCCTACATGGGCGTGGTGAGCGCGGTGACGCTGCTCGGCCCGGCCTTCGGGCCGATCGCAGGCGGCGTGTTGCTCTCGGCTGCTGACTGGCATGCGCTGTTCTTCGTGTTCGCTGCCTTGGTCTTCGTTGCTCTGGTGCTGACGGCACTCGCCATCAAAGACTTCGCCGCGCTCTCCAAGCCGCATCTCGACGCGGCATCGGTTGCCCTGGTCGCCGTCGGCCTCGTCGGCGTGCTCTACGCCGTGTCGACGGCGTTCTCGGGGGCGCTTGCGGTCACGGCGGCGTGCGCGTGTGTGGGCATCGTCGCGCTCGTGACGTTCTTCGTGCGCCAGACGCGGCTTGAAGAGCCCCTTCTTGACCTTCGCCCGCTTTCGATCCCCGGGTTCGCGACGAGCTTGCTGGTCGTGTTCGTCGCGTTCATGGCCGTGTTCGCCATGAACATCGTCCTTCCGCTCTTGATGCAGGGCTCGCTCGGGTTCACGGCGATGGGCGCCGCGCTGACGCTGCTCGGTCCCTGCCTGCTGTGCTGCGTGTTCTCGCCTGTTGCCGGCAAGCTCTTCGACCGCATCGGCCTGCGCATCACCCTGCCGGCGGCCCTTGCGGTGATGATGGTGTTCTTGGCGCTGCTGTCCGTCTTCGGCGGCTCGGCGACGTCGGGGGTGCTGGCGCTTCTGTACGCCCCGGTGCTGATCGGCTGCGCGTTTTCGGTCGGGCCCGCTCAGAGCTTCGCTTTGAGCCGCCTGACGCCTGATCTGCATCCCCATGGCACGACGATGTGCTACACCGCGATCCAGGTGGCCGGCTGCATCGGCTCGTCGTTGATGAAGAGCGCCGACGACGGCGCGTACGTGCGATCCAGGTGGCCGGCTGCATCGGCTCGTCGTTCTACGTCGGCATCATGTCGGCGGTCGAGCAGTCCGCGCTCGCCGACGGCGCGAGCCAGGTGGCGGCCAACGCCTCGGGCTTCGGCACGACCTGCGCCGTCGCTGCGGTGTTCGCTCTGGTCGGCTTGGTTCTGGCGCTGATGGTGAGCCGCGCGGAGACCGCCTCGCGCCATGCGAGCGCGCCCGCGGCGATCGACCTGCTGTTCGATCGCGTGATGAAGCACGAGGTCTACAGCATCCCTGCCACCGCGACGGCGCGCGAGGCCCTCGGCGCGATGGTGAACTATCGCACCAGCGGGCTTCCCCTGGTGTCTGCCGACGGGACGGTCGTCGGCTTCATCTCCGACGGAGACATCATGCGCGCGCTTGCCGACGACAGCTCCGAGCTGCTCGACACGTCGTTCTATTACGCTCACTGGCTGCGCAGGGAAAACCTGCATGAGAGCCTCGAAGAGCTGAACGGCGTGTCGGCGCTGTCGCTCGCCACGAAGAACGTGGTGAGCGTCGAGCGCGGGCGCGGGCTCGATGAGGTGTGCCGCATGCTGTCCGACCTGCGCATCAAGAAGGTGCCGGTCACCGAGGGCGGGCATCTGGTCGGGTCGGTGAGCCGCGCCGACCTTCTGCGCTTCTTGGTGGCTGACGCGACGGCCTAGGCATTGCCGGCCGCGGGTAAGGGGCGCGCGGGTTTGGCGAAGAAGAAGAAAAAACCGAGCGCCGCGTGAGTTTGCAAGCCGCGGCGCTCGGCGTGCGGCCAGGAGCCTGGCCTTGAGGTTAACGCGTCTCATCATACGGGCAGCGCCTCGCGTCATCCGGGTCGTCGTACGGCCTGATACCGTTTCGTTGCTCTCGGCGGCCTTTTGCGTCGGCGCCACCCCGCCTTCTCGCGCTCTCAGATTTCGTCTCGGTGCCATGCGCCGACAACCGGTCGTCTGCTGGCGAGCGGATTTTCCTTGGAAAGCGGGCGCGATGTGGTATGGTCGGTAACACTATACGAAGATTCGTAATACCACCTTGAGTCGACACCCCCGACGAGCCCCCCAAGGAGTCGCTATGATGACCGGAGCACCGTCTCTCCACTCCCATGTGCTTACCCACACCGCAGACGACGCGGTGGTCCAGGCGT
>CAVCDZ010000084.1:0-27664 GCA_963601095.1 Oscillibacter sp. MSJ-31 | reverse complement strand
CCCGCTAACACCGAAAACGTCGCGATCATCGAACTTGAGTTGAGAAGCAACACCGCATCGTCGCCCTCGGTCAACCGGGAGATCGAAAAAGAGCACAGAGCGATTTCACCGACGAAACCACACGAAATGGCCACCATCAACAAACCACTCCATAAAGCCCAGTTGGAACGGATATGAGCGCCTATTAAGCCCGTCATAATGCCTCCATCGCCTTCAGCAACTGAACCGGTGAAGGATCCGTGAATTCATCTATCACTTCGCCATCCCGCAGAACCAACACCCGATCGGAGCAACAAGCCATATCTAAATCATGGGTTACCATGACAACGGATCGCGACCCATCAAGAGCCACTTTGCGAAGCATGCCGATCACCTTAGAACTATTAAGGGAATCGAGTGCTCCCGTTGGCTCATCGGCAAGCAAAAGCGTCCTTCTCGCCAGCAACGATCTGGCAACGGCAACCCGCTGCTGTTCGCCACTCGATAGATCCTCCGGATAGCACAGCTTCTTTTCCGAAAGGCCAATGTCCAGCAGGATCCCTTCCACGTTTTCGCCCGAAACCCTCTGGCCAGATAAACGAAGAGGCAAAACGATATTGTCTATCACGTTCAAATATGGGATGAGGTTATAGGATTGGAAAACGAAGCCAATCTCGGAGAGAATTCCACCTCCACCTGCTCTTTTCCCATTACGTTCACGGGATAGCCACGAATAGCTCACCGTCCCAGCCGTGGGGCTTTCTAACCCCGCAAGGCAATACAGCAAGGTTGTCTTGCCCGACCCGCTAGGGCCCACGATGGAAACAACCTCACCCGCACCAATCTCGATATTGACGTCATTGAGCACGGGGATCTCCTGACGGCTCGACCCCCGACCGACGAAAAACGATTTACACAACCCCCGTGCAACAATCAAACCGTCCATCGATCCTCCTCACTTTTTCGCAACGACGAGCAGTCTGGAGCCCGACTAGGGGCTCCAGGCCTTTAGCCCTACCCGCACCACAAGCTAACTGTACTGTTTGCTGCTAAGCATTATCTACTTATCAGTTTCTTTTAACTTTTTAATTGATACTATCCTTCTTGATCGAACAGTTTTTAGTCCCATGACGAAAGGCCGAAAAAACCGGCTACCGGCAGGTCAACACACACGTCACCGCGCTCTGACCACGCCTCCCCTGCACGCATTCTGCCTATCGATGGTCAAAAAACGACGGCTCTATACGTCACTGCTCACTGACGAACCCAGGTTTAGGCACTCACAGCCTCCCTCGCACCTTGATTTGCAGATTTGGAAGCTTCTCTGCGGTCTGCCGACGTATAAAGCCGTCGTTTTTGCCCAACACGAGCACGCGTTCGTGCAAGCAAGCCACAACAAGTCCAGTCTCCCCCTGCGCACGATCTCGCTTCTGGGCCACCGGCACGCACGCCTCGCCCACCCCGCCCGATCGATGCCCTCGGATGCCCGCTCGCGCACCCGATCGATCGAAATCCCTCATGCCACCTGGCGCAAACTCGGCTCGAATAACGCGTTTTCCCAGTTCAGATACCTTGCGGCGAACGGTCGCCCCCAGAGCGGCAGCGAGCGCGCCGCTACCGTTCCCCGATGAAACAAGGCCGTTCCCGCCGATCCTGATACAATCAGCCTTGCGTGATCACGGCACACGCGACGCTCAGTCGCCCGCCTCACACACGCCGGCCGGCCTAACCACCCGGCTCAAAGGAGAAGAGGACAAACCGAGGAGATTTCCCATGAGCCCATTGGAAATTCGTACCCCGGGCGAGGCAGAGAAGACGATCTACGCCGTTCGTGACGATATGGCGCGCCGTCTTTCCGTCCACCCCCAAGGTACCTGCCCCGTCGACGTCGCACGCGGCCTCATCGCGCTGTGCCGCGCCCAGACCTGCGGCAAATGCGTTCCCTGCCGCGTCGGGTTAGGCCAGATCGAGCACCTGCTCGACGGCGTGCTCGACGGCACGGCAACCGACGAGTCGCTGCACACGATCGAGCATCTGGCGGAAAACGTGAGGATCTCCGCTGACTGCGCCATCGGCACGCAAGCCGCAGAAATGGCGCTCACCAGCATGCGCGCCTTCCACGAGGATTACGAGCTGCACAAGGAGGGCCGCTGCCTGGTGGCCTCCGAGCACCCCGTGCCCTGCGTCGAGGGCTGCCCCGCCAACGTCGACATCCCCGGCTACATCGCGCTCGTGAAGGCCGGCCGTTACGACGATGCCGTCGATCTGATCTGCAAGGACAACCCGTTCCCGTCGGCCTGCGCCTACGTGTGCGAGCATCCGTGCGAGAACACCTGCCGTCGCGGCTTCGTCGACTCCGCCATCAACATCCGCGGCCTCAAGCGCTACGCGTGCGACCACGAGAAGCCTGAGCGCCCCTGCCCGGTCAACGAGCCCACCGGCAAGCGCGTGGCCGTCATCGGCGGTGGCCCCGGCGGCCTCACCGCAGCCTACTTCCTGACGCGCATGGGCCATGCGGTCACCGTCTACGAGCAGCGCGCCAAGCTCGGCGGCATGCTCCGTTACGGCATCCCGAACTACCGCCTGCCCAAGGATCTGCTCGATACCGAGATCTCTTTCATCACCTCGCTCGGCGTCGACGTCAAGCTCGGCGTCTCCGTCGGCACCGACGTCGCGATCGCCGATCTCGAGCGCGACTACGACGCCGTCTACGTCTGCATCGGCGCCCACTCCGACAAGAAGCTCCGCATCGATGGCGAAGACGCTGCAGGCGTCGTGCCCGCCGTCTCGATGCTGCGCGCCATCGGCGACGGGGACATCGACGATTACACCGGCCAGGACGTCATCGTGGTCGGCGGCGGCAACGTCGCGATGGACGCGTCCCGCAGCGCAGTGCGCATGGGCGCCAAGTCGGTGAAGATCGTCTATCGTCGCCGCCGCGCCGATATGACCGCGCTCGACGAGGAGATCGACGGCGCGATCGAAGACGGCTGCGAGCTCATGGAGCTCGTCGCCCCCGACCACGTCGAGGTCGACGAGAACGGCCACGCCGTGGCGCTCTGGGGCCAGCCCCAGATGATCTCGACCGTGCGCGGCGGGCGCCCCTCGCCCAAGGCGGCGAGCGCCGAGCCCATCCGCATCCCGGCAACGACCATCATCGTGGCCATCGGCCAAAACATCGACTCGGGCGCCTTCGAGGACTTCGGCCTTCCCGCCAAGTGGAACGAGCTGCAAGCCAACCCCGATTCCAGCATCCCCGACCATCCCGGCTTCTTCACCGGTGGCGACTGCTCCTGGGGCCCGGCCACGGTCATCCGCGCGATCGAGGGCGGCAAGGTCGCCGCACGCGCCATCGACACCTACCTCGGATTCTCCAACGAGATCCGCTGCGACATCGAAATGCCCGCCCCCAACCTCGCCGACCGCACGCCCTGCGGCCGCGTGACCATGAAGGAGCGCCCCGGCACCGAACGCAACCACGACTTCGAGCTGTGCGAAATCGGCATGTCCGACGAGGAGATGCTGCAGGAAGCCGGCCGCTGCTTAGGATGCGATCACTTCGGCTACGGCGCTTTCAAGGGAGGGAGGACCCGCGCATGGTAACGCTCAGCATTGACGGACGGTCGGTGACCGTCCCCGAAAAGACCACGATCCTAAACGCCGCCTACCAGGCCGGCTCCATCATTCCGACGCTCTGCTACTTGAAAGACGTCAACGAGATCGGCGCCTGCCGCATCTGCGTCGTCGAGGTGGAGGGCATCGACAAGCTTGTCTCGTCGTGCAACAACGAGGTGGCCGAGGGCATGGTGGTGCACACCAACACCCCGCGCGTCATCGCGTCGCGCCAGGAGACGATGTCGCTGATCCTTTCGCGCCACCGCAGCGAGTGCACGACCTGCGTGCGCAGCGGCAACTGCGTCTTGCAGACCAACGCCAACGCACTCAACGTCACGAAGAACCCCTACCCGCTCGAGTACGACCAGCAGAAGAACGCGACCGACTTCCCGCTCGTCCGCGACGCGACGAAGTGCATCAGCTGCATGCGCTGCGTCAACGAGTGCAAGAAGGTGCAGAACCTCAACGTCTGGGATCTCACCCGCACCGGTGCATCCGCCCACGTCGGTGCAGCCGGATGCGCCGACGTGTCGAAAGCTGCCTGCTCGCTGTGCGGCCAGTGCATCACGCACTGCCCCTGCGGAGCGCTCACGGCGCGCGACGACACCCTCAAGGTGTTCCAGGCGCTCGCCGATCCCGACCGCATCGTCATCGCCCAGATCGCGCCGTCGATCCGTACGTCATGGGGCGAGCCGCTTGGCCTGTCCAAGGAACAGGCAACGGTCGGCCGCATGGTGGCCGCTGTGCGCAGCCTCGGGTTCGACTACATCTTCGACACCGACTTCGGCGCCGACATGACGATCATGGAAGAGGCCACTGAGCTGGTGCACCGTCTCAAGGAACACCCCGGCGAGCCGATGTTCACGTCGTGCTGCCCCGGTTGGGTCCGCTTCCTGAAGGCGCGCCATCCCAACCTGGTGAAGAACCTCTCCACCGCCAAATCGCCGCAACAGATCTTCGCCGCCGTCGCCAAGAACTACTACACCAAGCTCCTCGACATCCCGCCTGAGAAGCTCTGCATCATCTCGATCATGCCGTGCGTGGCCAAGAAGGAAGAGATCACCTACCCCGACATGGACACCACCGGCACGGGTCAAGACGTCGAAGCCGTCATCACGACGCGCGAGTTTGCCCGCATGCTGCGCGCAAAGTTCATCAACGTCAAAGCTCTGCCCGAGGAAGAGTTCGACCTGCCGTTGGGCGCCGCCACCGGCGCCGGCCACATCTTCGGTGCCACCGGCGGCGTCATGGAGGCGGCGCTGCGTACCGCCTACTACCTGGTCACCGGCGAGAATCCCGACCCGGACGCCTTCAGCGCAGTGCGCGGGCGCGAGGGCTGGCGCGAAACGTCGTTCCAGCTGCCGGGCAAGGAGCTCAAGATCGGCATCGCCAGCGGCCTGGAAAACGCCCATCAGCTGTGCTGCGCCATCGCGAATGGTGACGTGGACTACGACTTCGTCGAGGTCATGGCGTGCCCCGGCGGTTGCGTCGGCGGCGGCGGCCAGCCCATCCACGAGGGTCAGGAGCGCGCCTTCGAGCGCGAGCTCGTGCTGCGCGACATCGACACGAAGTCGAAGCTGCGTTTCAGCCACGAGAACCCGACGGTCATCAAGTGCTACGACGAGTTCTTCGGCGAGCCGAACTCGGAGATCGCAGAAGAGCTGCTGCACTCCGACCACTTCTTGTGGGGCATGCCGGCGGCGCGCTAAGCCGCATCGCAGCCCCTAGGCCCGCCTCGGCGGCTCCCTGAGACCCTGTCCCATCGGACTCAACGGGCCCTGCAGTCATCAGGCTGCAGGGCCCGTTTGCGTAGGCGTTCCCTTCACGCGGGAGGGCGCCGCGCTCCCCATCGCGCCCGCCCTCCCGCACGGTGTATGCTGTCAAAGCGCGCTCGGCGCGCGCGATCCGCCCAACCGCCCTCAACCGAAAGGCCCCTCGATGGCAATCGACCAATTCTCACGCACCCGCCTGGTATACGGCTATGAAGGTGTCGACGCGCTCCAGCAGGCGCGCGTAGCCGTGTTCGGGCTCGGCGGCGTGGGAGGCTTCGTCGTCGAATCGCTCGTGCGCTCAGGGCTGGGGGCGATCGACATCATCGACAAGGACGTGGTGAGCCTCACGAATTTGAACCGCCAGGTCATCGCCACGCAAGACACGATCGGCCGGCCCAAGACCGAGGTGATGGCCGAGCGCCTGGCGCTCATCAACCCCGCCTGCCGCGTTACGACGCATCACTGCTTCTACCTGCCCGCCACCGCCGACGAGTTCGACCTGAGCTCGTACGACTACCTCGTAGACGCCGTGGACACCGTGACCGCGAAGCTCGCCCTGATCGAGCGGGCGCAGCGCACCCACACCCCGATCATCAGCTCGATGGGTGCTGGGAACAAGACCGACCCCACCGCCATCCGCATCGCCGACATCACCAAGACCTCGGTCTGCCCCCTTGCGCGCATTATCCGCAAGGAACTGCGCCGCCGCGGGCTCGCTCCGATCAAGGTAGGTTATTCGATCGAGCCGCCGCGCACCCCGGCCACGCTCGCGCCCGAAGACACCGAGCTGCCCGACGAGGGACGGCGCTCGGTTCCCGGATCGAATGCGTTCGTGCCCAGCGCCATGGGACTTGCGATCGGCGCCGAGGTCATGCGCGATCTGATAGCGCTCGCTCAGCGGTAGGGACGAGCGGGGCGCACCAGCCTAACCCCGCATCAGGGGTTTGGCCGCGCTGCATGGCAGGTGCTCAGCCGACGCGTCGCGCCCGCGCGCCCAAGCGCGCTTACGCCTGCGCGCTCACGTCCTCTGAAGACGCGGCAGACAGCTCGGCCGTACGACGCTTCAGGCGCGGCACCAACACGAAGATCGCGTACAGCGTCGCCGCCATGCCGATGCCACCGGCGACGAAGCCCACGTTGCCGATCCCCATAGAATCCACGACACCGCCGCCCAGCAGCGCTCCGAACCCGATGCCGAAGTTGAAGATGCCCGAAAAGATCGACATCGCCACCGTCTGCTCCTCAGACGCAGCGTTTCTGATCACCTCAGCCTGCAGCGCCACGCTGTACGACGTGCCGCTGATGCCCCACAGGGCGCACAGGGCGAACACCGCCACCACGCTCGTCCCCGCAAAGCGGAACAGCAGCGTCGCCGCTCCCACCCCGAAGACGACCAGGCAGATGAACGGGAACCGCACCACCGGCGGCAGCTTCGCGTACATCAGGCTGCCGACGACGACTGCTGCGCCGAAGGCCGACAGGGCCAGCGTAATGGCGTCGGCAGACAGGCCGTTGATCTGCGCCATGAACAGCTCGATGTAGCTATATAGGGTGTAATTGCCCATCGCGTAGATCGCGGTCAGCACGAAGATGCCGGTCAGGGCCTTGTTGCGAAACAGCGACGGGAGCTGACGAAGCGAAAAGGGCTCCGCACCGGGGACCTTGGGAAGCACGACTGTCAAATACGCCAGCAGCGCGAAGGCGATGACGCCCACCACGGTGAACGTGAGGCGCCAGCCCATCAGGATGCCGATCGCGCGGCCCAGCGGCAGGCCGGCGATCATGGCGACCGACGATCCCATGACCACGAAGCTCAGCGCGAGCGCCTGCTTATCGGGCGATGCAACGCGCACCGCGATGGGCGCGACGATGGCCCAGAACACCGAATGCGCCGCGGCGACCACAAGGCGCGCCGCCATCAGCATGCCGTAGCTCACGGCAACGGCGGACAGCACCTGACCGACCGCGAAGACCAGGATCACAAGCAGCAGCAGCCGACGGAAATCGACGCGCGTCGCCAACACCATGAGCGGTAGCGACAGGATCATGACCGCCCACGCGTAGATGGACACCAAAAGGCCCGTCTGCGCTTCAGACGTGCCGAACGTGGCGCCGATATCGGTCAACAGACTGATCGGCATGAATTCAGACGTATTGAAAACGAAGGCGGAAACCGTGATCCCCACCAACGGCAACAACTCACGAGAAAAACCGCTCAGCGCCATGATGCCCCCTTCAACGATCGGCGGCAGCACCCGCTGCCACTCTGTTCAGCGAGTGCATTCTAGTCCTCGATCAGGGCGTGACATGGCACAGAAGGCAATTCACAGCACCTTCAAATTAGCCACGAGAAACCTTTTGCTCCACCCGCCTACTCCGCCGGATCGTCTGCGTCGGCGCGGGCCTGGCGCGCCTCGGCGAACTTCTCTTTCATCGTAGGATTGCCGCGCGTCAGCTTCTTGATCGTGAGCGCGTCGGCCTTGTCGTTGGCCAAGCGCAGGTTGCGCTCGCTGCCCACCAGCGCCTCTTTGATCTTCTGCAGATGGGTGATGCTCTTGTCGATCTCTTCGATCGCCGTCTGGAACTTGCGGCTCGCCAAGTCGTAGTTGCGCGCGAAGCCCTGCTTGAACTCCTCCATCTTCTCCTCGAAGTTCGTGACGTCGATGTTCTGCTGGCGCATCGCAGCAAGCTCCTGCTTGTACGCCAGGCTGTTGAGCGCCGCGTTGCGCAGAAGCGTGATCATCGGGATGAAGAACTGCGGGCGGATCACGTACATCTTCTCGAAACGGTACGACACGTCGACGATGCCGGCGTTGTACAGCTCGCTCTCCGGTTCGAGCAGCGACACCAGCACGGCGTACTCGCACCCCTTCTGACGACGGTCGGCATCGAGCTTCTTGAAAAAGTCCTCGTTCTTGTGCTTGGACGAGGTCGTGTCGTTCTCGTTTTTCATCTCGAACATGATCGAGACGGCCTCGTTGCCTGCCTCATCGTCCTCGCGGAAGATGAAATCGCCCTTCGTGCCCTGGGACGCGTCGTTGTCCTTCTCGAAGTAGGCGCGCGGGAACGCCGTCATGCGCAGCCGGTTGAATTCCGTCTCACAATGCTGCTCGAGCGATTCGCCCACCATCTTGGTGGACAGGCGCGCCTTCATGTCGCGCAACCGTTCGATCTCCTCGTCCTTGTAGCGAATGAGCTCGTCGTTGGACTTGCGCACCTGGGCAAGCTCGAGCGCATGGGCCGCGTCGGTCTGCTGCTTTTGGGATTGCTGCACCGCGCGCTCCTGGGCAAGCTGGGCCTGCACCGCATCGCGCTCGCGCACGGCATCGGCCGTCGCCTGGGCAACCGCCAGCTGCTTTTCGGTTGCGAACGCGGCCTTCTGGCTGGCAAGCTGCGCCTCGAGCGCCTGGATGCGCGCCTCGCGCTCGGCCATGGAGCCCTGCAGAGACGCCGTGAGGCGCTCGCGCTCAAGGGCGTCCTTGTCCTGCTCCTGCTTGAGCTTCGCCGCCAGGGCGTCGCGCTCGCGCTCGGCCTGGGCAACGGCGTTCCTGGCGTAGAGCTCCTTTTCACGCGCCAAGGCATCCACCTGCGCTTTGAGTTGGGCGACGTCGGCCTCACGCGCCGAGAGGCTCTTGCGGTACTGGGCATCGCGCTCAGCGAGCGCCTCTGTCAGCTTGCCTTCGGCCTGGGTGCGGGCAAGGGCTAGCGCCTGGTCGCGCTCGGATCGCAGCAGCTCCTCGCGCTCGGCCAGGTCGTGGGCGAATTCCTTGTCGCGCACCTGCTTGACGATGTCGGCAAACCCCGCCTCGTCCACCTTGAACACCTTGCCGCAATGCGGGCATACGATCTCGTTCACAGCCGCCGCCTTCCCTCTTGAACGCTTTCATGCTGCATCATACCAGTGAAAAAGAAAGAGCCTGTCCCCGCTAGAGGACAGGCTCTCAATTTAAGGCCTATGGCCGGGTCACCCCGAAAATCAGTCCTTATCGCGTTCGTCGTTGCCCAGGTTCTTCGCAGCAGCGGCGTTCTTCTGCTCTTCGTTGAAGGCCTCTGCAGCGCGCTTCTCCTCTTCCGTCGCCTGGATCGCCTCGAGGGGCTGGTTGACAACCACCTGCGGGAACGGAATGGCGATGTTGTACTTGTCGAACAGCAGCTTCATCTGGCGGTTAAGATCGCGCGTCAGCTGTGCGCGATCCGACTCGCGGCACTGCACCACGATGCGGATGACGACGCTGCTGTCCTCGAGCGCAACCACGCCCTTGTAGAACGGGCCATCGAGGATCGCGGGCAGGCGCTTGCGGATGTTCGGCAGCTCCTTGTGCAGGATGCTCTCGACGCGCTCGAGCGACTCGGAGTACTCGATGCCCACATCGCACGAAGCGTACGACAGCTCCTTGGTCATGTTGACCACGTTGCTGATCTCGCTGTTGCGGATCACCTTCACGTTGCCGTTGCCGTCCTGGACCTTCGTGGTGCGCACGCCGATCTCGACGACGGTGCCGGTCCACGTGCCCACCGTGATGATATCGCCGACGCGGAACTCGCCTTCAAAGATGACGAACAGGCCCGACAGGATATCGGAGACCAGCTCTTTCGCGCCGAACGAAATCGCGATGGACAGGATGCCGGCGGAAGCCAACAGCGTCGTGGTGTCGACGCCGAGCAGCGCCAAGCAGTAATACACCATGCCGATGATCGTGGCGTACTTGATGAAGCTGCCCAACAGACGGCATACCGTCTCGCCGCGTGCACCCAAAACCGTGGCCAGCAGGCTCAGCAGCTTTTGCACCAGCGTGGCGACCGTCATGGCGACGCAGACGAACATCAAGCTCGCCGTGATGGCGAACACGTTGAGGCCGCGCTCCCATTCGCCGCCCAGGATGTAGCTGAACAGCGAGTCGGATCCAAAGATCGCGTCGCGGAACATGACCGCGATGAAGACCGCCACGACCATGATGGCCACCAGAGCCTTCATCACGGTTGCGAGCTTCTGCTCGGGGGACTTCTCCTCCCAGCCAAGCGCGCGCGGCAGCCAGCGTCCAGCCGCCGACTCGGTGCGCACCACGCGCCCGCTCGGCAGCGCGACGTTCACGACGCGGGCATCTTCCTCGCCTGCCCCAGCGCCGCTGTCGGCGCGCACGGTCTCATGGCCGGCGCGGCTGAACGTCAGCAGCAGGAACACCAGGATCTGGCAGATCAGCGACACGATCGCCGTGGCGGCGGTCAGAGGACCGCGCTCCGCCATCAGCTCGCCTTCGCTGCCGGCGGCGTACAGGTAGTAGTCGTCGGTGTCGATCGACGAGGCGTAGTACGTCTTGTCGCCGATCGTGACGTAGTCGTTGAACCCGCCCTTGATCTGGGATGCCGTCATGCCGCTTGCCAGGGCGTCCTTGCCCTGGTAACGGGAATCGGGGTAGTAGGCAAACGTGTTGTCGGATTTGTTGATGGCGAAGGCGAACCCGTCGGTGCCCACCTTCACGCTGGGCAGGACGTTCTCGATCTTGACGCTATCGAGCAGCGCTTCCAGGCGCGAAGGATGGATCGCGGTCTGCACGAACCCGTTGGCGGCACCGGTGCTGTCGTAGAGGCACACGCCGATGTACTGGCGCAGCTCGCCGGTCGCGTCGTCGGTCTGGGGATCTTGCACCACATGATCGACGCCCTGCAAGAGCTTGCGGAACTCGTAGGACTGGTCGTTGGGGTCGTCGCTCAGGACGAAGTCGCTGTACGGAGCGCTCGTGCTGGTCATCGTGCCGGAGTTGTCGAAGACGTACACGTCCTCGATCTCGAGCACGTCAGCCAGCTGCTGCAAGTTGGTGCGGTTCTCGAGCGCGCCGTTGTGGTCGAGGACGTATGCCGCGGTCTCGGCCTTGCTCAGGTTGCGCTCGCTGTTCTGAACGCTCAGGGCATCGGCCTGATCGGTCGTGCGCTCGATGGTCTGCTGAACCTCCGTCACGCGCTCGCGGTTCGTCATGGTCTCGCTCGACAGGGCGAACAGCGTCTGCATGTAAAACGCCACGACGACGACGCCGATGAAGCCCACCAGTGTGAGGATCGCCGCCTTGCGGGCGATCGCCTTGTTGAAGACCCACTTCGAGCCCACCTTGGCAAAAGCGCCCTCTTCGCTGCCGCGCCTCTCCTGATCGCGGGTGACGAGCACGCCGTACACCGCCACCAGCAGCATGACCGCGAAGAACGCGAACAGGGTGACGCCGACCGTCACGTTGCGTGACGACGCCATGTCGCTTTCAGGGACCGCCAGCAGGTAATAGGTGTTGTCGACCTGAACCGTGTAGCAGTAGAGGGACTGATCATCGATGGTCATCCATGAGAAGGTGCCGCTCTCCAGATCGGCAACGCTCACGCCGTCGGAGATGGCGTCGGTGCCCACCAGGCGATCGTCGGGATGGTAGGAGACGGTGTAGTCGAGCGCGGAAATCGCGATGACGAACCCGCTCTGGCCGATGGCGATGTTCTTGACGGCGCTGGCGATCGAGCCGGAGTCGTCGACCAGGGAGTCGAGCTCGGCCGGGTTCTGCTCGATGACGACCATCGTGTCGTTATCGACGCGCGCCGCGTAGTAGCGCATGTCCCAACCCTGGTCCTTGAGCTCGATGTCGACCGCCTCGGAGGGCTTGCCGTCGTCGAAGACGGTGCGCAGCTGGTTGAAGCGCGTGGAAGAGAAGTTGGCCTTGGTGTCCTGCGCCTTGGCGGTGATCGAGCCGTCGCGCTTGACTACGATGACGTTGTCCACGCCAAGGAGCTTCTTGTACTCGGCCATCTTGGCGTCGGTCTCCTCGAAGCCGGCGCCGTTGTTGGCCATGTAGGCGATGCTCTGCGCCTTCGACTGGTAAACCGCATCGAAGGTCTGGGTGTTCTGGGTGGTGGCGTCGTCTGCGCTCTGGAGCTGCTCGGGCAGGGCAGCGCCCTCGCTCTGCATCTCGTTCTGATAGCTCTGCAGCGACATCGCGCCCTGCATGTTCCAGAGCACGGTTCCCATGACGCCCATGCCGATGACCACAACGGCGATCAGCAGGGCGATTTTGGCATTGATCTTCTTAAGCATGCTCAATTCCCCTCTAGTCCCACTTGTCGACCAAGTTGGCAATGGTGCCGTCGTCGAGCATGGCCTGGATCGTGTCAGCCACCGGCTGGCTCAAAGCGGAGTCCTTCTGGGTGGCGACGCCGTAGTCCTGCTCCTGAATCGAGAAGTTGGGCAAGATGTTGCGGTCCTCGAACATGTAGGTGCCGGCGATGCTGCCGTCGATGGCAGCGGCATCGATCGTGCCCGCCTCGAGCGCATCGCTCAGCTCCTGGTAGGACGGCAGCTGCGTCAGGGTGAAGGTGTCGTACTGGGTGGTCGTGACGTCGCCCGTCTTGGTTTCGGAGAGGCTCTGGCCGTTCGTGAAGCCGAGATCGGTCAGCTTGAGAACGAGCTGGGCGCCGTGTTAGAGCCCGACATCGCGCCGATGTTCTGGCCCTTGAGCTGGTCGACACTCGCGATAAGAGAGCTGTTCTGCAGCATGATGATGGACTGGTCAGCGTAGTAGCTCGGCGAGAAGTCGAAGTTCTCGAGGCGGGTATCCGAGATGGAGTAGCACGCCACGAGGCAGTCCACCTCGCCGTTTTGCAGCATTTCCTTGCGGTTTTCGGGCAGCACCGTGACGAACTCGACATCCTTGTAGCCCAGGCGATTGGCCATCTCTTGGGCGATGTCGATCTCCAGGCCGCTGTACTTGCCGGTCTGGTCGTTCAGGTAACCGAACCCGACCACGTCGGCGCGCACGCCCACCTTGAGCGTGTCGTTGCCGGTCGGCGTGGAGGAGGTGCTGCATCCCGCTAAGCCCACGAGCATGAGCAGGGCGACCGCGAAAGCGATCAGCGAAGTGCGCACCCTCCTAAAGCTTTTTCCCATGTCATGTCCCCTTGTCTGCCCGTGCTGCCGGGCGGAATCGGAAAAGTACTGAAACGTCAACTCAAAACCATATTTATAGCACCTTAAACTTCTCGTTCAGTAAGTTGCCCGCGGCTGACCGTGAGGCTCAACGAAAAACTGAACGTTGAATCGTCCGACGACCGCGCACGGCGACACGCCTGCAGCCGCCTGCCTGCCGCACCGTGGTAAAAGAGCAGGGAGAGCGTCATACTGTGAGCATGCGCGCTTTGGCGCGCTGCAGCGCATCCGATCACGAAAGACGGTAACCACATGAACGATACGACCATGCAGCTCGTCCTGGTTCGCCACGGCGAAAGCGAATGGAACAAGCTGAACCTCTTCACGGGATGGGCCGACGTCGACCTGTCCGACACGGGACGCAAGGAAGCCGCAGACGGCGGCCGCGCGCTCGCCGAAGAGGGCTTCGACTTCGACGTGTGCTACACCTCTTACCTCAAGCGCGCCATTCACACGCTCAACCTCGTCCTGCAGTCGATGGATCGCGAATGGCTCCCCGTCACCAAGACCTGGCGTCTGAACGAGCGCCACTACGGTGCCCTGCAGGGTCTCAACAAGGCGGAGACGGCAGCCAAGTACGGCGAGGACCAGGTGAAGATCTGGCGCCGCAGCTTTGACGTGCGCCCGCCGGCGCTGGCTGAGGACGACGAGCGCAACCCGCGCCTTCTGGCCCCCTACCGCAACGCACCGGCCGACGAGATGCCGCTGGCAGAGTGCCTGAAGGACACGATCGCCCGCGCATGGCCGTACTTCCAGCAGGAGATCGAGCCCAAGATGCGCGCTGGCCAGCGCGTTTTGATCGTGGCGCACGGCAACTCCCTGCGCGCACTGGTCAAGCAGTTCGACAAGCTGTCCGACGACGAGATCGTGGGCGTGAACATCCCTACGGGCGTGCCGCTGGTCTACACCTTCGATACCGACTTCAACGTGCTGGACAAGCGCTACGTCGGCGATGCCGCCACGATCGCAGCCAAGATCGACGCCGTTGCCAACCAGGGCAAGGCCAAGTAGAACATCGTTTGCCTGCCGCAGAGTATTGATGAGGGGCGCATCCGCGAGGGTGCGCCCTTTTTGTTGCTGCGGCCGGCTCACTGCAGAAAAAGCGGCGCCCGATGGCAAGAAAAGCCAGATATAGGGCGATGAGCAGGCGGTGGCGTCGCTTGTCAGCCCTTGCATACGGCTCCTCTGCCCTTGTTGCGCCACAAATGGGGCAACTATGACGCTTATCTTGGCATCGCGCGGACGGGCTGCAGCGCCCGGCACGCACCCGATCCCCTATATCTGGCTTTTTCTGCCATAAAACGGCTCAAACACGACAGTCGTTGCCCACACCAAGGGAACCTACCGCCCCGGCGGGCCCATCGCCTCGATCAGATCCGCTGCCAAGAGCGCGTTGAACCCTTTACGAAACAACGTTGGAGACGTGCGCAGCAGCTCGACGTTGAGACGATACGCCCAGTCCAAAAACCGTTCGTTTTCAAGGCCACGGAGCAAGGCATCGGTGCCGGAAAAGAAATAGCTCACCACGCCAGTACTCGCCTTGTAATGCGCCCTATGACGATCGGTATACCAGCAAGGGTCAGGCTTCCTGTCGCCCTCTGGCTTCTTGGCGTTGACCACCACGACCTCGACGCCTTCTTCGAGAGAGCCTATAACGTACAGCGTCTCAAGATTGGCAAGGGACAAGGTCATGAGGCGCACGCCGCCGTTCGTGCTCGGGAGCGCCGATACCGACCAAAGAGTTCCTGCCGTCGCCTGAGCCTCGGGAACCGTCTTTCTCAAATACCCCCCAACACATGAGGCCAGATCGGAGTAGAACGGCGCGCTCTTGAGCCTATTGAATGACCTCCGCTGCCGTTCGGTCAGGCCATCGCCCAAAACGACAGAAGGCACCGTGCCCCACGTAGCCTGCGAACGATCCCAAGGAAGGGTAAAGAGAGCATCCTCTATCGTCACCTGCACTGAGCCAGTTCCCCGAGGCAGGTTCGTCTTTGCCACATTGCGCAAATTCTTGCCAAGGCCTTCAACCCACCGGATCGTCTCGGTTTCCCTCTCGTCGAGATAACGCTCGCCCTTAGAGCGATCAACTTCCATGAAGTAAAAGTCCTCAGGGCAAACGTCCTGATAGTCTTCACGGTGCCGCCACTCATGCGCATGTTGTTGATGTCGCTCCGCCACGTCCTTGGATTTGCCGACGTACCACGAGTCATCCGAAAAATGATACAGATAGATCCCGTAACGCTGTCCCTCCGCAAGAAAGGACGCAAGGCTTGATGTGCCGACATCCGGGTATCGGGTGAAACGGTAAAGGTTCATGGCCGTCCTCCCTCGCAGCGTAATGTCCCTGTTAGAAAGCCTACCATGCCCTCTCACGGAACCGTTGGGCAACCCTATGGGCAAGACGCGAACGATACCAATAGGATGCGGCAAGACGACCCTCGCCGCACCCTGCCCACACCAAGGGAACCTATCGCCCCGGCAGGCCCATCACCTCGATAGGATCCACTGCCAAGACGCCCTATGCACGAAAAAAGGAGGATCCGGCTTACCGGATCCTCCCGCATGGCAAAGCGTCTTCAGCGCGACCCCCTGCTCGCCTCAGTTGCTCTTATTCCCCGAAACGGTGAATGAATCATTCGAACATGATGCGAGCAGCGATAGCGGTCGTGATGCCGTGGGTATCGAACGTGGGATTCACCTCAGCGATATCGAACGCATCGACATGCGCATACAACTCGTTGAGCATCACCTGGCACTGGAACGGCGTCAGGCCAAACGGCTCATCGGCACCGGTGCCAGGCGCAAATGCCGGGTCAAGCACGTCGATGTCAAACGTCAGGTACACCTTCTCGCAATCGGCGACCGCCTCGAGCGCCTCGCGAGCAATCGCCTGCGGATCCCCCGCGTTCACATCGTAGGCGGTGTACTGACGGATTCCCAAATCGCGCAAATAATCGCAGTACCAGGGATAATTAAAACCACGCAAGCCGATCTGCACCACATTCTCGGGCGCGATACGCTCAAGCTCGAGGGCACGACGGATCTCGCTGCTCTGGGAATAACGACCCTGGAGCGGATTTTCGTCCACCAGATCGAGATGCGCATCGAAATGGATGATGCCCACCTTGCCCGTACACGAATCGTGGAGCGCCTTGATCAGAGCGTACGAAATGGAATGATCGCCGCCGATCACGAAAGGGAATCCCCCGGCATCGATGATCTTGCGCACCGAAGCCTCAGCGCTTTCATTCGTCGCCACCTGGTCGTACGCCACAATGTCGATGTCTCCGTAATCGACGATGTCATCAGCGCTCACCTTGAAGTTGCGGCGTGATTCCACGTGATACACCAGCTCATCTTGGATGCGCCCCTTGAACCACCCAAAGGCGTTACGAACTTCCTGCGGCGCGTATCGCGCACCCGGACGACCGAGCGAGGCGCCGCCATCCCACGGAAAACCCAAGATACCAAAATGATTTGCTTCCATCCGTCGTCCTTTCCTCATGCAGCGAGGATGTGCTCGTCCGCCATCACCCGCCGCTTCATTATTTCACTCGCATTATGGCGCAGCATGCTCGCCGTCATCGCCGCGAGCGTACTCTCACAACCGCCGACGCTGCGTTCCCGTCACGCTGTCGCAGAGACGGGAGTGCCGTCTTGAGTACCCCGAGGGTGCACGTCGTCAGCCGACGCCTCAACGGCACGCGCCGCAACCGGAAGCCGCTCGATAACGATCTCCTGATTACGGTAGATCGCGTACACCACTATGCCCAGCACCACCCAAATCGCCAACAGCACATTTTCCGTTACGCCAAGCGAGATGAGCGTGCCCGGCAGCACCATGGCAAGCGTCAGCGCAGCCGTGATGATGATCGACAGGCAAATCATCGGCTTGCCGCCTGGCGTCTTGAGCGGACGCGGCGTGCCCGGCTCCTTGTCACGGAACCGCAGTGTCGAGCAGCCAACGAAGAACCATGCCACCAAAAAGGCAATACCTCCCATCGTGATCAAAGGTGTAAGCAAGCCTTTGCCCACGAACAAGCCCGCTGTCGACAGAAGCGCCAAAATGATGAGCGCCCGAGAGGGAATGCCCGCAGCATTTTCCTCACCAACCGAACGGCTCATGAAACCCGCGCGGGCAAACGACGCCAAAAGCTTGCTGCCCGCAAGCAGAAAGCCGTTGAACGTCGTCGTCACGCCCATGATCGTGCCGAAGATCATGATGTAGACCAGAAGCTTCGAACCTGTTGACAGCTCATATGCCGAGATCAACGGGAGACTCCCCAGATTGACGCTCTCGCCCGGCACCATGATGAGGCTCGCCGACAGGATGACGAACAGGTACACGACGCTTCCCAACACGATGGTGCCGATCAACGCCTTGGCGAGGTTTTTCATGTTGATGCCCGACGCCGCTTCGTCCGCCGCCTTCGGAATCGTATCGAAGCCATTCATGAAAAACAGCATCGAAGCGATGGCGGCGAGAATGCCGCCAGCTGTCCCGTTCGACGAGAAATAGGGCTGCAGATTCTCGAAGCGCCCCGTAACGAAGCAGCCGATGAAGAAGATCACGAAGGTGATCAAGAGTAACGCCGTCGCCACGGTTTGAAAGGTCTTCGATGCCTTGACGCCCTTGAGGTTGAGAGCCGCAAGGCCCCATACCATCACGAGGCCCACGATCAGCTCGGGAAGGTAGATCGTGTTGTCGAGAACCGTGTACAAAGGGATGCTTTCGAGTGCAGGAAACACGTAGGCGATCATCGCCGCCACCGACAGCGCCACCCAGGGCAAAATGGTGAGATAGCCCAGCACAAGGAACCACCCACAGGCAAAACCCGATTTGCGGCCAATGAAGTAATGAGCGAAAGCGAACTCGCCGCCCTTCATACGCACGCTCGTCGACATCTCCGAGTACACCAGCCCAACCGGAATGACTATCAGCGCCGTCAGCGCCATGGCGATCATCGCGCCGATGCTTCCCGCGTTCGAGATCCACAGCGGTGCCGACACCACCCAACCGATCCCGATCATGCTTCCGAAGGCAAGGCCGAAATAGTCTCTGCCTTTCATGCTTCCTGACGACGTGCTCATGTGAACTCCTTGTCCCGCGCCCACCCGAGAACGCCGGGGAACACCCCTGCATCCTGCCGCCGCCACACCAATCCAGGGAGCATCCGCCGAATGTGCAGCCCTCAACGACGATGCGGAGACCACCGTCTCCGCATCGGGAAAAGCGCAATGTTTTGCAAACGGGAGTACTGTAACGCATCCGTGCGCACTTGAGGCATCCCGAAACACACTCGAATCATTGGGGTTGCCCATCGATCGCGCGCACAACGACCCTGCGCGGCCAGCCATCAGCGCACAAAAAAGGGGCAGGCGGGTTCTGCGTTCCGCCTACCCCTCGCCGAGGGACACGTTGCGCCGATCGCACCCCGCCGGCGCTTGGCTTACGATGAGCGCTCGAACTGGCTGTTGTACAGATCGGCATAGAAGCCGCCTGCCGCCAACAGCTCGGTGTGCGTGCCGGACTCCACGATGTCGCCGTCGCGCATCACCAGGATCAAGTCGGCGTCGCGGATCGTCGACAGGCGATGGGCGATCACGAACGAGGTGCGCCCCTGCCGCAGGCGATCCATCGCGCGCTGAACCAGCACCTCGGTGCGCGTGTCGACCGAGCTCGTCGCCTCGTCGAGCACCAGCATCCGCCGATCGGCCAGGATCGCGCGGGCGATCGTGAGCAGCTGGCGCTCGCCCTGGCTGATGTTGCTTGCGTCCTCGTTGATCTCCGTGTCGTAGCCGTTGGGCAACGTGCGGATGAAGTGGTCGGCGAAGGCGGCGCGGGCAGCTTCCTCCACCTCCGCGTCGGTCGCGTCGAGCTTGCCGTAGCGGATGTTCTCGCGCACCGTCCCCTTGAACAGCCACGTATCCTGCAGCACCATGCCGATCATGGAGCGCAAATCGTCGCGATCGAACTCGCGCACGTCGTGCCCGCCGATGCGGATCGCGCCGCCGTCAACGTCGTAGAAGCGCATGAGCAGCTTGACCATGGTGGTCTTGCCGGCGCCGGTCGGCCCCACGATGGCCACCGTCTGACCCGCCGCCACCTGCGCCGAGAAGTCGGTGATGATGGGCATGTCTGGATCGTAGCCGAAGCTCACGTGGTCGAACTCGACGTCGCCGGCGACCTCGGAGGCGCGCACCGTCACCTCGCCTTCCTCCTCTTCCGGCTCTTCCAAGAACTCGAAGACACGCTCGGCGGCTGCTGCCATCTGCTGCAGCACGTTGGAGATCTGCGCCAGCTGCGTCAGGGGCTGCGTGAAGTTCTTGACATACTGGATGAACGCCTGGATGTCGCCGACCGTGATGCGGCCCTGGATGGCGAAGATCGCGCCGATCACCGCCACGACCACATAGCCCAGGTTGCTGATGAACGTCATCAGCGGCATCATCAGGCCCGACAGGAACTGCGACTTCCACGCGGCCTCGCGCAGCTCCTCGTTGGTTGCGGCGAAGGTCGCCACGACCTCGTCCTCCTTGCCGAAGGCGCGCACGACCGCATGTCCTGAGAACGTCTCTTCGACCTGGCCGTTGATGATCCCGAGGCGGCTCTGCTGCGCGCGGAAGTACTTCTGGCTGCGCTTGACCACCGCCGAGACCACCACGAGCGATATCGGCACGATGATGAGGGCGACGAGCGTCATCAGCGGGTTGATGGACAGCATCATCACGATCACGCCCACGACCGTCACCGTGCTCGTGATGAGCTGGGTCACGCTCTGGTTGAGATTCTGCCCGAGTGTGTCGACGTCGTTGGTGATGCGCGAGAGCACATCGCCGGTGCTCGCCTTCTCGAAGTAGCCCACCGGGAGGCGGTTGATCTTCTCGGAGATGCGTTTACGCAGGCGATAGCAGGTATTTTGCACCACATGGGTCATGAGCCAGCCCTGCACGAACGAGCACAGCGCCGAAAACGCGTACAGGGCGAGCGCCGTGATCAGGATGACACCCACCGCCGAGAAGTCGATGCCGCCCGTGCCGGTGATCTTGGCGCTGATGCCCTCGTAGAGCTCGGTCGTCGCTTCGGACAGGACCTTCGGCCCCACCACGTTGAACACGGTGGAGGCCACGGCGAACACGAGCACCACGACGAGCGCCGGCTTGTATTCGCCCATGAAGGACAGCAGCTTGAGCATGGTGCCCTTGAAGTTACGCGCCTTCTCGCCCGAGCTCGCGCCTGCGCCAGGGCCGCCCATCGGCCCGCCCATGGGGCCGCGGCGCGGTCCTGCGCCCTGGGTGCGCGCGCCGGATCTCGACGCCATCGATTCCTTCCTGCTCATCGTTGCTCACCCCCTTTCAGCTCCTCTTCCGAGAGCTGCGACTCGGCGATCTCGCGATACGTCCGGCAGCTCTCCATCAGCTCGGCATGCGTTCCGCAGCCCGCGATCGCGCCGTCTTCGAGCACGACGATCTTGTCGGCCGTGAGCACCGTGGAAATGCGCTGCGCCACCACGATCACGGTCTTGCCGGCGGCATCGCGAGCAAGCGCCGCGCGCAGCCGCGCGTCGGTCGCGTAGTCAAGCGCGGAGAAGCTGTCGTCGAACAGTAGCACGCGCGCATCGGTCGCCAGGGCGCGCGCGATCGAGATGCGCTGGCGCTGACCGCCCGACACGTTGGTGCCGCCCTGGCTCAGCTCCGAGCCGAAGCCCTCGTCCTTCTCCTCGATGAAGTCGGTCGCCTGGGCCACGTCGGCCGCGCGGCGCACGCGCTCTTCGTCGTCGCCGTCGAGCCCGTAGGCGATCGAGTCCTCGATCGTCCCCGAGAACAGGAAAGCCTTCTGCGGCACGTAGCCGATCTGGCTGCGCAGCTCGTGCTGGGGAAGGTCGCGCACGTCCACACCGCCGACGCGCACCGCGCCCGCGCTCACGTCGTAGAAGCGCTCGATGAGCTTGAGCAGCGTCGTCTTGCCCGACCCGGTGGCGCCGATGATCGCGGTCGTCTGCCCCGGCTCGGCAGTGAAGTCGATGCCGGAGAGCACCGGCTCACTGTTCTCCTTGTAGGCGAAGGTGACGTTGTCAAATGCGACCGACAGTCCCTCGCCCGCAGGCAGAAGCTCCGCGCGCGACTGCATTGGATCCTTGATCGACGACTCGGTGTCCAGCACCTCGTTGACACGCTGAGCGGCCACGTCGGCGCGCGGCAGCATGATGGCGATCATGCCGATCATCAAAAACGACATGACGATGACCATCGCATAGGTGATGAACGCGATCATGTCGCCCGTCTGGATGGTACCGGCGTCGATGTACTGGCCGCCCACCCACACGATCAGCACCGAGGTGGCGTTCATGACCAGCATCATCGCCGGCATCATGAAGGTCATCGTGCGGTTCGTGAACAGCTGCGTCTTGTACAGCGCCGTACTGGCCTCGTCGAAGCGTGCCTCTTCGTAGTCCTGGCGGTCGAACGCGCGCACCACCTGCAGACCGGAGAGCATCTCGCGCGAAACCAGGTTCACGCGATCGATCAGCTTCTGCATGATCTTGAACTTGGGCAGGGCCACCACCATGAGCAGCGCCACGACGACGGCGAGCACCGCCACCGCCAGCACGATGATCCAACTCATAGCCAGGTTGGTCCGCGACACCATGATGATGCCGCCAATCGCGAGCACCGGCGCGTAGAGCACCATGCGCAAGAACATGACCAGCACGTTTTGGATCTGCGTGATGTCGTTCGTTCCGCGCGTGATCAGGGACGCGGCGGAAAACGACTGCACTTCGGCATCCGAGAAGGACACGACGCGCGCGAAGAGCCGCTCGCGCAGGTTAGCCGCGATGCGCGCCGACACCCGCGAGGCGATGAGGCCCACCAGGATCGAGGCAACCATCATGACGGCCGTCATCCCGAGCATCTGGGCGTCGACCGTGATCAGATAGCCGATCTGCAGGGCGCCCATGTCGGTGCCGAGCGCCTCGTACTCGGCTTTCGCGGCGGCGATCGCCTGCTGCTCGACGAGGGAACCGTCGATGGAGCCTAGGGCGGACGTCGCCTTGTCGACCATCTCCTGAACCTGCGCCTTCGAGATCATCCCCTGCTCGTAGGCCTCGTAGAGCGCCGGCAAGCTGAACGTGCCTTCCTGACTGCCGCCCGTCATCAGGGCGGCAGCGTCTTGCGATTGCCCCTCGCCGGTAGAGCCCTGCTCGGCGTAGTACGCCACCACGAGCGGCATCGCCACGGCATCGTTCAGCTCGCCGCGATGCTCGCGCCCGTAGTCGGTGATCGCGTAGGTGCCGCCGTCGGTGTGCTCGTAGGACGAGGCGATGAGATCTTCCTGGTCGTCGGACGCCAACATGCGCAGGTAGCCGTACGTCGTCTCGCGCAGCGCAGTCGGCGACGCATCCTCGACGCCGCCCTGCTGAATGCCGACGTCGACGAGGTCGGACGTGTAGCGCGGCAGCGACAGGTCAGCGAAGGCCTGCACGATCAACAGCAGGGCGATCAGCACGACGGCGAGCTTCGCCTGCTTCAGATAGCGGATGATGCGCATGGGCTAGCGCCTCCTCTCGACGTCGACGAAAGCCGGAGCAGGGCCGGGGCGCGTCCAGCCCTCCTGCCCGAACGGCATCGGCCCTTGCGGGCCATGGAAAAACGAATCGGCGCCGCACGCTCCCATCGCGCCGGAGGGCGCGGGGCCCGCGCCGCACGGCCCCATCGACACCGTGCCAAATGCGTCGGACGTCTCGCAGAACTCGCAGATCTTTTCCAGCGTGTCCAGGTACTGGCGCATGTTGTCCACGCCCACCGCTGCGATCATCTGGGAGAAGAACTCGTCGCGGGTGCGCTCCATGGAGCGCGACAGCTGCGCGCCGCTCTCGGTCAGCGCCACGATGACCGAGCGTGAGTCCCCGGCGGCACGACGGCGCTCGATGTACCCGCGCTCTTCGAGCGATTTCAGGATCTGGGAAGCGGCGCTCGGCGTGCGATGCGTCTTGCGCGCGATGTCGGAAGGGCGCACCGTCTCGCCCGTCCTATCGGCGGCAAACACGATCAGGAGCACCCGCGCCTCCGCGATCGGAAGCTCGCGCACCACCTCAGGCGGATAGGGGCGCTGCCTCATCATGCGACGCATCAGGTAGATGAACTCATCCTTCATCCCCATCGGCGATCTGTCGTCCGCCTCATTGGTCGGCTGGGCGGGGCCTTGCCCCTGCCGATCCTCGTCGATCTTGGCCATAACGATCCGCGTCCTTCACGTCCTCATCGATTATTAATTGGGTTAATAGTTTAGGTACTAAATAATCAAAGGTATGAAGATAGGCCAACCGTCATGAAACCGTCATATAGTGAGACGAACCGCATCACCCCAGAAGAAAGGCACCCCATGCTCGTTCTCGACGACCTCTTCATCTCCCAAGAAGTGATCGATTACCTGGAGCAATCCCATGAGCCGGTGCTCGACAATGCCACCGCCCGCACCCTCGTCTCGCGCGGCTGCCGCCTGACCATCGCGCCGCGCGCCGAGCATCCGACGCCCGAGCGCGTCGTCGCCCTGTCGGAGCTGAACCTCAACGACGCCAAGCCGTACTGCTATCCCGAGGTTCGGCGCGCCATCGACCTGTGCAAGGACAAGGCGTCGATGAGGCGTGCGCTGGCGCCCCTCTACCCCACCTACGAGTTCAGGGAGGCGACGCTCGACGAGTTGCAGCGCATCGATCCGAGCGCCCTTGACCTGCCGCTCGTGCTCAAGCCTGCGACCGGATTCTTCAGCCTGGGGATCTATCCCATTTTCACGGCAGATGAGTGGTACGCCGCGCTCGCGGACATCGAGCGCCAGGCGCCGAGCTGGGCCAGGCTCTACAACGAGTCGGTCGTCAACGACGCGAAGTTCATCCTCGAGAGCTACCTCGACGGGCAGGAATACGCGCTTGAAGCGTACTTCGACGAGAACGGCAAGGCCGTCGTGCTCGACATCCTCAAGCACGACTTCGCCGGCACGAGCGATACGTCGGACCGCCTGTACTACACCTCCAAGCGCATCATCGAAGAGCAGCTCGAACCCATGACGCGCTTTCTCGACGACTGCAACGAGCTGCTGGGATTCCGCAACTTCCCCGTGCACCCCGAGGTGAGGGTCCAGGCTGACGGCACGATCACCCCGATCGAGTTCAACCCCTGCCGCTTCGCCGGTCTCTGCGGGACCGACCTTGCGTACTTCGCCTGGGGCTTCAAGACCTACGCCGCGTTTTTGGAGAACCGCCGCCCCGACTGGGGAAAGATCCTCGCCGACAAGGACGGGCTCGTCTATCCCATGATCCTGCTCACCAAGTCCGTCGCCCGGCCCTGCCGCTTCGACTACGACGCGCTCAAGCGGCGCTTCTCCCATGTCCTGGCGCTGCGGCCTACCGACGTTGCGCGCTACCACTCGTTCGGCTTCCTCTTCCTTGAGGTGCCCGAGGAGCGCTGGGATGAGGAGTCATCCCCTTCCTCTCCGACGATCTGGAGGAGTACGTCACCTACGAGTAGGGTGAGCGAGCACGTGGTGCTGCTGCGCTGCGGCGCGGTGCCGCCAAGATCGCGTGCACTACAGCACCCATCCCGGTGTCGGCGGCGCCGAACCCGGGTGCTCCCATCCCCCGCACACAAAAAGAGGCCGCTGACGAGCAGCGGCCTCTCTCACTCTGTGGGGTTCACCCCGCGATATCTCGCACGCACTCACTAGCTGACGAGCGCGAGCATCTCCTGGATGCCCTTCTTGCCGAAGCTGACCTCGGCGCCGTCGTTGATGACGATGCACGGCACGCTCATCACGTTGTACTTCTGCTTGAGGTCCGGGAAGTGCGCAACGTCGTACGCCTCGGCGGTGACCTGCGGGTTGAGCGAGGCGATGCGTTGAGCCGCCACCACGGTGTCGGGGCACATCGTGCACGACAGCGACACGAGCAGCTGGATCTTCGTCGGGCGATCGATCGCCTCGGCCGCCGCCTTGTCGCCGGCATCGATCGGCTGGCCGGGGCCGGCCGCGTTGTACAGGCCCAGCACGAACGAGGTGAACTCATGGCCGCCCGGAACACCGTGGAACGCGAGCCCCGTCCAGGTGCCGTCGGCACGGCACACGCGCACGCACGGCAGCTCATCGGCCGGCACCTCGGCGGTCGCCGCGACCTCGACGTTCACCTTGTCGGTCAGGCCGGCAAGCTCCTCGCAGCAACCCTTGAGCTCGGTCGCCACCGGTTGATCGTCCAGGTAGAGCTTAAGGGTGATGGGCGCAGCCATGCGGCTGAATACCGCGTTTAACTGCGCCACCATGTCGGGAGTGAACAGCTCGCTGGCAGAGGCCTGTGCAGGCGCGGGCTCATCGGCCTGCTTCTCCTCATGCACCAGCGGGTTCGCCTCCGGATGTTTCGGCACCAGGCCGGTCTTCTTCTGCATGGCGGCCAGATGACGCTCCATCTCGGTTGCGGCCGACGCGGCCTCGCCCGTCGCCGTGACCACCTGGCGCAGGTTCTTCACGCACACGTCGCCGGCGGCGTAGATGCCCAGGACCGAGGTGGCCTGGCGGGCATCGGTGACGATGTTGCCGCCGTCGGTGAGCTCGACCAGATCGCGCACCCACGCCGTGTCGGGCGCGTACCCCGCCAAGACGAACACGCCGAACGTGTCACCCTCGGGAGGACGGTACTCGGTCACTTCGCCGGTCTGCACATTCTTATAGTGAAGCACGCGCGGCATCGAGTCGCCTTCGACATCTTCGACCACCGTGTAGGGATGGATGACGATCTTGTCGTTGCTGCGCGCCTCCTCGGCCGCAGCGGGAGCGCAGCTGAAGTCGCCCTTGCGAAACAGGATGTGCACGCTCTTGGCGTACTTCGTCAGAAAGACGCTCTCCTCCGCCGCCGCGAAACCGCCGCCAACGACAAACACGTCTTTACCGGTGAAGAACTCGCCGTCGCAGGTGGCGCAGTACGCCACGCCGTGGCCGCGGAACTCGTCCTCGCCCGCAAACCCGATCTTGCGCGGCTGAGCGCCGAGCGCCAGCAAAACGCCGAAGCAGCGCAGATCGCCGCGAGTGGTATGCACCGTCTTGATGTCGCCGTCGGCATCGATGCCCTGGGCTTCGGCAAGCAGGAACTGCGCGCCGAACGCTTCAGCCTGCTGGCGCATCGTCTCGGTCAGGGCGGCGCCGCTCGTCTTCTTGACGCCCGGGTAGTTCACCACTTCTTCGGTGATGGCGATCTGACCGCCGAAGCGCTCTTTTTCCACCACGATGACGCGGTAGCGCGCACGCGCGAGATACAGGGCGGCGGTCAAGCCTGTCGGCCCGCCGCCGATGACCACCGCATCGTAGAGGTTGTCGTTTTCAGCCATGGGAGACTCCTTACTGCAATCCAAGCAGGAAGCGCCGAGGTGCGGCGGCTGCCCGCGGTATGAAAAGGGCGCCCCTCACGCGGGGCGCCCCATCGCATTCTGTCGGTCATCGTGCAAGGCGCACGGAGCGAATCCTACAGAGCGCCAACCAGGTCGAGGGACGGCTTCAGCGTCTCGGCGCCGGGCGTCCACTTGGCCGGGCAGACCTGATCGCCGTGCTCGGCGACGAACTGGGCAGCCTGCAGCAGGCGGAAGAGCTCGTCGGCGTTGCGGCCGATGCCGCCGGCGTTGACCTGATAGACCTGGATCTTGCCCTCGGGGTCGACGATGAAGGCACCGCGCTCAGCGAGGCCGTCGGACTCGATCAGGACCTCGAAGTCCTTGCTCAGGGCATGCGTCGGGTCGCCGAGCATCGGGTACTTGACCTTCGCGATGCGCTCGGACTCGTCGTGCCAGGCCTTATGGGTGAAGTGCGTGTCGGTGGAGACGGAATAGATCTCGCAGCCGGCAGCCTTGAAGTCATCGTACTTGTTTGCCAGATCCTCAAGCTCGGTCGGGCAGACGAACGTGAAGTCGGCGGGATAGAAGAAGAACAGCGACCACTTGCCCAAGACATCGGCCTTGGTGACGGTCTTGAATTAGCCGACCTGATACGCATCGGCGCTGAAATCTGCGATTTCCTTGTTGATCAACGACATAGGATCCTCCTTTTGACAGATTCACAATCCTGGTGAGGAACCCCTCGTGAATTCCTCTTTTTCAGATATAGCACGGGCTGCACTCATATCTGAAACTGATTGTTAATCGTTACTAACTTTTTCCTGACAGTTGATACTTTATCCTAATTAGGATTTCATTGCAATAGTGAAAAGCGCGGATTGCTGAACTTTTTTGCCCCTTCGCGCATTCCTCCTCGCCTTTTCGCGCATTCCCTCGCCCTTTCGCACCCCCCCCTCCCTCTCTATCGCGCCCCCTC
>CAVCDZ010000083.1:0-5733 GCA_963601095.1 Oscillibacter sp. MSJ-31 | reverse complement strand
ATTAGCGTGAGGGGAACATGTGTTCTATCGAGACACACTTTTTGTCCTATAAGCCTAAGCGCGCTCCGATCGCCTGAGCCCGTCGCTTTTTTAACGCCTCGCGCCTGTGGGGCGTTTTCTTTTGCCGTTGTTTTTCGGCCCTCGTGCCCTTCCTCTGTCGCAGTCCCGCTCGGTGCCGCACGCACGCCATTCGGTGGCTAAATCGCAGGCCAGATGTTACATCTGATGTCGAACGCTATACGTATAGCAACGCATGATGTATGATTGCAGGATCGAATCAACCCGTGATGTAGGCAGTGCCTCTACGCTGCCGCCCAATCGAAAGGGGACACGATGGGCATTGCACTCAAGGGGAGGACGATCCTCTCCGCT
The DNA here is from genome assembly GCA_963601095.1 of Oscillibacter sp. MSJ-31. Classification (GTDB taxonomy): domain Bacteria; phylum Actinomycetota; class Coriobacteriia; order Coriobacteriales; family Eggerthellaceae; genus Anaerotardibacter. The sequence continues at coordinate 5,361 of CAVCDZ010000083.1, read as the reverse complement.
GCTCTCGCGCTCGTTATCGCGATAGCGCTGAGCTTCCCGGGAATGGCGCTTGCCGATCCCGACGAGTCGTCCGCTGCGGATACGCAGACTGAGGCGACTTCTGCCGACACCACGGCATCGGATACGGCGGCTGACGAGGCGGCTGACGATGACGTGCAGGCGGCCGACCTCACCGGCGTCGACGATGCGGCGAACCAGCCTGCGGCTGAGCCTGCCGACGCCAACGCTGACGCAGCTGCTCCTGCGGCAGCGACTGACGGCGTGGCAAAGGTCGCCAGCACCGGCCTGACCTACGGCACGGTCCAGGAGGCGGTCGACGCCACTGGCACAAACGACACGATCACGCTGACGGCCAACACGGAAGAGAACGTCACGGTCAAGGACAAGGTGCTGAACTTCACGGCCGACAGTAAGGACGTCACGTTCAAGGGCACGCTCCGTTTCCAGGGCGGCACCGATGGCTCGATGGTCAAGAACATCCACTTCGTGCTCGATGGCACGACGTCTGTTGCTCAGAGCGTCGTTTTCCAGGGCACCAAGAACGCTGAAGTGAGCGGCAACACCTTCGACATCACGACGGGTGCTGACAAACTCAACAAGCAGATGAGCTCGGTGTGGCTGCAGGACGCGGCCAACAACGTGACCGTCGCGGACAACGACTTCAACGTGGCGTGGGGCGCCGAGCGCTCTAACGTCGGCATCAATCTGGTCGGTGGTGCTCCGCTCGATTCCACGACGATCTCCGGCAACACGTTCACGGGGACGCCGGCAGCGGTTGATAAGCCCACTGGCTCTGCGATGTTCGTGGTGGGCAACGGCAACACCACCGAGGGCGATACGTATGGCATCACCAATCTGAAGGTCACTGACAACACGGTGGTCAATAACACCGGTAAAGAGGGCGCGAACACCAGGGTCTATGGCGTGAGCGTCATCGGCACCAAGGGCACGGTCGTCTCCGGCAACTCGTTCGAGGGCAATCTGTACCTGGCCATCTCGTTCAGCACGTGGAAGGACCAGCGCCCCAACACCGATTTGACGGCGAGCGGCAACGAGATCGACGCCTATGCGGGCATTTACTTCCCGACTGAGACGATAACCGAGGCTGGTCTGTCGGTTTCGAGCAACACCTTCAGTGGCAACGTTGCGGTCCCGTATGCGTCCGGCATCTCCGTTGCTGATGAGAACGGAAAGACCTATTCCAGCATTGCAGCTGCCCTTCAGGCGGGTACGTCCAAGGTCGTGTTGTGGAAGAGCCTTTCTGAGGACGTGACGATCCCGGCCGGTACCACGGTCGAGATCGACCTGGCAGGCTATAAGCTCACCAACGCCTCGGGCGACACCATCACCAACAACGGCACCCTCACGGTGAGCGACTCGGTTGGCGGCGGCGTGGTCGACAACACCGCGCACGGCAAGGCGGCGCTGCGCAACGCCATCGACGCCACCGCGACGCTCAACGGCGGCACGTTCAAGCGCTCCGCTGAGGCGGGTACTTCCGCCGATGCCAACGGCAACTCCTACTACACGCTGCTGAACTGGGGCACGATGGCGATCAACGATGGCGTGACCGTCGAGTCGAAGCTCGCTGACGGCTCGCTGTCCGGCCACTCCAGCGTCATCGCCAACGGCTTCTACAGCGGCATCAAGGACAACCCTCAGGAAAAGGCTGCGACGCTGACCATCAACGGCGGCACGATTGAGGGCGGTCTCTACGTCAAGAACGACGAGTACGGCGTGCTCGACATCAAGGGCGGCTCGATCAAGGGCTCGAACGCCGCAGTGCTCAACTACGGCACGGCGACGGTTGAGGGCGGCACGCTTACTGCGGGCAACGACAACGCCCGCGTCGTGCGGAACATCAAGGTTGACCAGTCGCCGAAGTCGTCCCCTGGCTCGTTTGAGATGACTGGCGGCACGATCTACGCGACCGGCAACCAGACGGCTCTCTATCAGGACGTGGCCAACGGCGTCGGCACCATCAAGGTGTCTGGCGGCACGGTCAACGGCCCGATCGCGGTGAGCAAGGCGGTTGACGACGATCCGACGGCGGGCATCGCCCTGTCCGGCGGCACCTACTCCGAGGCTCCGGCTGACGCGTACGTGGTCGAGGGCTCGGGCCTCAACAAGCAGGACGACGGCACGTATGCGGTGGCCAAGGCCCAGATCGTGTTCGCGAACGCCGCTAACGGCACGGTCTCGTACGCGATCTCCAAGGGCGCGCTTGACGAGGCGGGCATCATCGCCCTGTTCGGTGCTCAGCTGACGGTCGACGAGGGCTACTCCGACGTCGCGGTTGACGCCGCCAGCCTGAAGGCGCTCAACGACGCGATCGCCGCCGGCACGGTGGGCTCCTATGAGATGACCTTCACTGCCGAGAAGAAGGCTGATGGCGCGGTCGTTGAGACCCTGACCGCAAAGGGCACGGTGAACCTGACGAAGGACGGTGCGCCGGGCGACCAGGTCACCGACAACAAGACGCCGAACGACCAGAATCAAAACGATGACGTCGACAAGACGGCCAAGAGCCAGTCGCCCAAGACGAGCGACAGCATGATGCTGTATGCCGCTGCGGCAGTTGCCTTGGCAGCACTCGGTGGCGTGGGCGTTTCGCTCGCGATGCGTCGTCGCTTCAACAAGTAAGCTCGGGTTGTGCTGAGTTAGCGCTGCGCGGATGACCGCGCGGCTCAATTGAAGGCCCGTCGAACCTCTCCGGTTCGGCGGGCTTTTTTGCGTAGGGGGTGCGCATGCGGACGAAACCTGGTGGCGTGAGCGCGCAGCAAAGAAGCACGCGTTTCGTTTTCTTTCCATTCCGCTTCAGATTTCGTGCGTAAAGTGACAGGTATGAAGTATCTTCTCGGACATCAGACGGCGCTTGAATACTGGCGCCTGCATGACCGTGGCGGGCACCGTGCTGCGCTGCGATCAGGCGCGCGATTTGATGATCCTCCCTCCTCGACTTGTGCGGAGGGTTGTACGGCTCTTGCGAGGTTGCCGTTGCCCTTGTGCTACGTGGTGACCGATCCACGGGCGCAGCGCACGACGTCTGCGGTTACCTGCCGTGTGACCACCATGAAATTGCCTGCTCAGACGGCGCTCTCCCTTGGCTCTGATCACTATGTGAGCACGCCGGAAGCGTGCTTCCTTCAAATGGCAAGCTGCTCAGACGTGGTTGAGCTTGCGCGCATCGGTTGCGAGCTTTGTGGTACTTATGCCCTCGTTGATGGACGCTATCGTTTCGATCGCTTTCCGCGATCAAGCGGTAAGGCCCTAGCGCGTTATGTCGAGAGTGCGGGGTCGGTGCATGGTGCCAAGCGGGCTCGGCAAACTCTGCGATTCATCTGCGATGGCTCCGCCTCGCCCATGGAGACTGCCCTCGTGTTGCTGCTGTGCCTGCCAGTTCGATACGGTGGTTACGGGCTGCCTTTCCCGCAGCTCAATTATCCGATCACGGTGGGAAAGAGACGCTATGTATGCGATCTCTACTGGCCTGAAAGCCGCTATGCCCTTGAATATGACAGCACTCAATTCCATGCTGATGACGAGAGACTCAATCTCGATTCGGCTCGACGCTCCCATTTGGAAAGTGCCGGCATTCACGTTGTCTCAGCGACGCGACGGCAGGTGTATCGCGTCGAGGCGTTCGACGTGCTGGCTCAAGCGGTCGCAAGCGCCCTGGGCGTTCGCCTGCGGTCGCGAGCTCGAGACGTTGCGAGTCGCCGCGCCAAGCTGCGTCAGCAGCTCCTTGGGTCGTGATTGCACGATAATCCTTGGCCGATGGTCATTTTTAACGGTTTTATACGTCCCCCTCGCGTCTGGGCCCTTCCCTGCAGCCGAGAAACCTGGTTGGATGCTTTCCAAACGCGAAAGATGATCATTTTCGCGACCACTCGACATATAGAACCGTCAAAAATGGCCACTGAGATACGAAAATCGTGCTCAGACGCGCTTCGATGATGATCTTGCGGTTCTCGCGTCGGGAGCAAGGGAGGGCGTGCCGTGGTGTCTCGCGCCTGGAACAAGGGAGGGCGTGCCGGGGTATCTCGCGCCGTAATCTACCTCCGCGCACGAAAAAGGCCCCGGATACCCGGGGCCTTGCATGAGTGGTTGAGATCGTGCGGCTCGCTTTGCGCGTCGCCGTTGAGGCGCCAGCGGCGTAAACCGCGCGGCGCTGCACAAACCTACTTGAGCAGTTGAGCGACCTTGCCGAGCAGCGGCTCGAAGCTCACGCCGCGATCTTGGTAGTGAGGTTGCTTGCTCGACACGATCATGGCGTCGTGCGTGAAATCGCCCGCGAACTGCACGGCCTCGCGCAGCGTGCGGCCGGCCATCACGGCAGCCAGCAGACAGGAGCAGTACACGTCGCCCGTGCCGTGGAGCATGTAGGGCAGGTACTCGTTGGTGGCCTCGAACAGATCGCAGTCCACGCCGCCGACGAAGTTGCGGATCACGCCCTCGCCTTCGCGCTGGATGCCCTTGAGCACCACGTGCTTGGCTCCCTTGCCCACGAGCGCGTCGATCATGCGCTCGGCCTGCGCATCGGTGATGTCGGTGCCGCACCAGTCGTCGCCGATCGGCTCGCCGAGGATGATGGAGGCCTCGGTCAGGTTCGGCGTCAGGATGTCGGCGCCGGCTGCCAGCTCGGCCATGGCGTCGCACAGCTCAGGCGTGTAGGTGGGGTACACCTTGCCGTGGTCGGCCATCACCGGATCGACCACGCGCAGCGCCTTGGGATAGGTGGCATACAGATCGCGGATACGGTCGACCTGCTCCGGTGCGCCGAGGAATCCCGAGTACACCGCATCGATATCGACGTCGATGCCCTTCCAGGCCTCAAGGTAGTCGGCCATGATGTCGGTCGTGTCGTGCATGTACCAACCCGGAAACGCGGTGTGCGAGGAGAACAGGCCGGTCGGCACCGGGCACACGTCGCACCCGGCAGCGGACAGCACCGGGATCGCCACGCCGAGCGAGCACTTGCCGTAGCCGCACAGGTCGTGCACCGCGGCGATGCGCGGGATGTAGTCAGGGTTTGCAGATCGGTCGTACAGAATAGTCTCAGCCATTTATCGGTCGTCTTCCTTCTCGTCGTCGAATTTCCAGTCGTCGTCATCGGGCCTTGGCCCGCGGTCCTTGAAGGCGTTGCGCGTCTTTCGCTCCAGCACCGCCGCGATGATCGTGGTCAGCACGAGGCAGGCTGCGACCAGGCATCCGGTGCCCTCGATCGTCTCGAAGAGGAAATGGTAGAGAGAGTCGAAATCCATGCGCTTCCTTCGCGGATCTGTTCATTGCGCGAACGCGCCCCAGAGGGCTGCCCGCCAGTCGATTAAGAGTATACTAACGCTACCGATTCGTGTCGGT
>CAVCDZ010000082.1:0-19079 GCA_963601095.1 Oscillibacter sp. MSJ-31 | reverse complement strand
CGTCTGCGCTTGGCACCCGAACTCGCGCGGCAGCTCTCGGTGGCTGCCTGCCCCTGTCGCTTCGTCTTCGCACGCCGCAGGGGCGCCGCGAAACGGCATGTTCGCCAAACGAGACGGTTCGATTCGAAGAGGTCGAGCCGAACCTGCGGGAGGGAAGCTGAGGCCGGGAATCTCGTCACGTATTTCATTAAGTGAATTGTTAGATTAAGTTAACTCCCCCGGACGTTCAAGGATTTTTTACAGCTGGGAAACAATTTTTCGAGTCTATGGCCGCTGATCATCGGCGAATGCCGCCGCTTGAACGCGGTCGATGCGGCATTTCACGCACCGCCTGCAGAATCAGGCCGATCGGCAACGGTTTTGCCCCCGCACACCGATCTCAAAGGCGCGGGGATTTTCACCGAACAGGCGAAACGCCAACGCGGAATAGCGGCCGTGAGTTCTTCGAGCCGCGATCGCAAAAAAAATCGTTGCCAATCGACTCGATTCTGCAAAACGACGCGTTTTCGGTGCACTGAGCGCCACGGCACCCCGCCCGCCCGACGCGTATGGCGGATCGCCCGAACGCGCCCGCGCCCGAGGCGCCCGTCGGAGTCGCCCGCGCCCGAGGCGCCCGTCGGGGTCGCCTGCGCCGCAATCCACCCGTCCGCACCCGACACCGAACCCGCCGGTGTCGGGCACCCGCCGCCCGCGCCCCACCGCACATGTAGCAGGGATGGAAAAACGCGCGCATTTCCCCTTACCACCCCCACTTGCCCCACTTTATGGCAAGATAAATGGTTGGATTATCGTATATACCCACCAGGAGCCATTAAGGAGACCAACATGGGGTTTTTCTCAAAATTCGAACGCCATATGGAAGACGGCTTCGAAGGAATGGGCGACAAGTTCTTTGATGCCCCCATTAGCCCCGTCCAGATCGCCAAAAAGGCTGAAAAGCAGATGAGGCGCGAGAAGATGGTGGGCGCCGGCAAGGAATTCGCGCCGACACTCTACACCGTCCTCGTCAACCCCGACGACGACGAGCGCCTCTTCGGCTACTACCCCACGCTCGCCGGCGAAACCGAGACGTACCTGCGCGGCAAGGCTCAGGAGGCCGGGCTCGCCATGGACGGCTCCCCGCTCGTGCGCTTCATCATCGACGACGAGCTCAAGCCGGGCAAGTTCGACATCATCGCCGAGCTCGTCTCCGCGCCGATCGTCGAGCAGCTCCGCGAAGAGGAGATGGAACGCTACGGGCTGGCCGGCAACGCGCCTGCTCAGCAGCCGTACGCCGCGCCGCAGCAGGCCGCGGCGGCGCCCTTCGTGCCCAACCCGCAGCCCTACGGCGCCCAGGCTCCTGCCTTCCAGCAAGACTATCCCAACCCCGACTACCCTGAGCCGCATGCGGCAGCGCCCTACGGCAGCTCCGGCATCGACGTCATGGCCGACGAGCCGCTGCCCGACGCCGCTCCCGCGGCTCCCGTAGCGCCCGTCGCCGGCGTCGCCCCGGTTGCAGCCGGCGCCGCAGCGCCGCAGACCAGGCGCTTCGACGACATGGCCGCCCCGGCAGCGCAGCCCGCGCGCCACGCACCGGCCCAGCCGCGCCTGATCGACCTCACCACGCGCCGCTCGTTCCCGCTCGCCCAGGACCGCATCCTGATCGGGCGCGCGCTGTCGAGCGACATCGCCATCGAGGACCTCAACGTCAGCCGCACCCACGCCGAGATCCGCCACGAGGCGGCCACGGCGTGGAGCATCGCCGACCTCGGCTCCACGAACGGCACGCTGGTCAACGGACGCCACATCGCGTCGGTCATGCTCCAAGAGGGAGACCGCGTGACGGTGGGGACCACGACCTTCCTCTTCACCTTCAAGTAGCGTCTCACCAGGCGGGCTGTTTCCTCACGCGAGGCAGCCCGCCTTATCATGTCACCGCGCGATCACCGCGATCGCACCCACCGCGACCAACGATAGGTACCTTCTGTGATAGACATCATCCTCCTCATAGGCCGACTGCTCTTCGTCGCTCTGCTCTACCTGTTCCTCTTCGCCATCATGAAGACAGGCATCGGGCTGGTGCGTGGGCAGCGCAGGAAAGAGCGCGCTTGGACGGTGTCGATCGAGAAGGGCCCTAAAGAGCTGCGCGGCCTCAGCATCGCCGTCCACGGCCCGGTCATCGTGGGCCGCAGCCCCGGATCCGACATCGTGATCGGCGGCGAATACGTATCCTCCCGCCATGCCCGCTTCGTGCTGATGGGCCAGAACCTCTTCATCGAGGATCTGGGTTCCACGAACGGCACGGCCGTCAACGGCCTGTACATTTCCGAGCCCACCGCGCTCAAGGACGGCGACCGCGTGTCGGTCGGCGACGTCACGATGCGCGTCAGGTTCGCTTAAACGAAGAAGATGAAAGAGCACATGCCCACTCTCCGCACTCCCCACACCACAGAAGAAACCGCCGCCGACGGGCCGCGCCTGACGCAGGCGCACGCGTTTTTCGGCAGCCGCACCGAGGTCGGCCACGTGCGCGAGCACAACGAAGACAGCCTGGTGGTCATGCCGCCGCTCTTCGCCGTCGCCGACGGCATGGGCGGTCACGAGGCAGGCGAAGTCGCCTCCGAGATCACCATCAAGACCATCACCGAGCTGGCGCCCGACCATCCCGACGCCGACGCGCTCGCCCGCGCCGTCGAGGCGGCCAACCTAAACGTCATCAAGGCGCCGCGCGAGGGCATCGGCCGCGAGGGCATGGGCACCACGCTCACCGCGGCCATCCTGGAAAAGGAGCGCCTGCTCATCGCCCAGGTCGGCGATTCGCGCGCCTACCTGCTCCATCAGGGCTCGCTCCAGCAGCTCACCCGCGACCACAGCCTCATGGCCGACATGATCGAAGCCGGCCAGCTCACCGAGGCCGAGGCGCGCGTCCATCCCAACCGCTCGGTCATCACGCGCGCGATCGGATCCGACCCGCACATGCAGCCCGACATCTACGAGCTCAACGTCGAGACGGGCGACCGCGTGCTGCTCTGCTCCGACGGTATCTGCACGATGATCGAAGACGACGAGATCGAGTCGATCATGGCACGCACGGGCTCGGCCCAGGAATGTGCCGACGCGCTCGTCGCGGCGGCACTCGACGCCGGCGGCTACGACAACGCCACCGCGGTCGTCGTGGACGTGGAGGGCTTCCGCGAGGTGCGCGAGCGCAAGGCCGTGCGCAAGTCGAAGGCCTTCTTCATCTGCCTGATCGTCGCCGTCGTCGCCGTGTTCGCGCTGGCGATCTTCGCCGCGTACCAGTACGTCAACACATCCGCCTACCTGATCGACCAGGACGGCAAGGTCGCCGTCTACCGCGGCTTGGACGACGAGCTCTTCGGCATGCCGCTGTCGAGCCTCGACCACGTCAGCGACGTGGAGACCGACAAGCTGCAGCCCGGCGTGGCCAACCGCCTCAAGGACGGCCTGCCCGTGGGCAGCATCGATGAGGCAAACGACCTGATCAGCTCTTACAAAGACGAGATCGCCCGCCAGGACAGCGCCGCCGGCGCCAAGGACAGCGCGGCAAACGGCGCCGGCGCCTCAAACGCCGCTTCCGGCCAGGCGAGCACCGCCGAGCCGAACAGCACCGCTTCGAGCGCGGCCGAGGCCAACGCCACGACCGACCAAGCCAAGAAAGGTGAATAGCCTATGACCCGACGCAACACCGAGCTGCTGCTGCTCTGCGTGGCGGCGCCGCTGGTCATCCTGCTCTTCGCCATGGTGGCGCTCAACCAGGACAACCAGGTGACCCTCGACAACCTCGTGGTTCCCCTGTCGATGTTCGCCACCTTCGTCGTCGCGCACATCGCGATCCGTAAGCTCGCGCCCAACGCCGACCCCGCCATCCTGCCCCTGTCGTTCGCGCTGTCGGTCATCGGCATCGCGTTCATCACGCGCCTCGCTCCCGATCTGGCGCTGAAGCAGGTCGGCTGGCTGTTCATGGGCGTCGTGTTCATGATCCTGATCCTCGCGTTCATCAAGAACCTCGACCGCCTGGCAAGCTACAAGTACACGATCATGATCGCCGGCATCCTGCTGCTGCTCTCGCCGCTGTTGCCGGTCGTCGGCAACGAGATCTACGGCAGCCGCATCTGGCTGTCAATCGGCGGCTTTTCCCTGCAGCCCGGCGAGCTGGCCAAGATCTGCATCGTCATCTTCCTCGCCGCCTACCTGGCGCAGAACCGCGAGATGCTCTCGGTCTTCACCCACCGCGTGGGACCGTTGAAGCTCCCCGACCCGCGCGCGCTCGTCCCCGTCCTTTTGATGTGGGCCGTCGCGCTGCTCGTCATCGTCTTCGAGAAGGACCTGGGCTCGGCGCTCGTGCTCTTCTTCGTCTTCTTGACCATGCTCTACGTGGCCACCGGCAAGAAGGCCTACATCCTGATCGGCCTCGTGCTGATCGCTATCGGCTTCGTCGCCGCCTATTTCCTGTTCTCGCACGTGCAGGTTCGCGTCGACACCTGGCTCAACCCCTTCGCCGATCCGACCGACAAGGGCTATCAGCTGGTGCAGTCCATCTTCTCGATCGCTGACGGCGGCATGTTCGGCGTCGGCATCGGCAACGGCATGGCCTCCCAGATCCCGATCGTCGAGTCCGACTTCATCTTCTCGGCGATCGCCGAGGAGGCCGGCCTGCTCGGTGCCGCCGGCGTGCTTCTGCTGTATCTGTGCTTCGCGATCCGCGGCATCCTGTCCGCCGTTCGCGCCAAGTCCGACGTCAGCTCGTTCATGGCCGTCGGCTTCACCGCGATCATCGTGCTGCAGGCCTTCATCATCGTCGGCGGCGTGACGCGCTTCATCCCGCTGACGGGCCTGACGCTGCCCTTCGTCAGCCAAGGCGGCTCCTCGCTTCTGGCGAGTTTCATGATCGTCGGCTTCCTGCTGCGCGCAAGCGACGCGGGAACCGGCATCGGCACCGAGATGACCTCGGGCACCGGCATGTTCAGCATCAACGGCGCGCTCGGCCGCGTGTCGCTCGGCAAGCGCCTGACCGGCACCCTGCTCGTGTTCTCGTTTTTGTTCGCGGCGCTGGTGGCCAACTTGACGCTGATCATGGTCATCCAGGCCGACGACTACAAGAACATGCCGATCAACAACCACACGCTTGCCAAGGAGGCCAAGACCGAGCGCGGCTCGATCTCCACCTACGACAACGTGCTGCTCGCGCAGTCGGTGCAGCAAGACGACGGCACCTACAAACGCGAATACCCCGCCGGCTCGCTCGCCGCGCACGTGGTGGGCTACGCGTCCGACAAGTACGGCACCTCCGGCATCGAGGAGGCCTGCAACGACACCCTGAAGGGCGAGAGCAACTACGCGTCGTGGATCGACGTGCTGAACTCGTACACGGGATCAGGCCAGGCCGGCAACGACGTCAAGCTCACGATCAACTCGACGATCCAGAAGGCCGCCGAAGAATCGCTCCAGGGCTACTCCGGCGCCTGCGTGGCCATCGACCCGAAGACCGGCGCCGTGCTGGCGCTCGCCTCGTCGCCCACCTACGACGCCGCCGACGTCGACGACATCTTATCGAGCGGCACCGACTCGTCTGCCCTGTACAACCGCGCCACCCAGGCGCTCTACTCGCCCGGCTCGACGTTCAAGATCGTCACGCTCACCACGGCGCTTGAGAACAACGTCGCCACCGAGCAGAGCGTGTACAACTCGCCTTCCAAGCTCGACATCGGCGGCGGCGAGGTGACCAACTTCAACAACGCGTCGTACGGCGACATCACGCTCGCCCGCGCGACCGAGAAGTCGGCCAACACCGTGTTCGCCCAGGTCGGCGATCAGATCGGCGCCGACGGGCTCGTTTCGTCGTCCGAAAAGTTCGGCTTCAACACCGACATCCGCTTCGACCTGCCGCTCGTGAAGTCGCTCATGCCCGACCCGAACGAGATGACCGAGTGGGAGACCGCGTGGGCCGCTGCCGGCGAGCCCGTCGGCCAGCACGCGAGCCCCGCCGGCCCGCAGGCGAGCGTCCTTCAGATGGCGCTCGTCGGCTGCGCGATCGCCAACAACGGCACGATCATGCAGCCCTACCTCGTCGACAGCGTCTACAACGCCGAAGGCAAGAACAGCTACACCACCTCGCCGACCTCGATGGGCTCCGCCTGCTCGTCTGCGATCGCGCAGCGCGTCAAGAAAGTGCTCGAGGGCGTCGTCAACAACGGCACCGGCACGGCTGCGGCCGTCGACGGCGTGCAGATCGCCGGCAAGACCGGCACGGCTGAGACCGGCAAGGAAAAGGACGACCGCTGGTTTGTGGGCATGGGCCCGTCGGACGACTGCTCGGTCGTCGTCGCGATCGTGCTCGAAGAGGCCGGCGAGTCGCTTCCCGGCGGTGCTGCGGGACGCGCGCAAGGCGTGCTCGAGGCGGCGCTTGAGGAGCAGGGCAAGCTGTAGGCGCGCCGTGGCGTTGACGGCGCGTGGCAAAGAGCAGGTCTGGCGGGCGTCACAACCCGCGCGACCTGCGGTGTGGCGGAAAGCGTGAACAGGTTGTGGGTTTTTCAAAACATCGTGAAAGCTCTTCGCTACACCGGTACTGAAACAACTAAGTAGGATATGCTTATGCGATGGTCGTTAAGCATGGATCCAAAGGGAGAATAAACGTGGCTGGAAGCATGATTGGCAGAACCTTCAATAACCGCTACGAGCTGACCGAGCGCGTCGGCCTCGGAGGCATGGCTGAGGTTTACCGCGCCCATGACAACGTCTTGGGCCGCACGGTTGCCGTGAAGGTCATGCTGCCCCAATACGCCGCCGATCCCACGTTCACGAAACGCTTCCGCCAGGAGGCGGCATCGGCCGCCAACCTGCAGAGCCCCTACATCGTGAGCATCTACGACTGGGGCCTCGACGGCGAGACCTATTACATCGTCATGGAGTTCCTGCGCGGCACCGACCTGAAGACGGCCATCCAGGAGCGCGGCGCGATCAACCAGCGCAAGGCGGCCGAGATCGGCTCGCAGGTCGCCCAGGCCCTGTCGGTCGCGCATGCGGGCGGCATCATCCACCGCGACATCAAGCCGCAGAACATCATGATCCAGCCCGACGGCAACATCAAAGTCATGGACTTCGGCATCGCGCGCGCCGGCGACGCGGGCCTCTCCCAGACCGCGACCGTCCTCGGCACCGCGCACTACGTGTCGCCTGAGCAGGCACAGGGCAAAGAGCTCACCGGCGCTTCCGACATCTACTCGCTCGGCGTCGTGCTGTACGAGGCCGTGACCGGCAAGCTGCCGTTCGACGGCCAGGACGCCGTCAGCGTCGCGGTCAAGCAGGTCAACGAGATCCCGGCGCCGCCGAGCTCGATCAACCCCAATCTCGACCCGGTGCTCGAGGCCATCATCATGAAGGCCCTCGAGAAGGACCCGACCCGTCGCTTCAAGGATGCCGCCGAGATGCGCCATATCTTAAACGACTACCTGGCCGGGCGCCCGGTGAACCTGGGTGAGGACATCAGCGGGCTCAAGACGCAGGTCATGGGCGTGCCGCCGGTGCAGAACGGCACGGCGGTCATGGCTCCGATCGGCGACGGCAAGGCAGCCACCACCCCGGTCGGCGCACGCACCTACGCCGCCGAGAACGACGAAGAACTCAAGAAAAAGAAGAAGCGCAACACGATCATCGGCGTGGTCATCGCGATCCTGGCGATCATCGCGATCGCGGGCGCGGCCATGGCGTTTTCCGGCAACGGCGACACCGCCGCTGTCCCCGACGTCACCAACAAGCCCATCGCGCAGGCGCGCGCCGAGCTGCAGTCGGCCGGCTTCCAGGTGGGCACCGAGACCGAGGTCTTCAACACGACCGTCGCCGCGGGCAACGTCGTGAGCACCGACCCGCCGGCGGGCGAGCAGGCCGCCAAGGGCTCCACGATCAAGATCAACGTGTCCAAGGGCACTGAGCAGGTGACGGTCCCCGACTTGAAGAACATGTCGGTTGACGAGGCGCAAAAGGCGCTGACGGCGGTCGGGTTGACCGGCAGCCAGGGCGACGACGTGTACTCCGACGACGTGTCGCAGGGCAAGATCGCTGGTCAGGACACGGCTGCCGGATCCAACGCCAACAAGGGCGACACGGTGGTCTTCCACGTGTCCAAGGGCGAAGAGCAGATCACGATCCCGAACGTCGTGGGCATGAGCCAATCCGCCGCCACGAGCAAGCTTGAGAGCGCCGGTTTCTCCGTGAACATCGCAAACGCTTCGAGCGACAGCGTCGACAAGGGCGACGTCATCAAGCAGAGCAAGACCGGCACCGCTTCGAAGGGCACGACGATCACGATCACGATCTCGACGGGCGCAGAAAGCGTCAGCGTCCCCGACGTCACCGGCAAGTCTGAAAGCGCCGCCACCACTGCACTCGAAAACGCTGGCTTTAAGGTGAATGTCAAGACGACTACAAGCTCAGACGTACCGAAGGGTGAGGTCATCAGCCAGAGCCCCTCGACGGCTAAGAAGGGCGACACGATCACGATCACGGTCTCCGGCGGTGCGGGCGCCTCAGCAGGCAACGACACTGGTACAGGCACGGGCAGCACCACGACTGGGCACTAACTCGCCGGATGATCGACGGACGCGCATGATAGAATAGCGACGTCGTAAGCGAGGCGCGTGCCGAGAACGCGTGCGCACCCTGCGCCCCCGTAGCTCAGAGGATAGAGCGTCGGTTTCCTAAACCGTGCGTCGGTGGTTCGAGTCCACTCGGGGGCACCATCAAACCAACAGGCCATCGGGGCATCCCCGGTGGCCTTTTTGTTGAGCGCGTCTGCTACCTGCGTGCGCGGGCACGGCTTCTGCTCGCGAGCCGGGTTTGCCCGCCGAACGTCCCGCCTGCGCTCCGACCCGCCCCGATCCGCTCAGGACCTGCCGCCCGCGTGCGCACGCCCACGCTCACCCGCGCATTCTTGACGCAGCTGCACTGCCGTGCTAGCATATCTCGTGTTGTTTCAGGGCGAGGTGCAATTCCTCACTGGCGGTAACGGATCTCCCGGGACAAAGGGTCCCCTCCGAAGCCCGCGAGCCTCAGCGCGCGTAGCGCACGCCGAGGTTGACCTGGTGCGAATCCAGGGCCAACGGTCACAGTCCGGACGGAAGAGACAGGAGGCTTCCCCATGTCTGCAAACGCAGCGAAACCCACCCAAAACACGAATATCTGGTCGACCAAGCAGCTCGTGACGATGGCGCTCATGTGCGCGATCGGCGTCTTGCTGTCCTTCCTCGAGTTCCCGCTTCTGCCGGGCGTCACGTGGCTCAAGTTCGACTTCTCCAACATGGCGGCGATGGTCGCCGGCTTCGCGTTCGGCCCGGGCGGCGGCGTCGCCGTCGGCGTCGTGATCGCGATCATTCACGGCCTGCTTCTGGCTGACTTCACCGGCGCGCTCATGAACGTCCTCACGGTGATCTGCTTCGTTTTGCCCGCCGCGCTGATCTACCACAAGAAGCGCACCTTCCCCGCCGCCATCGTCGGCCTCGTGCTCAGCGTGATCGCTGCCACCGCCGGTGCCATCTTAGGCAACCTCGTCGTGACCCCCACCTGGCTCGGCGTCCCGTTTGACGCGGTCGTCGCCATGATCCTGCCGGTGCTTCTGCCGTTCAACCTGCTGAAGCACGCGATCAACTCGGTCGTCACGATCATCGTCTACAAGTCGATATCAAACCTCATCACCCCCAAGAAAGACCAAACCACCGGGCGTTAAGCACCCGCGCGCACAAGCAGACACCGCATGATCAGCTTCTCCGACGTATCGTTCACCTATACCGGACAGGCCTTCGTCCTGTCAGATCTTGCCCTCACGATCGAACAGGGTCAGTTCGTGTGCGTGCTCGGAGCGAACGGGTCGGGCAAGTCCACCTTCTCAAAGCTGATCAACGCCCTGCTCATCCCCGATAAGGGCACCGTGACCGTCAACGGCATGGACACCTCCGATGCCGACAACACCTTCGCCATCCGCAGCGCCGCCGGCGCCGTGTTCCAAAACCCCGACGATCAGCTCGTCGCCAGCATCGTCGAAAACGACGTGGCCTTCGGGCCGGAAAACCTCGGCATCGACAACCCCGAACTGCGCCAGCGCGTCGACGAGGCCTTGGCGCAGGTGGGTCTGACCACGGCTGCCGGGCGCGAGACCACGGCGCTGTCGGGCGGGCAGAAGCAGCGCGTCGCGATCGCCGGCGTGCTCGCCATGCATCCCCAGATCCTGATCTTCGACGAGGCGACGGCCATGCTCGACCCACGCGGGCGGCGCGGGCTCATGCGCGTCTGCAAGGAGCTGCACGCCGCCGGCATGACGATCATCATGATCACGCACTTCATGGAAGAGGCCGCCGAGGCCGACCGCGTGATCGTACTCGAAGACGGCCGCGTGATGATGGACGGCGCGCCCGACGAGGTGCTCGTGCAGGACCACAAGCTCCGCACGCTCAATTTGGCCGTTCCGTTTGCCACCCAGATGTCGCGCCTGCTGCAGGACCGCGGCATCGAGGTCGGCGCCCACATCGAGACCGCGACGCTGGAGGAGGAACTGTGTCGATTGCATTCGAACAGGTAAGCTTCAGCTACCAGCCGCTCACCAAGCGACAAAAGCGCGAGGGCGAGGTGCAGCGCTACGCCCTGCGCAACGTGACGTTCACGCTGGAAGATGGCGAGTTCTTGGGCATCGCCGGCCACACCGGATCCGGCAAGTCCACGCTCGTGGCGCACTTGAACGGGCTGTCGCACCCCACCGAAGGGCGCGTGCTATGGAACGGGTCGGATCTGGCCGACAAGAAGACCGCGATCGCGGCGCGCGGCGACGTCGGGCTGGTGTTCCAGTATCCCGAACACCAGCTGTTCGCGCCGTCGGTGTACGAGGACGTCGCCTTCGGGCCGCGCAACCTCGGTCTGTCCGCCGACGAGATAGACGAGCGCGTGCACGAGGCGCTTGCGCTCGTGCATCTGGATTTCGGCGAGTTCAAGGAGCGCTCCCCCTTCGAGCTGTCCGGCGGCCAGCAGCGCCGCGTCGCCTTCGCCGGCGTGCTGGCGATGCGCCCGACGACGCTCGTGCTCGACGAGCCGGTTGCCGGCCTCGACCCGGCCTCGCGCGAGGACTTCCTGCAGCTGATCGAGCGGCTCCATCGCACGAACGGTCTGACCGTGGTCATGGTGTCGCACAACATGAACGACATCGCCAGGCTGGCCAACCGCATGCTGGTCCTGCATGAGGGCGAGGTCGCCTTCCTCGGCACCCCGGCGGACATCTTCACGAACCACGGCGCCGAGCTGCGCGAGATCGGTCTGGGCATCCCCCATGCTCAGCGCCTTGCCAACGAGCTGCGTGAGGCGGGTTTCCCGCTCGAAAAGAAGCTCTACCAGCCCGCGTCGCTTGCCGACGACATCGCGCAGATCCTCGGCGGGCGCCCGGCATGGGAGGGCGGCATGAGCGAGGCGGAAGGCGCTCGCGCTGCTGATGACGCGGATGCCGCCAGCGCTCCCGACGCGAATGCGACTGACGACGCCAGCACGACCAACCCGCCCGCTCCCGCAGCCGAGGAGCGCTGATCCGATGAACCTCCAGCCGGTCTTCGGACGCTACATCGCAAAAGACTCGCCGGTCCACCGCATGGACCCGCGCGCGAAGCTCTTGCTGTCGCTGCTCTTCATGGCCATGGCGTTCGCCGCCCAGTCGTACGCGGCGCTCGGCGTGGCGGCGCTCGTCACCTTCGGCATGTTCGCGTTCGCGCACATCTCGCTGCGCCAGGCGTTCACCTCGATCGCCCCGCTCGCCATCCTCGTCCTGTTCACCGCGATCTTAAACGTCTTCTTCGTCCAGGGCGGCACTGTCTTCTTCCAGTTCGGCATCATCTGCATCAGCGAGCAGGGCCTGAACCAGGCGCTCTTCATCGGCATCCGCCTGACGCTTCTGCTCCTCGGCGTCAGCCTGCTGACGCTCGCGACCACGACGCTTGATCTGACCGACGGGTTCGAGCACCTGATGGAGCCGTTTCGCCGCTTCGGCCTGCCGGCTCACGAGCTGTCGATGCTCATGGGCATCGCGCTGCGGTTCCTGCCGCAGTTTGCGCTCGAGCTGCGCACGATCTACCGCGCGCAGATCAGCCGCGGCGCCAACTTCAAGACGAGCACGAAAAGCTCGATCGCGCTGATGACCTCCCTGATCGTACCTCTGTTCACAAGCGCATTCCGCCATGCTGAGACGCTGTCGCTCGCCATGGACGCGCGCTGCTACCACGGCGGCGAGAACCGCACCCGCTTAAAGTCGCTGTCGTTTTCCCGGCGCGACGTGGCAGGCACGGTGTACCTGGCGGCAGGCCTTGCGCTCGTGATCGCCTGCGACGTGGTGATCAGCCTGCTGTGAGCGCCGCCCTGCAGAAACGCTGACGGCCTCGCCCGGCGCTCACGGATGTAAGGACGCCAGCCCTCCTCCCTCGACCAACCAACCGAAAGGACTCGCCATGGACGATATCATCGACTACCTCACCTCCGTGCCCGCCTGGTACCTGGCCACCTGCGAAGGCGACCAGCCGCGCGTGCGGCCGTTCTCATTCGCCATGCGCGAGGGCGACACGCTGTGGTTTTGCACCGGCGTCGACAAGGACGTCTATGAGCAGCTGAGCATCAACCCCAAGTTCGAGGTCTCGGCCTGGAAGCCGGGCCACGGCTGGCTCATCCTGACCGGCGTCGCCGAGCTGAGCAACGCGGCAGGCCCTGAGGTGCGCGAGGCGGGATATCGCCACATGGTGGGCATCGGCGACTCGTTTACGAGCGCAGACGACCCGCGTCTGGTGTTCTTCTCGGTCAAGGAGGGCACGGCCAAAATCGCCGACATCGACGGCAGCGAGCGCGAGATCGCCCTGCCGTAAAACCGCACCGGCATGTGCGTCCCGGCGTGCAGCGTGGCTCCAAAACAAGCAAGCCGCCCCGGTACTCCCGAGACGGCTTGCAGTCGGACGATCGCCTGCGACAGCCCGCGTGCAGTCGCTCACCTGTGCGAACCCCCGCGGCCTGCAAACGCTAGTCCACCGTGCGGCCCATGATCTTGTTCGCCGCGTAGATGCCGCTGATGCAGGCCGGCTCCATGCCCAACCCGTTGAGGTCGCCGGCCATCACGAGGCCCGGCGCCAGGTTCTGCGGCACCGCAGGCGCCGCCTGCGTGTAGAGCGCGTGGCTCCAGTACTTCTTGCCCAGTACTTCCCACTCGTCGAAGTACAGGTCGAAGCGACGGTTGGCCTCGAAGTCGACCTCCGTGAACACCTCGTAGTCGCCGTCGAAGCGTTTGGCGATGTAGATGATCGGGATCGTGTCGTCGAACAGGTGCACCGTATGCTGGCGGTACGTGCCCTTGACCTTGCCGCGCACCAGATACCCGGTCAGCTGGGAGGCGCCGCGCACCTCGAAGTCCTCGACCTCCGGGACCGGCGCGAGCAGGCGCTGCGCGTCGATGGCCGGCGCCGCCATGACCAGGTACGTGCAGGTAAACGTCTTATCGCCCGTCGCAACCTGCCAGCCGTCCGCGGTTTTCGCGACGCTTACCACCTCATCGATCAGCACCTCGCCCGAACCCGACGCCAGACGCTGCTTAGTGCCTTCGGAGTCGAAATCGAAGCGCTTCAGGTCGAACAGAAGCTTCATCGGTGGAATCTGCATCGTCAGCGGCTGCACGGTATTGAGGTAGTCGAGCGCCGTCAGGTCTTTGATGCGCGTGCCGGTGCAGGCGTGCGCGAACATGCTGATCAGATCGTAGCAGATCGGGCCGAATCCCATGCGATCGATCATGTCCTGCGCCGATTCCTGGTACAGCTCCTTGATAAGCGGGTCCTTCTCCAGAGCGTCGCGCACCTCCATGACGGTGCAGTTGTCCTTGAAGGCGGAGTAGCGCGGGATGAACTCGGTGCGCATCCACTTCATGTATTTGAGCAGCGACGGGGCGTCCTTGACCGTCGTGGCCGAGATCGGCGGGTACTGGCCGCGGCCGTTGTCGTGGTGGCAGCACGCCTGAGACAGGCTCGGCAGCACGTCAGGCCCGGGGATCAGCAGCCCGCTTTGCAGCATGTACTTGTAGGTGCCGAAGTAGAACACGGCGCCGTAGTTCATGTGGCGCTCCTCGTCGTTGCAGATGCGGCCACCGATGTTGGGGCTGATCAGCAGATACTTACGGTCGTTCTTCTGCAGCTCGAGGCAGCAGTTCATGCCGGCGGCGCCGGCGCCCACGACGATGGTTTCGTAATCGACAAACATCTCGAAATCCTCCTTGGTATGGCCGCGGGGCAGACGCGCGCCCGCGGCGTGTTCGTGGCTGCGGGCTCGCCTGCTGCCCGCGGCGTCCTTTTCGCCTGCGGGACAGAACCGCTGCCCGCGTCACCTCATCCCTCGCTCACCCGGCGCAACCCTCGCAACGGCGCGCTGGGCATCGTGTCCTACTCGAAATAACGCTTGCGGAAGTTTCGATCGCCCTCGGCAAGCTTGGTGATCGTCTCCATGCAGCAGCGGCCCATGACGATCGAGGCCGAACCCAAGATGAACACCACGAAGTACTTGTGGATGGGCGTGCGCGCGAACGGCGCGAACGAGCAGTCGCAGCGATAGATGAAGCGCGACTGGGTATCGTTGATCGGGTAGACCTCCCAGTCCCACGTCCAACAGAAGTGGCGGAACCACAGCTTCAGCGCCGCCTCGCCCTCGGGCCCGCGCTCCTTGTAGCTCGGGTCGGTCCGCGAGTCGGAATGCGCGGCCCAGTAGTAGTGGCCGTTCTCGCCGTTGGAGCAGTCGGTCACCCATTCGCCGATGGACAGCGGCGCCTGATGGAACCACTGGAACTCGCCCACATGGAGGTTTTGCCACTGCGGGTACTTCGTCCAGTCGTAGTGGTTGCGAATGTCAAAGGTGAACAGGCGCTCCAAGCGCTCGAAGCTGTACCAGCCGCCCTTGGACTGGCCCGCCTGCTGCATGTACGGCCAGATGTCCTCGGGGGGCGCGTTCACGGTGATGCCGCCGTTGTAGCGCAGGTGCTTCTCGCCCGGCTTGATCCAGTCGTCGCCCTTCATCTCGTAGGCGCGCTCGGGGTCGCTCATCTTCGTGCGCATGCCGTAGATCCACAGCATCGCCAGCACGATGAAGCAGATGAAGCAGGCAAGCCACAGGCCCGCCCACACGGTGACGCCCGGGCCGAACAGAGAGAACAGCCATACGTCAGGCAGCGCGCCCGTCGCATACGAGATCCACGTGAGGATGCCGCTTGTCGCCCAGCCGATGATGCTGTACCAGATGGCCTCGGCCGTCGCTTCCTGCATCTTCTTGCGCGCGCCGAGAGCCCACGCGATCAGGATGCCGATGAAGCTGAGGAAAAATCCCAGCGCGAAGAAGCCGAACTTCGCCCCCTTCGAAAACCGCTCCAAAAAACGCGGCGTGCCTTGCGGCATCTGCGGCAGATTTCCGTTGGCTGCCATGGTGCTCACCCTTCCTTTCGTTCCGCCTCGCAAGGCGGATCCCGCTACATGCACGTCTCCTTCACAGGGCAGGTTTCGCACTGGAACCCGTAATCGCACGGCGTGGCGCAGTGAGCGAAGGCGTGCAGCATCAACTCCTGGTAGTCGGCCACGGCCTCATGGTTCAGCGCGTAATACACCGAGTTGCCCACGCGCTCGCGCGTCAGCAGCCCTACGGACTCCATGATCTTCAAGTGATTGGTCGTCGCCGGCTGCGAGATGCCCAAAACGTTGGCGATGGCGCTGACGTTCATGGCGTTCGAGCCTTGCGACCCCACGATCTTGATGATCTTCATGCGGTTGGGATCGCTGATTGCCTTGTTGTACGAGCAGACGCGCTCGACGAGGCTGACTCCCGTCATATCAGATCCCTCCTCATCCAGGTGTATAACCCTATAGCTATAGTTTTATGCGCGAACGGGGCCCTTGGCTAGACAGAGTGAACACGTTCAACGTTTTGTCTCATTGTAGCCGCCGAACAGGCATGGTGGCTTGCCCACCCGGTTCACGACGCCCCCGTTCGACGGGCGGAGTTGGAAGGGGATCGATTCCCCGGCACCCCCCTCTCGCGGCACGCCCGCCCTGCGCGGCGACCCATCCACCCTTCGACGGCGAATCCACGCCCTACGGCAAACCATCCGCCCCCTCTGCGGCGAGCGACCCCCCCCCCGGCACGCCCGCCCTTCGCGGCGGGCCATCCGCTCCCCTTGACAAAGCCCGCGCCTCTCCACGGCGAGTCATCCGCCCCCTCGACGTCTGCCAGAGAAAAGAAAAGCCGCATTTCTGGCAACCACGCACGGACGTACGCACCTTGACCGCTCCTCAGCCCACTCAAAGCACCCGATCAAGCCGTTTTACTCCTCATACTGAAGAGATATGAGGAATATCTTCGCTCCCGATCCTCCTCGCGCGAGCAAACGTTGCGTACATCCGCCTGGTGTTGCCAAAAATGCCCGGATTTTTTTCTCTGGGCTGAACGAAAGCCGTCCCGCCACGTCCACCCGCATCGCACACCCACTAGTCGAGGCTCATCGAGCAGCGATCCATCACCAGGTCGATACGCCCCTCCTGCAAGAAGTACTCGTGGACGCTCTCGCGCATCGGCATGGTCTGCTTGATCGAGATCGCGCCCTGAGCGCACGCCCGCTTGCAGAACCCACACCCGATGCAGTATTCCTGGTCGATGCACGCTCGCCTGGTGTCGGGCAGAAGCGTCACCGTCTCCATCGGGCACGCATCGGTGCATTTGCCGCAGCCGATGCACTTCTCATGGTCGATGACCGCCGTGAAGCCCGACGGCGCGAACCGGTTCTTGATCTCGCGCGACGCGTTTTTCGCCAAGCCCATGGCCACGCAGCAACACGGGCAGCAGAAGCAGATCTCAGAGAATTCGTCCATTTTGTCGTTACGGAATCCCCAGATCAGCTGCTCAAGCTCGACGTACAACGCCTGCCCTACCAGCCCTAGCTTTTGAGCTGCGCGCACATGGGCATGCGCCTCGGCCTTGGTGATCTCGCGCGCGAGCCCGTTTTTCACCGCGGTCACGCCCGCCATGTTCAAGAACAGGCAACCGTGCCCTGCCGGATAACGATCGCAGTGGTGCGCCGAGCGGCAGATGCACTTGTCCATCTTGCCGATGAAGGCAGCGGCATCGATCGCGTCGTCGATCAAATCGATCGGCAAGACCGTCGTCTTGGCAGCCGACTCGTCGGATAGATCGACGTCGAGCGGCAGCACCGTGCCGTGCGTGTACATCTTCTCGTCGGGCTCGAACTGGGTGATGCGCTTGTAGAGCAGAGGCACGAAGCCTTGTTTGCCAGTCAGCTTCGCGCCGGCAACGATGAGCATGAACTCCTTGAGCACCAGCTCCCAATTCCACGGGCGCGCGCACGTCACCTTCGTGCAGAGGAAGTTCTTGATGCCCAGACCGTTTGGATGGTTCTCGTGAAGCGGCTTTTCAGGATGCTCCTTGCGGCTCCGGCGCTCCTCGTCCAGAAACAGCACCTCGCCTGTCGGCGTGATGTTGCCGCCATCGCGCGGATCCATGCCGCGGATCACCTCTTCGGGCACGCCGAGCGCGCGCAATTTGTCATAGTCGATCAGCTTTTCGGGCTTAGCCTGAACAACCATCGCGATCCCTCCTTACCTGCCTTGTCCCTTCATGCGCCGACCCCTAGCACACCTCGATGCTCGCTATGGTCAGCTCCTTGCCGGTTACGAGGGAAAAGGCGCCGCTTCCACACTCCGGGCACGACATACGCTCGTCCTTATGGACGTCGAGCGTGAACGTCGCGCCGCAGTCGCGACAGAAGAAGGCGATCGGCACGTAGGTGATGTGGACCTCGGCGTCTTCGGCGACCGTGCCCTTCGCGATCCGACGGAAATACCGCGTGACCCACACCTCTTCGAGGTTGCGCATATCCCCGACGATCAGGTTCACCTTGCTAACCCGCGCAGCACCGGCGTCTTCGGCGTACTTCAAGACGATCTCAGCAATGCTCTTCGTGACGCCCAGCTCATGCATCGCGCGTCCTCTCCTGCGCCACAGCGCCCCTCTGCCCATGGGCTGCCGACCTCTTCATCACCGACAGCGCGGCTCGCAGGCACCCTCTTCATCAGCGGCAACCGGCTCATAGGTTGACGCTCTCTCCGTGCTGCAAGGGCTTCGACCCGCAGCTCCTTTCCCCTGATGACATGGTATGTTACGAAATGAACGCGTTCGTTATAAGATGACATTATCATCTAAGTTGTCGCACCAGCCGAAGGGAGCACGCCATGTCACGCGGCCCTCAGCCCGAAGCCGTCGCCCATACGCGCCATGCGTTCGCCGAAGCGTTCCTTCAGCTTTACGACGGGCAGCCGCTCGAGCGCATCACCGTGAGCGCGATCTGCAAACAGGCCGGCCTGTCGCGTGCCACCTTCTATCGGCACTTCGAGGATCGCGCCGGCGTCCTCCATGCCGCCGAGCGCGAGAACACCGCGTTTCGCACGTTTCGAAAGATCGCCGACACGGCAGGATCGATGCCGCTCGAGCAGGTCACCGATTCGGTCGCTTCGTTCTACGACGAGCGGGCCGATGCCGTGCGCGTCCTCGTATCCGGCAGCGAGCACGAGCGTTACCTGCGCTTGCAGGCACGAGCGATGGTTCCGATGTTCCACAGCCTAGCGGCGCTCGCGCTCGACCTCACCCCAATGCAGCTCGATTACGTGGCCGAGTACATCGCGCGCGCTAAGGCGCAGATGATAGAGATGTGGGTGCGCCGCGGGCAGGAGATCAGCTTGCAACAGGTGAACCTACTCGCCGAGAATCTCGTGGAAAAGGAGCTCTGGACCGCCGTCGCGCTGCAGACGCCGCTCTACGGCGGGCCGAAACCACGCACGGCAGCGGATCGCCATACCTTGGAATACCCCTGGGTCGAAAGGGCGAAAGGATAGCCGGCGAGCCCGCGCTGCGCCCGCGGCCTGCGCTACCCCCGCTTTGCCTCGAGCGCACGCGCAACCCACGCCGCAAGCTCGTCAAAGCCGTCTCCCGTGTAAGCAGACACCTCGAAGATCGGCGCCTCGGGATTGAGAATGTGCATC
>CAVCDZ010000081.1:4547-7820 GCA_963601095.1 Oscillibacter sp. MSJ-31 | reverse complement strand
GGTGAACGTCGCGACGTCGTTTTTCACGATCGTGCGCAGCTCGTCGGCAAATGCGGTGCGCTCGGCCCTGACGTACGTCGCGCTCGGGCATGAGATGAGCAGGTCGGCGCCAGGGTAGGCGAGGACGGCGCGGCAGATGGCGAGCGCTTGCGCGCGCGGGAAGGTACGGCACGAAAGCGTCTCGTCGTCGCGGACCACGAGGGCGCCGTTTTCGCAGAGGTAGCCGATGCTATCGGCCACAGGGCCGAAGAGGCGCTTCAAGCTGGCGAGCTGGCGGCCGCTTGCCGCGAAGAAGAGGATGCCGCGCTCTTCGAGCTGGGTTATCAGGTGCAGGGCGCGTTCGGTCGGCATCTTGAGGCCATTGGGGAGCAGCGTCCCATCTAAGTCGCAGGCTATGAGTTGAACGTCGGTCACGGGATCCTCGATTTTCGCTACCTAAGTGCGGGGCGGTACGTACGACATCATAGCGAATCTCGTCGGGTCGTCACACGTGCCGTTCTCTCGTCCTGGCAACCGGGGTGCGCCTGACGTGTCCCGTCCTTGAGACGAACATCGTCGCGTGCGCGCACGGACGCTTTCATCGACCGCTCGGCGATTGTCCGTAAAAAAGTTGCACGTGATTTTAGGGCGTTTGAACTCCCGTGGGAGGGGACGGGCGGCCTTCCCCGGCAAAGATCGTGCTTGACTTCACGGATCCGTTCACTACAGTGGCGATGTTACGCATTTGAAAAACGTAGCATCACTGTGAACGACACGTGATGATCCGAGGGCTGCACGAGAGAGAGGAGGTGCGCGCATGCTGATCCGTTTGGCGAAGATGACCGCGGGAGCGCGGGGCGTGCTGGTGGCAAAGGCCCTCATCGGCCTTGCGATCACGGCGACCTACGTGGCTCAGACCTTCCTCTTGGCCGAGGCGGTACGCTATGCGTTCACCTCTTTGACGTGGGAAAACATCATCCCCGTCCTCATCGGCTGCCTGGTGTTGATGGGCATCCGCACCTGCCTGATCGCCGCGCAGGAAGCGTTTGGCAAGTTCGCCGCCGGCGCCGTCAAGGAAGCCATCCGCGTCAACCTGTTCACGCATTTCTTCCGGCTCGGGCCTGGCTACATGGAAGAGGGTCGCACCGGCAAGGTGCAGGCGATCTTCATCGACGGGGTCGAGGCGATCGAAACCTTCCTCGTCGATTACCTGCCCCAGGTGATGGTGACCCTCGTCGGCGTCGGGTGCATGGTCGGCTACATGATCTACCTCGACCCTCTCGTCGGCATCATCGTCTTGGTGATGGCGCTCGTGTGCGTGACCTGCCCCCTGTTCTGGGACAAGCTGATGGACCGCGTCAGCAAGAGCCACTGGGATTCCTACGGAGATCTGAACTCGCAGTTCGTCGACGCCATGCAGGGGATGGCGACCTTAAAGGCGTTTCGCGCGAGCGGGCGCATGGGCGATCGTCTCGCAAACGACGCTCAGCGGCTGTACGCGCACACCATGGACAACCTCAAGATCTCGCTTCTCAGCTCAGCCTGCGTGGGCTTTGCGAGCACGGTGGGGACGGCGCTGTCGGTCGGCATCGCCGCGCTGCACATGAGCATGGGTCTCATCGGCATGGGCGGCGTCGCCGTGATCCTCTTCCTCACCACGGAGTGCTTTCGCCCGATCAACGACCTCAACGCCTATTGGCATCGCTCGTTCCTCGGCTTCGCCGCCGCGCAGCGCATGTTCGCGTTCCTCGATACCGCGATGCCGGTCAAGGAGATCGACGCCGCCCACTGCCTCGACGACGAGCTGAAAGAGGGGCTTATGCCCGTCTCGTTCGAAGACGTGGGCTTCGCCTACGGGCGCGACGACCACGATACCCTCGATCGCTTCAACCTGACCGTTCCCGCCGGCAAGCGCGTGGCGCTGGTGGGCGCTTCGGGCGCCGGCAAGTCCACCGTCGTGAGCCTTCTGTTGAGGTTCTTCGCGTATGACCGCGGGTCGGTGCGCATCGGCGGCGTCGAAGTGGATCGTTTGAGCTTGGCCAAGCTGCGCAGCATGGTCTCGGTCGTGTTCCAGGATACCTACCTGTTCTACGGCACCGTCGCCGACAACGTGCGCATCGCGCGCCCTGAGGCGAGTGATGCGGACATCGAGCGCTGCTGCCGGCTCGCCAACATCCACTCGTTCATCGAGAGCCTGCCCGACGGGTACGAGACCGTCGTCGGCGAGCGCGGCACGCGTCTGTCGGGCGGCGAGCGCCAGCGCATCGCCATCGCGCGCGCCCTGCTCAAGGACGCGCCGATCCTCGTGCTGGACGAGGCTACCTCAAGCGTCGACGCGTCCAACGAGCAGATCATCCAAGAGAGCTTGGCCGCGCTGATGGAGGATCGCACGACCCTCGTCATCGCCCACCGGCTGTCCACCGTCGTCGACATGGACGAGATCTGCGTCCTCGAGGCGGGGCATATCGTCGAGTCGGGTGCGCCCGCCGAGCTCATGGGCAAGGAAAACGGCGCCTTTGCCGCCCTGGTGCGTGCCCAGCGGGCAGGGGAGGAGGGCGCTCACCATGCATGAGATGAAGGTCTTCCTCAAGCTGATCCCGTACTTTGCCAACGTGCGCGCCTCGATGATCGCCGGCGTGGTGACGGGCATCTTCCATCAGCTTGTCGCCATCGCCAGCTCGGCTCTCGGCGCCTACCTGGTGTCGCTCGCCATCCTGGGCAACCCGCCCTCGCTCATCGCGTGGGGCATCGTCTTCATGGTGCTGCTCGTGATCGCGCGTACCGTGCTGAGCTACGCCGAGATGTGGTACGCCCACAAGGCGGCCTACGGCATCTTGGCCGAGTTCCGCGTGCTGATCTATCGCGCCATCGAGCGCATCGCCCCGAGCTATCTCATGGGCAAACGCACCGGCGAGCTGTCATCGACGCTGATGTCCGACGTCGAGACCCTGGAGTGGTTCTACGCGCACACCTACGGGTCTGCGCTCGTCGCGGTGATCGTGCCGACGATCGTGCTCGTGGTCGTCGCGGCGCTGATCCATCCGCTCGTCGCCGTCGTGATCGTCCCCTGGCTCGTCTTGACCGTGACGGTGCCGTTCTGGTTCAAGCGCCGCTCCGACGTCGATGGCTCGCTGATCCGCGAGCGGCTTGCCGCGATCAACGCGGAAGTCGTCGACGGCATTCAGGGCGTGCGCGAGATCCTCGCGTTCGGCTACGAGTCGCAGTATCTGCGCCACCTGCGTACGGTGAATCGGGCGCTGACGTCGGTGCAGCAGTCCTACGGCAGGCGCCAGG
>CAVCDZ010000081.1:0-4537 GCA_963601095.1 Oscillibacter sp. MSJ-31 | reverse complement strand
GGCGCCAGGGCGTCGAGAGCGGGCTGATCAACTTCTGCATGGCGGCGGGCTTGCTCAGCGTGACGGCGGTGTCGGTCTTTCTGGTCAACGCCGGCGTCATGGACCGCGGCGTCTATCCCGTTGCCCTGATCCTGTCGATCTACGTGTTCACGCCGGTGGTGGCCATCAGCCAGATGGCGCGCAGCTTCGGCATCATGCAATCGTCCACCGATCGCGTGTTCACGGTGCTCGAAGCCCAGCCGACCGTCGTCGACAAGGTGTCTGAGAGCGCCCCGATCGCTGATCCGACAGGGATCGCGTTCGATCACGTGAGTTTCCGCTACGCAGAGGACGCCCCGGTCGTGTTGAAGGACGTGTCGTTTGAGGTCAAGCCCGGCGAGGTCGTTGCCCTGGTGGGGCACTCGGGCTCGGGCAAGTCCACCTGCGTGAATCTGATACAGCGGTTTTGGGACGTCGAAGGCGGCGCGGCCGTCGTCGGCGGTCAGGATGTGCGCAGCCTCACGCAGGATGACCTGCGTTCCCTCATCTCGCTCGTTCCCCAGGACGTCTACCTCTTCAACTGCTCGATCTTAGACAACATCCGTCTCGGCGTTCCCGAGGCGACGAGGGACGACGTGGTGCGGGCGGCCACGGATGCGCGCATCGATTCGTTCATCTCCGGCCTGCCCGACGGCTACGACACCGTCTGCGGCGAGCGCGGCGTGCAGCTCTCGGGCGGCGAGCGCCAGCGCATCGCCATCGCCCGCGCGCTTTTATGCGACAAGCCGATCCTGCTGATGGACGAGGCGGTGTCCAACCTGGATGCCGCGAACGAGAAGGAGCTGCGCGCGGCGCTTGCGCGGCTGTATCAGGACCGCACAACGCTGATCGTCGCCCATCGCCTCTCCACCATACGCAGCGCCGATCGCATCCTCGTGCTCGAAGACGGCGTGCTTGCCGAACAGGGCACGCACGAGGAGCTGATCAGTCATGAAGGGGCGTACGCCCGTCTGCTCCGATCGGGGCTTACGGATACGTGATCCTGTCGCAGAACGTCTGCGGCTTTCGATATCAAGGATCATCCAAGAAAGGAGGGAGGACGCGTTTTCTGCGCAACGGTGCGCAGGCCGCGCGTCTGAACGAACATGAAGAAAAGACTCATCATCCTGTTCTGCTTGTGCTTCGTGCTGGCCATGGGCTTGCTCACCGCATGCGGCACGAACAGCTCGAACGACAAGGGGTCGGGCGGCGATTCCGACCTGGACAACAACACCTTGGTGCTCGGCTCCAAGACCGACTTCAAGCAGGGCGCCGGCCTCGAGGGCCAGTCGCTCGTCTTCGACACGCTGCTGTCGGTGTCCGACGACATGACCATCACGCCGAACCTGATCGAGTCGTGGGACGTCAACGACGACCGTACCGAGTACGTCTTCCACGTGCGCAAGGACGTGAAGTTCTCCGACGGCACGCCGCTGACCGCAGCGATCGTGCAAAGCTCGATGGAGGAGTGGGCGCCCTTCCGCGACGGCAGCTACATGTACGCCAAGCCGACCTACACGGTCAAGGACGACAACACGCTCGTCGTCGACTTCAGCGAGCCCTATGGCACGCTGCCGGTCGAGCTGTCTCGCATCTTCTGCTCGCTGCCCGATTCGCTCGACGACAAGGGCAACGTGACCAACTGGGTGGGCACCGGCCCGTTCGTCCTCGGCGACTACGAGGCCGACCAGAGCGCCACGCTTTCGGTGAACAAGGATTACTGGAACAAGGACAAAGTCCCGGGCTTCGAGACCCTCAAGTGGACGGTCATCCCCGATGACAACGCCCGTGTGATGGCGGTGCAGAACGGCCAGGTCGACGCGATCGGCGTTGCCGAGCACTACTGCACGATCCCATATTCGTCGGTCAACGACCTCAAGTCCGCAGGCGACCTCAACGTTGACGTCAATGGCACGAGCGGCCTCGTCACGACCTACGTCTACAACTACACCCATGGCGCAATGACCGATATCAACCTGCGCAAGGCCGTCACGTTCGCCATCGACCGCGAGGGCATGGCCTCCAACGTGACCGAGGGCCTGGGCCAGGCCAGCGGCAAGTTCATGCGCGATGAGTACAAGTTCTCGGCGCGCAACGAGAGCGGCTACACCTACGATCCCGAGGCGGCCAAGCAGGCGCTTGCCGCTGCCGGTTACACCGATTCAGACAACGACGGTATCGTCGACAAGGACGGCACGCCGCTCAAGCTCACGATCCTCGTCGGGAGCGGCGAGTCCGATCGCTCCACGGCGGTGCTGGCTCAGGAGAACCTGAAGGCCGTCGGCATCGACAGCGACGTGCAGGCGCTCGACGAGAGCCAGCGCGCCGAGAAGGCGAGCGCCGGCGAGTTCGACATCGCCTACACGCATCCGTGGCTCAAGACGCCGCAGACCTATATGACGTGGCGCGCCATGAACAGCGACTACGACGAGTTCGGCACGTGCTTCGGCATCAGCGACAAGTTCACCGACTACATCTCCGAGATGACCGCCGCCAAGAACGACGACGAGACCTGGGCCGTCTTCGACAAGGTGTGGGCTGACGAGTACGCGTTCTATCCGGGAACGCCGCTCTACACCGAGCCTCGCGCCTTCATCTACAACCATCAGGTGTCCGGTTTCACCTTCGCTCCCGATGAGACCGTCATCGACCTGTCCGCCGTCAAGATCGACCGCGGCTAGCGGAACGACGGCTAGCCCTGCCGCCGGCTGCGATGCCGGCGGCAGGGCCTTTACATCAAGGGAGTCAAAGGCACCATGAGATCGCTTGCATTCGCGCGGAAGCTCATTTTCTCAGCGGCGACGGCCATCGCCATTTCGCTGCTGTGCTTTCTCATCATCTACAACTCGCCGGGGGACCCGGCTGAACTGCTTTTACGGGCGAAGAACCCGGCGGGGGCGCTGCATCAGCAGGCCGTCGAGGGATTCGGCGCGTCGCTCGGGACGGATCAGGGGTTCTTCCCCCTGTACTTCAACTGGCTCGCCGGCGCGCTCGTCGGCGACTTCGGCATATCCTACAAGACGGGCATCCCGGTCATCGACGAGTTCGGCTCGCGGATCGGCGTTACCTTGAGCTTGGTGCTCGCTACCTTGGTGTTTGCGACGGTGCTCGGCCTGGTGCTGGGGTTCCTGTCGGCCAAGTACCACAATCGGGCGATCGACTCCGTCGCGCGGTTCTTGTCGGTCTTCAATCTCTCGGCTCCCTCGTTTTGGGTGGCGCTGCTGTTGCTGTGGGTGTTCTCGGCCAAGCTCAAGCTGGTGCCCCCGTTTGGGTACAACGGCGCAGAGAGCCTGATCCTGCCCACGATCGCGATGGGCTTGAGTTACTCGGGGTCCATCCAGCGCGTCACGCGCGTCAACGTGCTCGACAGCTATGCCAAAGAATACGTACTGACGGCGCGGGCGAAGGGACTCAGCGAAGGGACGATCCTGGTGCGGCACGTCCTCAAGAACGTGATGACGCCGGTTCTTACGATCGTGGGCACGAACTTCTCCAACCTGCTCGGTGGGACGATCATCATTGAGAACATCTTCGGCCTTCCCGGCATCGGCAACTATCTGGTGACCGCCATCGGCGTGAAGGACTATCCGGCGATCCTCGGCTTCGTGTTCCTGTTCAGCGTCATGGTCATCGTGATGAACCTTCTGATCGACGTGCTGTACCGCGTCGTGGATCCGCGTGTGGGGCAGGTGGCGCAATGAAGGGGCTGACGAAGAAGGCGATCGCGCATTTCGCGCTGCTCGCGGTGGGTCTTGCCATTGTGGCGGCGGCCCCGCTCATCTTCGGCGACGGCAACGACATCGCCACCGGGGCGGTGTTGTTGCCGCCTTCGCCCGAGCACTGGTTCGGGACCGACAACATGTGGCGCGACTTGGTGGGACGCTCGCTCGTGGGACTGCGGCTGTCGCTGACGCTTGCGATCGTGATCCAGGTGATATCGTTTGCGGTCGGCGTGGTCATTGGCGGCCTGAGCGGGTATTACGGCGGCGTGATCGACCATATCTACGTGGCGATCCAAAACGTCATGATGTCGTTCCCGAGCCTGGTGATGTCGTTGTGCCTGATCCTGCTTTTGGGCACGGGCATCGAAGCGCTGATCATCGCGATCTCGGTCACCAGCTGGGTCTCGTATGCGCGTCTGGTGCGCGGCGAGGTGCTCACGATGCGCACGGCGGGGTTCGTCACCGCGTCGCGGGCGATCGGGTGCTCGGAGGCGCGCCTCCTGTTCCGTCACATCATCCCCAACGTCATTCGACCGCTGATCCCGCTGTGCGTGCTGATGCTCGGCCACACGGTGCTGAGCATCGCGGGCCTGAGCTTTCTGGGGTTCGGCGTGCAGCCGCCGACCGCGGAGATCGGCCTGATGGTCAACGACGGCATGAACTACCTGACCCGTGCCCCGTGGCTGTTCCTCATGCCGGGCGTCGTGTTGGTGGCCTACACGTTGCTGTTCAACGTGTGCGCCGACGACCTGCAGGATCGTTTGAACCCGCAGGACCAGCTGTATTCGCTCTGAGGG
>CAVCDZ010000080.1:0-6801 GCA_963601095.1 Oscillibacter sp. MSJ-31 | reverse complement strand
CCGTGAAGACGTAGACCTTGACCTTGGGCTCGGTGCCGCTCGGGCGCACGATGACCTTGTTGCCTCCGGCAAGGCCGAACTCGACCACGTTGGCGGACGGCAGGCCGTTCACGCCCAGATGGTAGTCGATAAAGCCCTCGACGGGAAGCCCGCCGATCTGCGTCGGTTGAGAAGCGCGCAGGCCATCCATGATGGCGGCCATCTTGGCAGCGCCGGCAGACCCTTCGAACGTGAAGGAGATCGTGCGATTGTGGTGGTAGCCGTACGTGCGGTAGAGGTCCTGCATGGCCTGGTACAGGTTCTTGCCCTGCGCACGGTAATACCGCGCCATCTGGCAGATCAGCATTGAGGCGACGACGGCGTCCTTGTCGCGCGCATGCGTGCCCGCAAGGTAGCCGTAGCTTTCCTCAAAGCCGAAGACGAAGCGCTCCGGCGCGCCCGCCGCTTCGAGCTCGGCGATGACGCCGCCGATGTACTTGAAGCCCGTGAGCACGCGGCGCGTCTCGACGCCGTAATGGCGCGCGACCGGCTCGACCAGGCTCGTCGACACGATCGTGGTCACCGCCACCGGATCAGCCGGGAGCGTGCCCGCCTGCGTGCGCATGCGGCAGATGAAGTCGAGCAGCAGCACGCCCACCTCGTTGCCGGACAGCAGCTGGTAGTCGTCGCCGTCCTTGACTGCGATGCCCACGCGATCGGCGTCGGGGTCGGTTGCCAGGAGCAGGTCGGGATGGACCTTCTCGCACAAAGCGATGCCGCACTCAAGCGCGGCGCGATTCTCAGGATTGGGATAAGGGCAGGTCGGGAAGTTTCCGTCAGGCTTCGCCTGCTCCTCGACCACGTGCACGTCGGTCACGCCGATGCGATCTAAGATGCGCGTCACGCACTCGAGGCCCGTGCCGTTGAGCGGCGTGTACACCAGGCGCAGATCGGCCGAGTCGTCCTGTTCCATGCGCTGAGCGTAGACCGCATCTAAGAACGCGTCGAGCACCTTCTCCTCGATCAGGTGGGCAAACCCACGCTCAGCGGCCTCGTCGAAGCCCATCGTGCGCACGTCGTCGAAAAGATCGACCTTCGCGATGGCGTCCGTGATGGCATCGGCGATATGCGAGGCGATCTGGCACCCGTCAGGGCCGTAGACCTTGTACCCGTTGTACTGGCTCGGGTTGTGGCTCGCCGTGATGTTGATGCCGATGGCGCAGCCCAAATAGCGCGTCGCGAACGACAACGCCGGCGTGGGCTCGAGGCGCGGATAGACATACGATGTGATGCCGTTGGCGGCGAACACGCCGGCAACCGTGTGCGCGAACAGCTGGGAGTTGATGCGCGAGTCGTAGCACACCGCCACCGTTCCCGGCTCCCCGTCGCCCGCCGTCTCGTTGATGTAGTCGGCGATGCCCTGCGTTGCCTGGCCGACCGTGTAGATGTTCATGCGATTCGTTCCGGCTCCGAGCACGCCGCGCAAGCCCGCGGTGCCAAACTCGAGCGTGCGGTAGAACGCATCCTCGATGGCGGCCTCGTCGCCTGCCTCGGCCATGCACTGCAGGTCAGCCTGAAGTGCGGGGTCGGTGACGCGCTCGCGCCACACGTCGAACTGGGAACGGCAATCCATATGATGCTCCTCGGAATCGCAAATGCTATCGTTCGTACGGCTAGCAGTATACCAAGGTCACGTGCCTCACGCCCGATTTCGCGAAAGCGTCACGAGACGCGCCGGCACGCGCATTTCAAAGGAGCGCACGAGCGCCTACCGCGCCAGGCGCAAACGCTTGCGGGGCCCGACGACGCGCGGTCGCGCGGGACGGCGCAGACGCACGTTGAGCAGGGCCACCGCGGCGAGGATCAGCACGACGCCAACGGCGTTTTCCGCGGTGAGGACGTCGCCGAACACCGACACGCCGATCACGAGCGCCACCATCGGCTCGACGAACGCCATGATCGAGGCCCTGCCGGTCTCCATGTGCGCAAGCCCCGCCGTGTAGCACGCGAACGGCACCAGCGTCGACGCGAGCGCAAGCGCGAACATCGCCGCCAGCACGATACCCGACTGGCTCGCCGCGACGACGATGTCGCCCACCTGGGCGAACGGAGCCAAGGCGCACGAGGCGAACAGGAAGGTGTAGAACATGACCGTCGGGGCGCTGTAGCGCTTGAGCGCCACGCGCGAGAAGAGCGAGTAGCAGGCATAGCCGATGCCCGAAGCCAGGCCGATCAGGATGCCGACGACCGGCAGCGCGCTCGTGCCCGAGCCGATGCCGACGACCATCAGACACCCGGCGAACGCGATGCAGAGCGCCACGGTCTTTTGGCGGGTCATCCGCTCTTTGAACAGCACCGCCGACAGCACGACGACGAAGCACGGCGCGGTGTACAGCAGAATCGTCGCGACGGACAGGCCGCAGGCTTCGATGCAGGCAAAGAAGCACACGTTGTAGAACGCGATGCTCAAGACGCCCGTGCCGACGAAAAGCCACGCGTCGCGCAGCTTGATCTTCAGCGCCGAGCGATCGAGGGTGAACAGAAGCACAAAAAGAACGGCGGTGACGATCACGCACCGTACGGTGGTGATCTGAGGAGAAGAGAGGCCGGCAGACGACAGCACGTGAGAGAACAGGCCGATCATGCCCCAGCAGGCACCTGCGCAGATCACCAGAACCGGAGCAGCGATGCGCCAATCGACGCGTGCCGCGATCTTCACGACGTCCTCCCCTCTTGCGGCCTTGCGCCGCATGCTCGTAAGACAGAAAACTCCCGCCACAAGGGCGGGAGTTCGCATCAGGTGATCCTAGCTCTTACCCTGCATCATCCTGACCCGGGAAGTCCCGGAAACCGACGCCATAGCGTGCACGGAAACCCGCGTTGCCCCACGCCACAACGAACGTTCACTGATGTGATGGTTCCTTTATATACTGGGTTTTGTAATAAGTAAAACCGTAATCTGTTATAAATGCTTTAAGTATTTCTGAAAGGGGAATCGCCATGGACACCTCCCGCTACCGCGCCTTCATCCAGGCCGCCGACAGCGGCAGCCTCTCGCGCGCCGCCCGCGCGCTCTCCTACACGCCCTCGGGCGTAAGCCAGCTGATCAGCGCCCTGGAACGCGACCTTGGGTTCGCCGTGCTCGAGCGCAGCACCCAAGGCGTGCGCACCACCGTCGAAGGCACTCGCATCCTGCCGATCTGCCGCAGCGTCGTCCAGGAGGAGGACCGCCTGATGCAGATCGCCTCGGAGGTCAAGGGGCTCGCCACCGGCAGCGTGACGATCGGCTCGTATCCCAGCGTCGCCACGCACTGGCTGCCGGGCGTGATCAAGCAGTTCCGCGAGCGCTACCCCGCGATCGAGATCCGCATCATGGAGGGCATCCATCAGGAAGTCACCGCTTGGCTGGGGAGCCTCGAAGCCGACCTCGGGTTCATCAGCCACGAAGCCTTGCTCCCCCACGATTGGATCCCGCTCGCCCCCGACCCGATGGTGGCGATCCTTCCCGCCGACCACCCGCTCGCCCACGCCGAGCGCTATCCGATCTCCCGCTGCGATGAGGAGGACTTCATCATGCCCGGTAAGGGCCAAGACGTCGACACGATCAGCGTGCTCGCGCGCCATGGGCTGAGCCCCAAGATCGCCTACGAGACGATCGAGACCGCCGCGACGCTCGGCATGATCGAGGCGGGCATGGGCATGACGGTAATGAACAGCCTCGCCGCCCAAAAGTTCGACTTCAACGTGGCCAAGGTGCCACTCGATCCGCCCGAGGCGATCCTGTTCGGCATTGCGGTGCCCGATCTTTCCGCCGCCTCGCCGGCAACGCGCCATTTCATCGAGCTGGCGGCTGAAAAGCTCAAACGCGTCGACTGACGATGAGGATCACCGTGGGCAGACATGCGCTCTGTCCCTGATAACAAGACGAATTTCCCAAAACGACCAACACCGATAGAGACGCCTGCGCACTATACTGGTTCACAGAAACCTACCGAAAGGATACCCATGGCTGAAAAAGAAGCGTTCATCCAGACCCTGAACGACACGGCGCTCATCGCGCTGGCCTCCGCCGGAGAGGCAGGCCCCAACGTGCGCCTCATGGACTTCATCTTCGACGCCGATGCGAAGACGATCTACGTGCCCACCTCTTCGCGTTCGCGCAAGTGCGCTGAGTTCGAGGTCAACGACACCGTCGCCCTGACCACGATCCCGCATGGCCCGGGCCCGATCGTCCGCATCCAAGGCGCCAAGATCACCAAGAGCGACAAGACCGTCGCCGAGCTCACCGATGCGCTCATCACGAAGCGCATGGGCATCGAGCACCTGATCCACGCCTGGGGCGAGACCGGCGTCGTCTACGCCATCCACGTCGCCGGCGGCGTGATCATCGAGAAGGGCAAGCCGACCAAGGTCGAGCTCTAAGCTCTCATCCGCCAGCGCAAACGACCCCTTTCCACGCATCGCGGGAAGGGGTCGTTTTGTGTGTGAGATAAAGACTACGCGCCGAAGGGCAGTGCCCGCGCACGAAACCGACGCGCAGGACGGTCGCTTACGCCGAGGCCACCGGCACCAGGGAATCCCCGCGCGACTCGACGATCTCATGACCGATGCGAGCCATGCGCGCATGGAGGCACCACCGGCACTCCGCCGCCTCTTCCCCCGTGCAGATCTTGTTGTCGTAGAGGCTGTAGTCCTTGCGATGCGCGACCGGCGACAGATTCGGCATGACGACGTTGGCACCGGACAGGATCCCCTGCTCGCGCCCGTCAGGTGCAATGGTGCCGAGCGCCGTCGTCGCAGGCAACAGCGCATCGGGAAGCATCAGACGCAACGCCGAGAGCATGAACAGCGTCAGTTCGAGCGTGCCGGCCGGCTCGTGCGCAAACGGCGTGTCGCGATGCGGCACGAACGGGCCGATCCCCACCATATGAGGCTGCAGCTCATGGAGGAACGCCATGTCCTGGGCAAGGCACGCCGCCGTCTGCCCAGGAGAGCCCACCATGAACCCGCTGCCCACCTGGTAGCCCAAGCGGCGAAGGGTGAACAGGCACTCCTTGCGATGGTCGAGCGACAAGCTGTCGGGGTGTAGGACGCGATAGTGGTCGGCATCGGCCGTCTCATGGCGCAAGAGATAGCGCCGCGCCCCCGCCTCGTAGAAGCGCCGATACGATACCTCGGACCGCTCGCCAAGCGACAGCGTGATCGCGCAGTCGGGATACCGTGACGCGATCTCCGCCACGATCTCTTCCATCAGATCATCGGTGTAATGGGGGTCTTCGCCCCCCTGCAGCACAAACGTGCGGAACCCCAGCTCATAGCCATCGGCACAGCAGGCGAGAATCTCGTCTAGGGTCAGGCGATAGCGGTTGGCATTCTTGTTGCTGCGACGGATGCCGCAATAGTAGCAATCGTTTTTGCAGTAATTGGTGAACTCGATGAGGCCGCGCGTGTAGACGTCCTTGCCGTAGCGACCGTCGCGAATGCGACCGGCTCGCTCCGACAAATCGGCAGCGATCTCAGGCGTGCGCTCGGCGATCAGCCGCTCCCATTCGTCAGGAGACAGACCGCGCTCGCGCTCGAGCTTGTCGACCAAGGTATGCAGATTCACCGGGCTCATGGAATCCTTCCTTCGGCCGCCTATTGTACGCCATCGCCGCATCCGTCGCGCGGACGTACCCGCTTGCCACCGAATCGTGACCAAGGGGCGCACGGCAACAGGGCGCGCCTCTGCAGCGATGCCACGCGTCGCACAGCCGTAACGACACATCATGCCTACCACATCAGCAGCGCCGCCCTCAAGGAACAAGAGTCAAGCACGATACAATGGGCGTATGAACAAAGACACCTACGTACAGATGACCGACTTTTTCAAGGCGCGCCCCCGGGCTGCCTTCGCGCTCAACGCGGCGAACACGGCGATCACGGATGCCATCTATATCGCCTATCCCTGCCTGATCGCGGCGCTCTTCATCGGAGAGGGCTGGCTTGGCGCCCTCGGGACGCTGGTCGCAGGCGGCGAGGTCGCCTGGCCGATAGGCGGGAACCTCCTGCGCGCCCTCCTCGTGCCGTTGATCTCGTTCATCTTGGTCACGATTGCACGACGCACCCTCAACGCGCCCCGCCCCTACGAGACGTTCGGCACCGAGCCCGTGGTGCCGAAAAACACCACGGGCTCCTCGTTTCCGAGCCGTCACGCCTTCTCGATCTTCGTGATCGGGATGACATTCGTCGCTGCCTGTCCCATCGCATGGGCAGGCCCGGTCATCTTGTGCCTCGGCGTCGCGCTCGCCACTCTGCGCGTGCTCATGGGCGTGCACTATCCACGCGATGTCGTGGCAGGCGCCCTGTGCGGGATCGCCGCCGGCCTCATCGGCTTCTGGACGTTCTAGTTGCGCGCGCCCTTCTGCGATCCGCGTCCCGCAAAGACGCACAGCACCAAGACGAAGGCCACGGCCGCCATGCCCAACAGCACCTCAAACGCCATGCCGGTGCCGACAAGCGTGCCGACCACCAGGTCGCTCGACGACGCCTGCGCCCCGTTGACGACCGAGGTCGCGATCGCCGTGCCGAGCGCACCGCCGAGCTGCTGAAGCGTGTTGTTCGTCGCATTGCCGTCGGTGCGCAGGTCCTCCGGCAGGTAGCGCAGGCCATTGGTGATGGAGTTCGACATCGCAAGGCCCTGCGACACCGGGATCAGCACGTAGATGAGCGCCAGGAACACCGGATCGACGGCAAGGCCGATAAACGCGAAGAGCGCGATCCCCACCAGCTGGATGATACTGCCTGCCGTGATCGGGCCGCGCGCGCCGAGCACATCGAGGA
>CAVCDZ010000079.1:0-4786 GCA_963601095.1 Oscillibacter sp. MSJ-31 | reverse complement strand
CGTGCTCTCCAACCTCGTCGACCCTGAGCGCGCCCTGCGCCAGTGGCGGCGCGTGATCAAACCGGGCGGCGTGCTCATGTACTTCGATTCGGGCTGGTGGCACTACCTCTATGACGATGCGCTCGACTCTTTGCGTCGCGCCTACTACGGCACCGGTTCCTCGTCGACGTTTTCCGAGCTTGAGGCGATCGCTCCTGACCTGCCGCTTTCCCGCGAGGTGCGCCCGGCATGGGATCGTGCGTTCCTCTCGTCGCTTGGCATGGACGTGGTGGCTGCCTGCGACGTTTCGGCGCAGGTGTGGACGGAAGAGGAGCGCCTTCGCTACTCGTTTGCTCCCCAGTTCATGGTCGCAGCGCGCGTTCCCGCTTCCGACAGCGCCGTGCAGTAAGGCGTGCGCATGCGCTCGTTCGTGATCAAGCGCCTTTTGCAGATGATCCCTGTCCTGTTTCTGGTGACGCTCATCTCATTTGCGCTCATCTATCTCTCGCCGGGCGATCCGGTGTCAGCGATGCTGTTTGCCAACGGCGGCACCGTCGATCCCGAGGTGGCGGCGCAGATGCGCGCCGAGCTGGGACTCGACCAGCCGGTGCCCCTCCAGTATCTCTCCTGGCTCGGTGGCGTGTGCACCGGCAACCTCGGTACCTCGCTGTCCTCGGGCCGCCCGGTGCTCGACGAGATCCTGGTGCGCCTGCCGGCGACCGCCTTTCTTGCCTTCGTGTCGCTCGCGCTCGCGCTTGCCATCGCCCTGCCCCTGGGCGTGCTTGCGGCGACGCGGCGCAACGGCATTGCCGACTACGTGGTGAGGATGCTCAGCTTCGTGGCGGGAGCCCTGCCGGGCTTCCTCGTTGCCTTGCTGTTGGTGTTCGTGTTCGCGATCCAGCTGAAGTGGTTTCCGAGCATGGGAAAGCTCCAAGGCGTTGCCTGGGTCCTCCCCGTGCTCACGCTCGCGCTCTGCGAGGCGGCCGTCTACGTCAGGCAGATCCGCACGCTGGTGCTCCAGGAGCTTGAGCAGGACTACGTGGTGGCTCTGCGTCTTCGCGGCGTCTCTGAGCGTGACATCATGCTCAAAAGCGTTCTCAAGGCAGTGGCGCCGACGATCCTCATCCTGGTGGGCATGACGCTCGGCCAGCTGCTCGGCGGCACGGCCATCATCGAGACCGTGTTCAACTGGCCGGGCGTCGGCCAGTACGCCGTGCAGGAGGTCTTCGCGCGCGACTATCCCGTCATCCAGGGGTACGTGCTGATGATGGCGGTCTTCT
This sequence comes from Oscillibacter sp. MSJ-31, assembly GCA_963601095.1. Classification (GTDB taxonomy): domain Bacteria; phylum Actinomycetota; class Coriobacteriia; order Coriobacteriales; family Eggerthellaceae; genus Anaerotardibacter. Next base: position 3,527 of record CAVCDZ010000079.1, on the reverse strand, counting down.
TTCTCGTCATCAACCTCGTCGTCGACCTGCTCCAAGCGCGCATCGACCCGCGCGTGCACGCGCAGCTCACCTCCGGGGCAAGGAGCCGATCATGAAGCGGCGCGCAGACTCGGATCAGGCTCGGGCAACCCGTCACGTCGTGGTGTGGGGGGGGGTGCTGGTGGCGGCGCTCTTCGTGTTCGTGGCGGCTGCGCCTCTCTTCGCCGTGCATGACCCGCTCTCGGCAGACCTTTCGGCGGTCAACCAGCCGCCGAGCGCCGAGTACCCCTTGGGCACCGATGCCATAGGGCGTTGCATCTACTGCCGCATCCTCGACGGCATGCAGGCTTCGCTCTTCGCTGCGCTCGCGGTGGTGGTGCTCTGCTTCGTCATCGGCTCGATCGTCGGTGTGGTGAGCGGGTACGTCGGCGGGGCGCTCGATGCGGTGCTCTCTCGCGTGACCGATGCGTTCATGGCATTTCCCCAGCTGGTCTTGTCCATTGCGGTGGCGGGCCTGCTCGGCGGCGGCCTGGTAAACGCGATCATCGCGCTGACCGTTCCCGGGTGGACGCGGTTTGCGCGCTTGGCTCGTGGTCAGACGCTTGCGGTCAAGGGGCGCACGTTCGTGCTGGCTGAGCGTGCTGCAGGTGCATCGAGCCTGTTCATCGCCGTACGCCATGTCCTGCCCAACATCCTGCCCACCCTCGTTGTCACCGCGGTGCTCGACGTGGGAGCCACGGTGCTCAACCTGGCGGGTCTGTCGTTTCTGGGCCTCGGCGCCATGCCGCCCGCGCCCGAGCTCGGCTCGATGATCAACCAGGCCTCGTCGACGTTTTCCCAGGCGCCGTGGGGCGTGTTCGCACCAGGTGCGGCGCTGTTCATCATCGTCGTCGTGCTCAACATGTTCGGCGATGCCGTCAACGACGCGCTCGTCGCTCAGGGCACGGCTCAGGCCGTCCCTCGCTCAGGTGGCCTTACGCGCCGCCTTGCGTCGCTTCGCGGCGCAGCCGGCGCAAAGCGTCCCTCGGACGTCGCCAAGTGATATCAGGGCGCAAGAGTGCGCTTTCACCCTCAAACCAAAAGGAAAGGAACCACATGAAGAACACCATCACAGTCAAACGGAGAATGCTTGTGGCATTCGTGGGGTGCGCGATGGCCGCCCTTGCCGCCCTCGGCCTTGCCGGCTGCTCATCGCAGCAGTCAAACGATGAGCTGACGGTGGCATGGACGTCCAACATGGGCGACTACTCGCTCGATCCGACCAACAACTACATGGGCTGGCAAGGGTCGTACCTCAACATCTATGAGCAGCTGTTCCAGATCGATGGCAACTTCAAGGCGCAGCCGCTTCTGGCCGAGTCGGCCGAGCAGGTCGACGGCACCACGTGGAAGATCAAGATCCGCGACGGCATCACCTTCCAAAACGGCGATGCACTCGACGCGGCGGCAGTGAAGGCGAGCCTTGAGCGTGCTGCCAAGGAAAGCCCGCGCGCCGCTAAGGCCCTCGACGCTCAGAGCATCGAGGCGGAGGGGCAGACGCTCACCATCAAAACCAACACGGAGAACATGGGCTACCTCAACGAGCTGTGCGAGCCGGTGTTCTCGATCATCGACGTCGCTGCCACCGAGGACTTCGACAAGCCCATCGGCACCGGAGCGTATCAGATGGACGAGGTCGACAACAACGGCAACGTGAAGCTGTCGGCCTATGATGGGTATTGGCAGGGCGAGCCCAAGGTCAAGTCCGTCAACGCACAGTACATCACCGACGACAAGTCCAAGGTCAACGCCATGCAGACCGGCGAGATCCAGGCGACCATGAACATCGCCGCCGACCAGATCGACAACTTCTCCGACACCTCCCAGTACACCACGTACCAGACGAACCAGGGCCGCGCCCACATGCTGTACTTCAACATGGCCTCCGGTGCTTCGACTGATCCAGCGGTGCGCGAGGCGGTCGCGTCGTGCATCGATCGCGATGGCTTCCTCAACTCCATCTACAAGGGTGCTGCAGACAAGACCCAAGGCGTCTTCCCGGACGCGTCGGGCTACTCTGAGGGCATTGCGGCTCCGGCGTTCGACACCGCCCATGCCAAGCAGGTGCTCGCTGATGCGGGCTATGCCGACACCGACGGGGACGGCTACGTGGACAAGGACGGCAAGAAGCTGTCCTTGACGTTTGTGACCTACGAGGCCAACGCGGCGCTTCCTCAGATCTGCGAGGCCATGAGCTCGACGCTCAAGGACGTGGGCATCGAAGTCAACGTCGAGGTCGCGGAGAAGATCGGCGATCGTCTGCAGCAGGGCAACTGGGATGTCGCCACGATGGCCTACAACACGCTTCCGACGGGCGACCCGTACACCAAGCTCTACGACGTGATGAGCACGAACGGTTCGTCCAACTACGGTCATTACTCCAACGCTCAGGTCGATTCCCTGATCGATGAGCTCAAGGTGACGTCCGATGCCGATAAACGCACCGAGATCGTCAAGCAGATCCAGCAGATCGCCCTGGGCGACAACGCCTATGCCTACATCGTGCATGCGCTTTCCACCGACGTGACCGACGCCGACGTGAAGAACCTGCAGATGCACGGGCAGTATGACTGGCTGAACTATCAGGTTGAAGTGGACAAGTAAGAGAGGTGCCGATCGCGCCGTCCAGCCGAGGTGTCGGGCGGCGCGCGAGGGTTGAGGCGTGAACGGGTCTTTTCTGGACATACGCGATTTGACGGTGAGCTACGGCGCCACCCGGGCGCTCGACGGCGTGACGCTGTCCGTCGACGAGGGCGAGGTTGTGGGCATCGTGGGCGAGTCGGGCTCGGGCAAGTCCACGCTCGTGCGCGCGGTGCTGGGCATCCTGCCCCGTGGCGTCGCGCACGAGTCCGGATCCGTGTCGTTTTCGGGCCGTCCCGCGCCTCTCTCGTCCGATGCGCACGATGCGGAGCTGGGTGCACGGGGCACAGGAGCGGTGTTTCAGGATCCGCGGGCAACGTTTTGCCCGGTGCGCACCGTGGGCGCCCAGTTCGTCGAAGCGCTGGGTGCCCAGGGCGTCTCGGGCTCCGAGGCGCGGCAGCGCGCGCTTGCGTGCCTGGCGGCGATGGATCTGGACGATGCCGAGCGTGTGTTCTCGTCGTATGCCTTCGAGCTGTCGGGCGGCATGTGCCAACGTGCCGCGCTGGCGCTGGCGTTGGCGCTGCGCCCGCGGCTTCTCTGCGCCGATGAGCCCACCAGCGCTCTCGACGTCGTCTCGCAGGCGCGTGTCGTCGAAGAGCTGGCGACGTATCGCCGCGAGAAGGGGATGACGCTTGTGGTCGTCTCCCATGATCTGCGCGTGATCGCCCGCCTGGCGGATCGCGTGGCCGTGATGCGCCAGGGACGCATCGTCGAGGAGGGCTCCTGCGCACAAGTGATCTCCGACCCGCGCGACGAGTACACCAAGCAGTTGATCGCGGCGGTCCCGAGGATGGCAGGGGAGGCGATCTGATGGGTGCGGTGTTACGTGCAGAGCAGGTGACGCGCCGTTTCAAGGGCGAAGCGCGCCC
>CAVCDZ010000078.1:0-12745 GCA_963601095.1 Oscillibacter sp. MSJ-31 | reverse complement strand
AGCGTCGACTTGCCGGCGCCGTTGGGGCCCATGATCACGTGGGTCTCCCCTGCGCCGACGGAAAGATCGATATCACGAAGAATGGTGTTTTCGTCCACCGAGACGGTGATCCCCTGAACGGAAAGGAGCGGGTTCGCGTCTGTCATCATGTTCGCCTTTCAATAATCATACTGTTTTGCTAGGATTACGATAATTGGTTCGGGGGATAAGTCAAGACAGCCCCCTGCGATTTTAGGCAAATGCTACTTATGTTGTAACATTTGCAACGCACCTCGCTGCCAGGAAGGATGGACTCATGCTCGTATCGACCAAGGGACGCTACGCCATGCGCGTGATGATCGACATCGCGCAGCTCGGCCGCGACGAGAAGGTGTCCCTGCGCGAGGTTGCCGAGCTCGAAGGGATCTCGCTGAAATACCTCGAGCAGTTGGTGCGCCCGCTGTCCCAGGCCGGGCTCCTCAAGGGCATGCGCGGAAAGCACGGCGGCTATCAGCTCGGCCGCGCGAGCGAAGACATCAAGGCGGGCGACATCCTGCGCGCCGTCGAGGGCACGACGATCCCGGTGGCCTGCTCTGCGCTCGATACCGGCTGCGAGCGCGGATCGGCCTGCAACGCCGTGCGCTTTTGGGCCGGACTCGATCGCGTCATCGAAGACTACGTCGACAGCGCCACGCTCGCGACGTTGGTGCAGCATTAATATGGGCGTTGATTCGGAGCCGTCGGCGGGGCAGCATGCCCTGCGCGTCCATGTGCTGGCAAGCGGCAGCAAGGGCAACGCCTGCGTGATCGAAAACGCCGCCACGGGCGAGGGCATCCTCATCGACTGCGGCATCTGCAAGCGCGATTTTCTGGCGCGCTGCGAGGAAGCGGGATTCGACCCGGCGCGCCTGTCCGCGATCCTCGTCACCCATGACCACACCGACCACACCAAGGGACTCGGCGTCGTACTGCGCGCGCTGGCAAAGCAAGGTATCCATCTACCTTTATATGTGAGTCCCGCCGTCGTGGCCGCCAGCCGCGACGTGCAGGCGGTCGAAGACCTTGTCGAGATTCGTCCGCTTGCGGCCGAGGACCAGGTGTCGGCCGGCGGCATGCAGGCCTTCGCCTTCCGTACCTCGCACGACGCCGCCGAATCATTCGGGTTTCGCGTGTGGGACGGCGACGATGCCATCGGGTACATGACCGACACCGGCATCGTGACCGGCGCTGCCCATGAGGCGCTCGGCGGCGTGCGCCTTCTTGCGCTCGAGGCTAACCACGATGTGCGCATGCTCGAGACCGGTCCCTACCCCGCTGCCCTCAAAAGGCGCGTCGCCTCCGATCTCGGCCACCTGAGCAACGATCAGGCGGCAACCGAGTTAGAGCGTCTGATCTCCGATCGTCTGGAGACGGTATGCGCGATGCACATCTCTGAAAACAACAACACCTATCGCCTTGCGCAGGACGCCCTGCACGCCGTCGTCGATCGCTCTGGCGCGCAGACGACGGTGACCTGCGGGTTCCAGCATCGCTTGACAAGCCTGTGAGCGCCGCGGCGCCTTAGCCGTTAAACCGCTGGTCAAACAACCTACTTATAAACTAGTGAGGGAGATATTTATGGGTAAGTGGTCGTTACCCATGGCGTGGTGATGCCCGCAGGGGACCTCCGCCGTATCATGAACGTGTTCTTGAAGGCCGGCGCCCGCGATCGGGTTGCCGGAGCAGGGGAAAACTCTTCAAGGAACCAACTCGATCAAGGAGGAAAACAATGGCAGATTACTTCGGCACTGATACCGTCGTATCCGAGCTTCGCGAAGATGGTCTTCTGATCATCCGCATCAATCGTCCCGAGGTTGCCAACGCCCTGAACGGCGCCACGTCCAAGGCGATGGAAAACATCATGAACAACGCCGAGACCGACAAGGCCGTCCGCGCGATCGTCGTCACCGGCACCGGCAAGGTCTTCTGCGCTGGCGAGGACCTCTCCGAGCTCTCCGAGGGCGGCGAATGCCAGACCGTCACCGAGCATGGCTTCGGCGGTCTGACCGCACGCGTGTGCTCTAAGCCCATCATCTGCGCCTGCAACGGCTCTGCTGCGGGCGGCGGCATGGAGATCGCGCTTTCCTGCGACATGGTCGTCGCCTCCGAGCGCGCCAAGTTCGGCTGCACCGAGGTCGGCCTGGGCATCATCGCCTCCACCGGCGGCATCGTGCGCCTCGCGCGCGACATCAACCGCAAGGACTGCATGGAGCTTCTGCTCACCGGCAAGAAGATCAAGGCTGACGAGGCCAAGACGCTCGGCCTGATCAACTACGTCGTCCCGGCCGAGGAAGTCCTCGATCGCGCCGTCGAGCTGGCTGAGCAGTGCCTGGCCAACGCCCCGCTGTCCCTCAAGTGGACCAAGTACCTGGTGCACGCCGCCGACCAGATGTCCGAAGAGGACGCCATGCGCTACTGCGACGCCGCCTACCGCTTCCTCGAGAAGACCGAGGACGGCATCGAGGGCCCGCTGGCCTTCACCGAGAAGCGCGCCCCGAAGTGGGTCGGCCGCTAAGACGAGCTCCTGCGGCGTCTTCCGGAATCGACGCTGCGGTCTCAAGGGTGTGATGACGAGCCGTCGGAGCCATACCCGATAACCCTCCTGAAGAGGCGCCCTGCGGGGCGCCTCGTTTTATGCGCGATGAGTGCGGCCAGTGCGGCTATTTGCCCTGCGTGTGCAGAATCCGTCCGATTCGCAACGATTATGTGTCGTTCAAAGTCCTTCTCAAGGCGTTTTCGAGCTGAATCGGGCCTCTGGAGCCCCGATTCAGCCCTTGGTGCAGCATGAAATCGTTGCGGATCGGACGGATTCTGCAGCGAAGGGGCTCTATGCCGCACTGAATCTGCAACGGCTCAAGGAACAGGCCCGCCTAGAGGCTTTTCGCGAGCCGACGTGCAAGCAGCGCCCCCACGACTGCGAGCACGATGCCGGCAAGCGATACCACGCCGGAAGCCATGAACGCGAAGTAGAACGATCCTTGCGCCTCGAACGATGCCGAGGCGAACGTCGGGCCGATGAGACCTGCGAGCGTGCAGCCGGGAAAGATCAGAGAATAGTTCTGGCCGAAGTGCGCCGGCTCGAACGAGTCGGCGACCATTGTCGGTACGATGCTCATCGAGGCGCCAAAGCAGGCGCCGGCCAGTGTCACTGCTGCCAAGAACGTCACGAACGTGTGGGCCTGCCCGATGAAGAACAGCATGTTGACGGTGTTGAGGACCAAAGCGGCGCCGAGCGCCCCGTACCGGCCAACCTTGTCAGACAGCGCTCCGAAACCGAAGCGCCCGCAAAAGCTGCCAACCGCCATGACGGCCACCATGATGGCGCCTTCCGAAGCGGTGAGGCCGGCCATATCCTGGCCGATGTTGGAGGCGTGGCCCGTGATGAGATATCCGCTCATCGAGGATGCGGCAAAAAGCAAGAACACCACGTAATACAGCGGTTGGCGAAGCATCTGCTTCGTCGTGAGGCTTGGGACGTCCTCATCGACGCTCACCGTTGCGGCCTTGGCGTCTTCGCTTGGAGCGGCAGACGGCGGCAAGCGCAGAAACCAGGAAAGCGTGCCGTAGATCACAAGCCAGAACACGCCGACGAGGTGAAACGCCATGCTCACATCGAACAGCTCGATCAGCACGTTGCCGATCGGCGCGAACACGGCAGGCGCCAGGCCGATGGCGCCGATGCAGACTCCGTTGGCAAACCCCTTCTTGTCGGGGTACCACCGCGTCACGACCGAGACGATGGTGTTGTACATCAGGCCGTTTCCCAGTCCCGCGAATCCGCCGAAGAACAGGTAGAGCAACGGCACGCTATCGGCGAAGCCGGTGAGTAGCCAGCCGAGCCCGAACAGGGAGCCGGCGGCGAGGACGATGAAGCGCGCCGGGAAGCGCCGCTGTAGCCATCCGGCCACCATGCTGGAGAGACAGGTGGCGATCAGGAAGAGCGAGTACGCGAGCGTCACCTCGGACGTCGTGAACCCATGGAGCGCCATGAGCGGCTTGTTGAAGATGCTCCAGATGTAGACGGCGCCGCATCCCATGGCGCACGCGGATCCCACCGCCAAAATGAAGGCGCGGTTTGATTGGATCCCGCCTGCGGCGCTCTCGCTCCCTCGACCCATGGCCCTCTCCTTGTCATCCCCTTCGCACCTTCCCCAAGATGCAGCTTTCAGCATACGTCAAAATGGAGAGAAAGGGAGGGTGAACAGGGCATCTGATGGCTCAGTCGTGAGGCGAAATGCGCTAGGGAGTACGTGCGTGCGCGGTGCGGATGAGCTTAGGGGCGCCTACGCGAGCAACCCCGATGCGCCGCCATCGTCAAATGTAACTCCCCTACCACTCAAGGTGCTGGCGGGTGCTCCACCCCTGCTCTTTGAGAGACGAGTCGAGGTAATCGGCCGATGTCGGAACGATCTTGATCACATGAAGCAGATGCGCGATCTTGTCGACGCGCTCGGCGGCGATGCCCTGCGCTGCGGCAGCAAGCGCAAACTCGGGATCAGCGGGGTCGACGATCGACGCCGTGCCCTCGACCTGGAGGCTCTTGAGCTTGCCGAATCCCTCATAGGGGTCAAACACTGCAAGGCCCGCCTGGGGATTGTGCTCAAGCGCGCGAAACTTCAGCCCACCTTCCGAGAAGATCCAGAAGGCGCCGTGGTGATAGCGGTACTCGAGGGGCGTGCAGCGAACGAAGCCGTCCGTCGCCGTGGCAAGAGCGCAGGTGTTGTGTGTCGTCGCATGGCGCTCGATGGCAGCGCGCAAATCGGCCTCGGGCATGCGCGCATCGGGCGCCAGCGCGGCATCGCGCTCAATCCACAGACGGGCGGCTTGTTCATATTCTTCGTGATTCATGGCATACCTCGGATCGTGCAGCGGTGAGAACGAGGCGATCATAGCACGATCGTTCCACGCGCAGCGCGCGCACGAAGTTGAGCTACAGCTTGCTCGATTCGACGAGGGATTGGCCGCGCGTCTCAGGCGCCATAAAGACCGACAGCACCAACCCGAGCACCACCAGCCCGGCGGCGACGAGCATCGTCGGGCCGACGCCGAACTCCGCCAAGAACAGCGGTGTGCCATAGGTGCTGATAATCGTCCCGATACGCGAGATCGAGATCGATACGCCAACCGCCGATGCGCGCACGGCCGTCGGGAACAGCTCGTTGGGATAGAGCCACTGCAGGATGCCGGGCCCGCCGCTGAAGAAGGCGTACAGGCCAAACGCGAGGATCACGACGATGACCGGCGCATCCGGGAAGAAGCCCAGCACGATTAGGCCGATGGCCATGAAGAACAGCGAACCGATGAGCAACGGCCGGCGCCCCAGCGAGTTGAGCCAGAACATGGCCGGTATCGTGCCGACGAGGAAGAACAAGCTCACGGCGCTCTCGCCTAAGATGGCCTCGTGCCCCTCGCCGAGACCGAAGGCGGTCATGATCTCGGGGCCGAAGGTATAGATGGCGTACATCGGCACCACCTGGCACAGCGTCAATATGCCCAGGAACACGATGCGCTTGAAGTACCCGCCCTTGAAGAGCTGGCGCAGCGTCGCCTTGCCGGCCTGCTGCTCTTCGGCGATGAGGTCGACGTCCTCGCCGAACACGCGGTCCATGACGGCGCGCGCCTCCTCGTGGCGACCCTTGTTCTCGAGCCACATCGGCGACTCGGGAATGTCGTGGCGGCCCACCAAAAGGATGATGCAGGGGATGACGGCGCTGCCGAGCATCCACATCCAGCCGTTGTCGAACGAGTACAGGAAGTAACCGACGAACGCCGCGGCCGTCGCGCCTAGGTACCACGCGGCAGAGACCATGCCCATTGAGATCGAGCGGTGCGCCTTGGGCGTGAACTCAGCGATCAGCGAGGTGGCGATCGGGTAGTCGGCACCGACGAACAGGCCGATGAAGAAGCGCGCGAGCACCAGCTGCAAGGGGTCGGAGGCGAACATCGAGAGGATCGAGAACACGCCGATCGCCACAACGTCGATGATGAACATCGTGCGGCGGCCGATCAGGTCGGTGAGCCACCCGCCCACGATCGTGCCCACGAAGATGCCAAGGAACACCGAAGCGCCGATCGCGGCGCTCCAGAAGGTGTCAAGCTGAAACAGAGGTGTGATCTGGGTTAACGCAACGCCGATCAGAGCGAGCACGTAGCCGTCCAAAAACGACCCGCCGCTGGAGAAGAACGTGATCTTGCGCAGAAACGGCGTCATCGTGACGTCGTCGATGGTGCGGCGCGCGGTTCGCTTGACCTTTTCAACCACGTCCCCACCGCTGATCTGCTGGATCGAAGGCATCGCTGGCGGGCTTGTGACCTGCGTGAGGTGCTTGATGTTCTGACTCATGGGGTTCACCTGGTTTCAATCGAAGGGTCTCGGGAGCGAAAAGCTCGACGGCGCTACTCCCACGTGCAGATGCCGTAGTTCAAATGCGGCTTGGCGCCGGTCTCGTCCACGTCGGAATCGACGAGCTGGAAGCGGATCTCGTGCTCACCGACCTGCCACATGCGCGTGGTCAGCTCGGTGCCGGGCAGCACCGGCGAGGTGATGCGCGTTTTGAAACGGCGCATGCGCTCGGGCTCGCCGGGGAACCACGTGGCGACGATATGGCGCATGACGAAGCCGCCGAGGCTCACGCCGTGCGCGATCGGGCGCGACAGGCCGGTCTGCTTCGTGTAGGACCAGTCGATGTGCTGCTGGTGCCAGTCGCCCATCAGCCGGTAGATCAACGGCATGTTGTACGGCATCGTCTCGGTGACGTGCGCATCGCAGGCGCGCTCGGGGATCTCGACGATGTCCTTCGGCGGGCGCGGGCCGCCCCAGCCGCCGTCGTTGATGCAGACGTCCCAGGTCTCGACCGTGCACAGGTGCGTGCCGTCGGAGCTGTAGCTGCGTCCGGTCTGCTGCGAGGGGCACCCGCGCCCCTCGCCTCGGTCGTAGAGCGCGTCTTGGGTGACGTAGGTCTCCACGTGATCGGCCATCTTGAACGGCGCATGGAAGGTGATCTCGAAGCCGTAATGCAGGGATCCCGCGTAGTCGTAGCCGTAATCGAGGGTGCGCGTCATCTCCTCGTTGACCGTCAACGGCACGCCGAAGATCGGCAGGACCTTGAGGTGCGGGTCGTTGGCGTCGCCCTCGTTCAAGTACATCAGGTCGGTTTTGCCGTCGAACCCGGCGTTGCAGCCGAGCGCGCAGATCTCGAGGTCTTTGAAGGTGTAATCGCGGACGAAGGGGCCGAACTCATGTCCGACGATTTCGGTGCTGATGGCCATAGGGCATCCTTTCTCGGTACGGTAGTGCAAGACCAGGCAATGACGATGCGGTCACTGCCTGGTCTGATCAGGGATAAAGGTACGAAGCCGCTAATGCAGCAGCTTCTTTTCGATCTTCAGGCTGCAGGTGCGCGGGAACTCGTCGACGATCTCGTAGAACGACGGCACCTTAAACGACGCCATCTTCTCGCGGCAGTAGTCCTCGATCTCCTGCGTCGTCATGGTCTCGCCGGGCTGCAGGAGCACGAACGCCTTGATCGCCTGGTCGCGAATCGGGTCGGGAACGCCGATGACGGCGGCCTCGGCGATCTTGGGATGCTCGCACAGCACGTCTTCGAGCTCGGTCGTGGAGATGTTCTCGCCCTGGCGCTTGACCATGTTCGACTTACGGTCGACGAAGTAGAACCAGCCGTTGTCATCCTGGTAGCCCTGGTCACCCGTCTTGAGCCAGCCGTCAGCGGTGAACGTCTCTGCCGTCGCCTCGGGCTTATGGAAGTACTCGAGCATGAGGCTGCGCCCGCGCACGCCCTTGACCTGGATCTCTCCAGTCGCGCCGTGGGGCAGCTCCTCGTCGTTCATGTCGGCGATGCGCACCTCGTAGCCCAGGCCCGCGCGCCCGACGCTCGGCCAGTTGCGCTTGCCCACCGGCGGATCGGTCAAAACCCAGCCGATACTCTCGGTGGAGCCATAGGTGTTCATGATCTGCACGTCGAAGCGCCGCTCGAACGCCTCTTTCTCCTCGTCGGTGACCGATATGAAGTAAAGGATCTCGCGGACGCAGTGGTTGCGCTCGTCGGGATCGACCGGCTGCAGCATCATCGTGCGCAGCATCATGGCAACGCATTGGGTAACCGTCGCGCGGTAGTGGCGGATCTGCTTCCAGAAGTTGCGGGCCGAGTACTTCTCCACGATGATGATCGTCGCGCCCGCGGTGATGACCGGCATAAGCGCGGCGAGCTGGAAGTTGGAGTGGCAGGCGGGCATGCTCGTGAGCACGCGATCGGACCCGCGCATCGACACCTCCCAGCAGCCGTAGATGCCGGAGAACACCATGTTGGCGTGGGTGACGACGACGCCCTTCGGCCGCGAGGTGGTGCCCGACGTGTAGATCACCTGCACCGGGTCGTTCGAATTGAGCGGGCGGTACATGCGCAGGATCGTCGATTCGGAACAGCGCATCGTCCAGAAATCGTAGATGCCTTGCTCATCGGGGTGCACTTCGCCGATCTTGGAATACAGGCTCGCGAAGTTGATCTCAGATTTGGGCGAGTCCTCGCCGGCACGCGCGATCAGAAGACCCTTCTTGAAGAACACGCCGCGCTCCATCAGCTCGGCGTACGTCTCGTAGAACAGGGGCTCGATGACGGCGCAGACGATGTCAGCGTCCTTCAGGATGTACTCGGCCTCGTCAGCAAGGTACTGCTCGTTGACCGGCACGACGATGGCACCGATCTTGGCGAGGCCGAACAGGCACATCAAGAACTCAGGCGAGCTGTGGAGCTGAAGCGCCACGTGATCGCCTTTGGAGATGTTGAGCGAGAGGAAGACGTTCGCGATGCGGTTGACGTCCTCGTCGAACTCGGCATAGGTGTACTCGAACACGCTTCCCACGCGGTTTTGGAACGTGAGGAAGCTGTAGTTCCCACGGCGCTCGACGACGCTCGCCCACAGATCGCGCAGGGTCTCGTTGCCCACGATATCGGTCATGATCATCCCCTCCTGAGGTCATCAAGGCTCCGTCTTGTGCACGCGCATCCCCACTGAGCGCGCTTAAGCCTTTTGTTAACCGTATCCTCGGCACGCCCACTCACGCAGAGCGAAGGAATAGAGGAGAGTGGGCTTGCCGAAGATCCCCTCCTGCTGCATCGCTCCCCTCCCCGACGGATGACGGGGAGGGGAGCCAGTGGCCAACTGATGTTGGGAGGGGGTCACATCAGCGGCGTAACGGGAGTTGAGCGGTTAGCCGATCTTCACGATGCCGGCGTCGGCGAGCTCTTGGATCTGCTCAGGCGTGTAGCCCAGCTTGGTGAGCACGTCGACCGTGTCGCCGCCCTGAGCCGGCATAGGACGCCACACCTGGCCAGGATGGTTCTTGAACTTCGGGAAGACGCCCAGGCCGTGGAAGGTGTCGCCGTCGGCGGTCTCCCAGTCGAGCCAGGTGCCGCGGAGCTTCAGGTGCTCCTGCTTGGGCAGGTCGTCGACGTCGTTGATCACCTGAGCGGCGATGCGGTGAGCGGCGAAGTCCGCTTCGATGTCGAACTTCGAGCGCGCGAGGCAGTACTCCTCGAAGGCCTTCTGGATCGCGTCGGCATGCGGGTTGGACAGCCACAGGCCCGAGGTGTCCTCAGGGATGTCCTCGGTGCCCCACAGGTGGCCGAGCCCGATCTCCTCGAGGAAGTACTTGTTCTGGTCGACGCCGTAGAGGCACACGCCCAAGAAGCCGTCCTTGCACTTGAACTCGCCGATGCCGCAGAGGTTCTGGTTGCGGGCGCCGGGGCGGGGCCACTTGATGCCCTCGTTCAAGTAGTCGACCAGGTAGTACTGGCCGATCGACAGCAGCGTCTCGTACATGGCCAGGTCGATGGACTCACCCTTGCCGGTCTTGGCGGCCTTGTAGAGGGCGGAGATCGAGGAAGCGCAGATCATCAGCGTGTTGAAGTAGTCGCCGGCGTAGGGCCCAGGCAGCATCGGCTGCTCGGGGGTACCGTTTTGCATGATGATGCCGGAGTAGGCCATGACGGTCAGGTCGTACGCGGCGCGCTTGACCATGGCCGGATCGCCCTCCTGGCCGAAGCCGGAGACGTGGACGATGACGAGCTTCGGGTTGATCTCCCAGAGCACCTCGTCGGTGATGCCCTTGCGAGCCCAGGTGCCGCCCTTGGAGGCCTCCATGAAGATGTCGGCGTCCTTGAGCATGTTGAACAGGACCTGCTTGCCCTCTTCGCTGAAATAATTTAGGGCAACGGAGCGCTGGTTGCGGCGCTCGGCCTGCTTGATGTAGGCGGTGTCGCGGATCGTGTCGCCGGCGTGGGTGTTCTCGAGCCAGGTGACGTCGGCGCCCCAGTCGGCCATGAGGTCGGCGGCCTTCGGGCAGGCGAGCTCGACGGCGGCGTAGACGACCTTGACCGCATCAAGGGTGCCGAACGACGGCTTTTCGGTAGGCAGTGCCATGGTTATGTTCCTCCTTGGTAGATCCCTCGGCACGCGCCGGGGGAATCGCTCTCGTGTGCGCCGCACCCTGAGGAGCGCGGCGATGGTGGGCCGGCAGGCACATCCCCTGCGCCTGCCGGCCGGATTGGGTGCCGGTTACGGACGATACTTCTTCAGCGCGTTCTTCGCGGTGGTGAGGATCATCATCTCGTCGGTGCCGCCGGAGATGCGGTCGACGCGCAGGTCGCGCCAGATGCGGTTGACGCGGTGCTCGGATGCGACGGAGATGCCGCCCATGATCTGCATGGCGTCGTCGACGACCTTGAAGGAGGCGTTGGCGCAGTAGTACTTGCACATGGCTGCCTCGCCGGCGTCGAAGGTGCCGTTGTTGTTGTCGGCGTTCCAGGCTGCTTCGTAGAGCATGTTCTTCATGGCGTTGAGCTTGATGGTCATCTCAGCGACCTTGATCTGGTTGAGCTGGAAGCGGCCGATGGTCTTGCCGAACGCGACGCGGGTGTTGGCGTGGCGCAGGGCGTCCTCATAGGCGCAGATGGCCGTGCCGTAGTCGCAGGCGCCGACGAGCCAGCGCTCGAAGTTGAAGTCGACGATGCCGCGGTTGAAGCCGTTGCCCTCGGTGCCGAAGATGTCGGACTCCTCGAGCTCCACGTCGTTGAGGTAGACCTCGCAGCAGCTGTCCATGCGCAGACCCAGCTTGTCCAGCGGGCCAAGCTCGATGCCCGGCTTGCTCATGTCGACCATGAACTCGGTGAACACGGAAGGATCATCGGCGTTCTTGGCCATGATGACCAGCCACTTGACGCCCTTGGAGGAGGTGATGAAGGTCTTGGTGCCGTTGAGGTAGATCTTGCCGTCGCGACGCTTGTAGTTGGTCGTCAGGCTCGACACGTCGGAGCCGGCGCCCGGCTCGGTGCAGGCGGAGTTCCAGATCTGCTCGCCGGTGCCCAGGTAGGCCATGACCTTGTCGATCTGCTCCTTGGTGCCCTCGCGGATGATGGTCTCGAAGCCGGGCAGCTGGTACAGGACGTAGGTCGGGCCACCGTACTGGCCGAGGACCTCATAGACGGCCATGAGCGTGACGAGCGGCTGCTCGAGGCCGGCTCCACCGTACTCTTCGGGGAGCATGATCTGGTCGAAGCCGAGGTCGCACAGGCCCTTGACCCAGCGCAGCGGGTACTCATGCTTCTCGTCGCACTCCAGGAAGTACTGGTCCCAGGGCTCGCTCTCCATGTAGTCGCGGTAGGCTTGGACGATCAGTTCCTGGTCATCGCTCAGTTTGAAATCCATGGTGAATCCTCCTTGTGATTCGGTGGCGATATCGCCGTTTTCCTTGCTTGAATCTTTCCTTTGCGCTCGCGCGGCGGTCGCATGCCGGAAACCCAGCCGCTCCCCTCCTGCCATGCGAGCTATCCCAAGCTTCCCCTCTCCGGGAAAGCGAGTGACCTTAGTTCAGCCCCTCTTCCGGGATGCCGACGATGCGGCGGAAGAAGGTGGCCCCGTGCTCGAGCGCGTCGTTGGCGGCGTCGAGCGCGCGGGTGTAGTGCAAAAACGCGTGGATCGTGCCCTCGAAGACCTCGTGCTCGCAGGGGATGCCGTACTGCTTGCAGATGGCTGCAAGCGTCGCCGAGTCGTCGCGCAGCGGGTCGAATTCCGCTGCGGCGATGTAGCAGGCGGGCATGTCGTGCGTGAGGTCGTTCAGGAAGAGGTTGGCGTAGGGCGCCGTCTTGAGCGCCTCGACGTCCTCAGCGTAGAGCTGCATGTAGAACTGCCAGTCCTCTTCGGTCAGGCCGTCCCACGGACCGCCCAGAAGGCGCATCGAGGACGAGTCCTGCAGGCCGAACCAGCCGTAGTAGAGCATGAGGCACTTCACGAAGTCCGCTCCGCCGCATTCCTGGCGCAGGTAGAGCGTCGAAGCGAGGTTCAGGTGCGCTCCGCCGGAGTCGCCGGCCATGCCCAGGCGCTCGCCGTCGATGCCGTACTCGGCGGCATGCTCATGCAGAAAGCTCGTGACTGCGGCGACTTCCTTGACAGCCGAGGGGTACTTGGCCTCGGGCGAGAGGCGGTAGTCGACGGCGACCACGATGGCGTTCGCATGGCTCGCGAGCACGCGGCAGATGCGGTCGTGGGTGTCGAGGTTGCCGAGCACGAACCCGCCGCCGTGCACGTAGACGATCGCGGGCGTGGCGGCCGTCTGGGAGATCTTGCCGTCGAGGGCGTGTGCGGTCGGATAGTAGAAGCGCACCGGGATGTCGCCGTAGGGGCCTGCGATCTCGCAATCGAAGGTCTCTTC
>CAVCDZ010000077.1:0-24925 GCA_963601095.1 Oscillibacter sp. MSJ-31 | reverse complement strand
CCTTCATTCTCTCGGTCCATGGCGAATCGATGATCGAGGCGGGCATCAACGACGGGGACTACGTCGTCGTCAAGCAGCAGCAGGTTGCCCGCAACGGAGAGATCGTTGTCGCCCTGATCGACGACGGTGCCACGGTTAAGCGGTTTTACAAGGAACAGGACCATATCCGGCTCCAACCCGAGAACTCGACGATGGAGCCCATCATCACGCGCGACTGCTCGATCGTCGGCAAGGTCGTCGCCGTGCTCCGCAAGGTCTACTGATCAGCGCGCTCAACCACGAACGGGCGCAGCATCGCCGCGCTCTGGCCACCGGCGCGCACCACGAGGTGGGTGCCGGCATCGGTGTAATCCTCGTTGAGGATCGTGCACCGTTGATGGGCCAACGACACCAGGTCTCCCCTGTCAAACGGGATCACGACGTCCATGAGCTCGTCTTGAGCCGACGCCACCAAACCGATGCGCCCGATCAGCTCGTCGATGCCCGAGCGGTCCACCGTCGAGGTGAACACCGCATGGGGATAGCGGGCGGAAAGCGCCTCGTGCTGTCCCTCGTTGATGAGATCGCGCTTATTGAACACCTCAACGCGACCGATCTGCTCGGCGCCGATCTGCTCGAGCACCATGTTGACCGTATCGATCTGCCGCTCGTGATTGGGATCGGAAGCATCGACGACGTGCAGCACCAGATCAGCGCCGTTGATCTCATCGAGCGTCGATTTGAAGGCCTCGACGAGCGTCGTCGGCAGCTTTTGGATGAACCCGACCGTGTCGGTCAGCGTGATCTCGCGTCCCTCCGGCAACGCCAGCTGCCGGGTGGTCGAATCGAGCGTCGCGAACAGCTTGTCGTAACTCAGCACCTCAGAGCCCGTAATGGCGTTCAGCAGGCTCGACTTGCCCGCATTCGTGTACCCCGCAAGCGCCACCTTGAACACGCCTGATTCGCGGCGGTTCTTTCGCTGCAGGTCGCGCTTCTTCGACACGTTGGCGAGCTCGCGCCTGATCGAGGTGATGCGGTTGCGGATCAAGCGACGGTCGACCTCGAGCTGGCTCTCGCCTTCACCGAAGCGCGACCCGACGCCGCCGCCCATGCGGTTCGACGCCAGATGCGCCCACATGCCGCGCAGGCGCGGATACAGATACTGGTTTTGAGCCAGCCTCACCTGAAGGCGGCCCTCTTTGCTCGTGGCATGAAGCGCGAAGATGTCGAGGATCAACGCCGTGCGATCGATGGCCTTCACGTCCTTGCCAACGACCGTCTCGAGGTTGGACTGCTGCGACGGCGTCAGCTCATCGTCGAAGATGACGACGTCGGCCGCGAACGAGCGGCACAGGCTCGCGATCTCCTCGGCCTTGCCGCTGCCGACGAAGGTGCGCGGGTTCGGCGAGTCGAGGCGCTGCGTCGTCTGGGCGACCGTGTCGGCGCCCGCGGTCCACGCCAGGCGCTCGAGCTCGGCCATCGACGATTCGAGCGTCCATTCCTGCCCCGGCCGGTCGACGCCCACCAGGACGGCGCGCTCCCGAGGGCGCTCGATGACCGTTGCCGGTCCGTGCTGCTTTACCTCATCGAACTCGATCATCTTCGCACGCAACTACACTTCGACGGTGCCGGTGAAGCTCTGCGTGGCCGGTCCGGTCATCATGACGTGGTTGTCGTCGCGCCATTCGATCTCAAGCGTACCGCCCCGCAGATGCACCTTGTTGGCGCGCGGAGACCGGCCCGTCAGGGCTGCAGCTACCAAAGAGGCGCACGCACCCGTGCCGCATGCGAGCGTCTCTCCGCATCCGCGCTCGAACACACGCATGTGCAGGCCATCGGCTGCCGGGACGATGAACTCGATGTTGCTCTTCGCCGGGAACACCGGGTTGGGCTCGAAGAATGCGCCGATGCGCTCGAGGTCGAAGGTGTCGAGTGTATGCGCCTCGGAGAGGAACCACTCGTCAGGCAAGGCATCCAAATCGTCGAAGAAGCAGACGGCATGAGGGTTGCCCATCGAAACGCAGGTGAAGGCGAACTCGCCCCACGGCGAGGACACGATCTCCTCCTTGACGAAGGCCTCGCCGGACTGGGACACGCCCTGGGCGGGCAGGGCAACCGGAACGAGCTCAGGTGCGAGGATCGGTTCGTCCATGTCGACCGTTGCCACGCTCATATGGCGCTCATCATCGAGCTTGAACGAGATCGGCAGCGGGCCGCGCAGCGTGTCGGCCACATACGAGCCCGCGTCGGGATCGACGTAGCCGCGGTCAACCAAAAACTTGGTGAAGCAGCGGATGCCGTTGCCGCACATCTCGGCCAGCGTGCCGTCGGAGTTGATGTAGTGCATGTAACCGGCGCATTCCGCGCGCGCAGACGGGCGCACCAGCACCACGCCGTCGGCGCCGATGCCGAAATGGCGATCGCAGAGGAACGCAACCTGCTCGGGGGTTAGGTCGATCTTCTCGTCGAAGTCGTCGACGAACACGAAATCGTTGCCCAAACCATGCAGTTTAACGAAGTCAAGCTTCATAAGGATCTCCCTTGTAGCGTCTGAGATGGCGCCGCAGCAAGGCCGCGACGATGAGTTACATATTACCTGTTTGCCGAGAGCGTTCAACGATGACGCGCGCGAGCGCCTCGGCGTCCAACGCGTCGGCATCGAGCATCTGAAGGCGGCTGTCGCGTCGCAGCCAGCTGCGCTGACGCTTGGCATAGCGCCGGGTCGCGGTCTTGATCTGCACGACGGCTTCGTCAAAGGAGACGACGCCGTCGAGCGCAGCGACGATTTCCTTGTAGCCGATGGCCTGCGGCGCCGTGAGCGCCTCGCGAAATCCGGCAGAAAGGAGCCCCTTCACCTCGTCAACGAGCCCCGAGGCCATCATCGCGTCAACCCGCGCATCGATGCGCCGCGCAAGCACCTCAGGGTCGCGCTGGAGCCCAAAGCGCAGGGAGGGCACGACCTCGGGAAGGCTCTTCATGCCTTCGACCTGGTGTGCGTACGACACTCCGCGATCGGCCATCTCCAGCGCTCGCACGACCCGTCGCACGTTGTGAGGATGGATGAGCGCCGCTGAGGCCGCATCGCGCGCCTGAAGCTCATCCCAAAGCGCCTGCGGGCCCTCTTCCTTTGCACGCCGCTCATAGGCGGCCCGCACCAGGTTGTCGGCGCGCTCCCCTCCAGGGAAATCCATGGCCTCGAGCGCCGCCTGGACGTAGAGGCCCGTGCCGCCGCACAGCACCGGCACCACGCCCGCCGCCTCAAGCTCTGCGAAGACCGCCCGCGCGGCAACTTGAAACTGTTGGGCTGAATAGGGCTGTCCCGGATCGAGGATGTCTATCAGATGATGAGGCACGCGCCGCTCGGCTAGAGGGAGCTTAGCCGTGCCGATGTCCATACCCTGATACACCTGCATCGAGTCGGCCGACACCACTTCCCCACCCAGCGCCTCGGCAACGAGTTGGGCAACCTCGGACTTGCCCGAGGCGGTCGGCCCGAGAACGCAGATGACGCGCTGCGTCACGAAACGACCTCGCCCTTGAGGTACCACGCGCGCGGCTCGGTGATCCGCACGTTGACGAACGTGCCCTGGAGGCCCTCGGCCGACACGCCCGCGGGAATGCGCGCATGCACCGTCTGGTTCTTCGGGCTGCGGCCCGTCAAGACGCGATCATCGCGCTTGGAGGCGCCTTCGACCAAGACCGGCACCACCTTGCCCGCCTCAGGCTGGTTGAGCTCGAACGCGCGCTCCTGCACCAGGTCCACCAGACGCTCGAAGCGCTCCTGGATCACCTCATGCGGCGTGGGATCGTCGATCTTAGCCGCCGGCGTGCCCTCGCGCTTGGAATAGAGGAAGGTGAACACCTGATGGTAGCCCACTTCCTTGATGAGGTCGTAGGTCTGCTGGAAGTCCTCTTCGGTTTCGCCGGGAAAGCCGACGATGATGTCGGTCGAAAGCGCGATGTCGGGTCGCACGGCGCGCAGCTTCGCCACGGTCTCAAGGTAATGCTCGCGCGTATAGCGACGGCGCATGGCCTTAAGCACGCGATCGGAGCCGGACTGCACCGGCAGATGGAGCGCCGGCATCACGTTGGGGACGTCGGCGAAGGCCTGGATCACGTCGTCGTTGAGGTCCTTCGGATGCGAGGTCGCAAAGCGAACGCGCTCGATGCCCGTCGCCGCCACCTCACGCAGCAGCTGGGCAAAGCGCGGCTCGGAATAGAGATCGCGCCCGTAGGAGTTGACGTTTTGCCCCAATAGGGTGATCTCCTTGACGCCGTCTTCCCGCAAGGAGACGGCGTCGGCGACGATGTCCTCGAGAGGACGCGACTTCTCGCGGCCGCGCACGTAGGGCACGATGCAGTAGGAGCAGAAGTTGTTGCAGCCGATCGAGATCGGCAGCCAAGCCGACCAGCGCGATTCGCGCTCGCTCGGCAAATCGGTCGGAAACGTGTCGGCCTCGCTCAGCACCTCGACCTCATGCTTGCCCGAGAGCAGAGTCTGCTCGATCAGGCGCGGGAGGCTGGCAAGGTTAAACGTGCCGAAGACGACGTCGACGTGTGGGAGCTTCTCCACCAGATCGCCGCCGTCGCGCTGCCCGATGCAGCCGCCGATGACGACGACGCGCTTGTCGACCGGAGAGCCCTCGCGCAGAGGGACGTTCTTGAGCGAGGCGACCTGTCCCATCAAACGGACGTCGGCAGCCTCGCGCACGCAGCATGTCACGAAGATGATGATGTCGGATTCCTCGACGGTGTCGACCTCACGCGCGCCGAGCATCGTCAGCATGCCGACGATGCGCTCGGAATCATGCTTGTTCATCTGACAGCCGAAGGTGACCACCGAAAACGTCTTGCCCGAGATCTGGTTCTCGGTCAGATCGCTCCAATCAAGAACATGGGTCAAGGGCGACTGCGGATCGACCAAGAGCTGGTCGTCGGCAGACATGTCATCGCGCATCGTCATAATCAGTCCTCGTCACCGGCTTCCTGTCCATGGCCAGAGCGTGCCTCGACGGAAAAGCGAATCGCCGTGCGGTACTCGCCGTCGATGACGATGTCGGCAAACGACGGCACGCAGACGATCTCGATGCCGACCGGGGACAGGAACCCGCGAGAGATCGCGATGGCCTTCACTGCCTGGTTCACCGCGCCGGCGCCGACGGATTGGATCTCGACCGGAACGCCGTCTTTCATCATGCCGGCGATGGCGCCGGCAACGGACGCGGGAGAGGATTTGGAGGATACCTTCAGGCACCCGGCGGATGCGGCCGAATGGGAGGAGGCAGGATTGTCACTCATTGATCGGTTCTTTCACGTTTATGGGCCATTTAGTGCTACAGCTATGCGCATGCCTCAAGGGGCAGTTGAAAACATGCTTATTCTATACATACACGGCAAGGCAAGCAAACCATTTCACGCGGAGCGGCGGCGTTACTCGAGGGGTTCGATCGGAATGCGCACCACGAGCTCGCTTCCCTGAACCCGTGCCGTCGGCTCAACCTCTGCAGAGAGGTAGTACGCCGATGCCAACGGACGATAGGACTCGAGGGTTGCCTCGGCGAAGCGCTCAAGGTCAGCCTCGTCAATTCGCGTCGAGCGGCGGCGAGGCGTTGCGGCTTTCTTCTCGGACGCCTTGTGCGCGGGCACGAGGGTCTCAAGATGCAGCGGCAGCGGCGCGATCTCGCCGTTCAAGATGCGCCTGGCCGTGCGCGACGAGACGGGCAAGCCCAGCGAGCAGGCAAGCTCAGCGAGCTCATCGGCATCGCCTACGAAGGCGAACCGCTGCACGAACGGCGTGTCGTCCGACCAGCTGCCGAAGATGGAGGAAAGGCGCGAGGCGGCATCGGCGCCGAGATGATGGAGCGTCGTGACGATCTCCGCGCAGGACCCCAGGTAGACCGCGATGCGCGAACGCTCATCGATCGCGAATTCCATCACCGTGCGCGTGATGTTGTGCGGGCCGCGGAGCACAAGCGCGCCGTGCGCATCGGTAGAAACCGTCGGCGCCGATGACTGGTCCCGCTTTTCGCCGGGACGATCGAGCGCCGTGTCGATCGAGAAGACCGATCCCATCCCCAGACCCGAGGCGACAATGTGCGCGTCGTCAACGTTTTGGCGGATGGAGTAGAGCGCCATGCCGCGGCCGTGCACGCCCCAGCGATCCGCATGGAACGAGTCGAGCTTCGACGTGACGAACGGCTCGAAGACCGTCTCGGTGAGCTCGGGAGGGATACCCGATCCGTCGTCGAGGACGGTGAGGTGACGCCGTGTTGCGTCGGCCCACGTCGCCACGAAGATCGCATGGGCACCGGCGTCGCGCGAGTTGCGCAAGAGCTCGATGACGACGTCCTCGAACGTGCGGATGTCCTGCTTGGCTTGGCGGCGCTGGGCCTCGGCAGCGCGCAGGCGGACGAACCCCTGCCCCAGGTCGTCTTGAACCCTGAGGTAGGAGTCGCCCGCCATCTCGTCGATGAAGTCTGTCAGCGATTGCTCGTCGGCCATAGCCTGTCCGCCCGCCGGGCGTGCGCCTCTCCTACTTGGCGAAGTCGACGGCGCGGGTCTCGCGAATGACGACGACCTTCACCTGGCCGGGATACTTCGTCTCGTTCTGGATCTGCTGGGCGATGTCGTGAGCAAGCACCGTGGAGTGCGCCTCGTCGACCTTGTCGGGTGTGACGATGACGCGGACCTCGCGGCCGGCCTGAATCGCGTGCGTGCGCTCAACGCCCGGATAGGAGTTGGCGATCTCCTCGAGCTTCTCCAAGCGCTTGATGTACGACTCGATGTTCTCCTTGCGAGCACCCGGGCGCGCCGCGGACACGGCGTCGGCAGCCTGGACCAGCACGTCGATGACGCTGTTGGGCTCGACGTCGTTGTGGTGCGCCTCGATCGCATGGACGATCACCGGGTCCTCGCCGTAGCGGCGCGCGAGGTCTGCGCCGATTACGGCATGCGAGCCTTCGATCTCGTGGTCGACGGCCTTGCCCAAGTCATGCAGGAGGCCGGCGCGCTTGGCGGGCACCGGGTCGAGGCCGAGCTCGGAGGCCATCATGCCGCAGAGGTAAGCGACCTCGAGCGAATGATTCAGCACGTTTTGGCCATAGGAGGTACGGTAGCGCAAACGGCCCAGGATCTTCTCGAGCTCGGGATGCAGATCGTGGATGCCCGTGTCGAAGGTGGCCTTCTCGGCGGCTTCCTTGATCTGCTGGTTCACGTACTTCTCGGCCTTGTGGAACATCTCCTCGATGCGCGCCGGATGGATACGGCCGTCGCTGATGAGGTTGTGCAGGGTCACGCTGGCGATCTCGCGGCGCACCGGGTCATGGCATGAGACGGTCACGCACTCGGGCGTGTCGTCGATGATGAGGTTGGTGCCGGTGATCTGCTCGAACGAGCGGATGTTGCGGCCCTCGCGGCCGATGATGCGGCCCTTGAGGTCGTCGGAGGGGATGTGGATCGTGGAAACGGTGATCTGAGCCGTCTGGTCGGCGGCAAGACGCTGGATGGCGACGCTCAGGATCTCGCGCGCCTTCTTGTCGGCCTCGGCGCGCGTGCGGGTCTCGGAATCGCGGATGATCGCGGCCGATTCATGGACGACCTCGTCCTTCAAGGAATCCAAAAGCTCGTTTTTGGCCTCGTCGGCGCTCATGCCGGCGACGGTCTCGAGACGCTGGGCGACCTCGGCCTCGGCGCGCTCGACGTCCTTGGCGCGACGGTCGACCTGACCCTGCATCGAGGAGATCTGGTGCTCGCGATGATCGAGGGCTTCGATGCGCTTGTCGAGGCTCTGCTCGCGCTGATTGAGGTGGTTCTCGGCGGTGCGCACCTCGCGCATGCGCTCCTTGCTCTCGCGCTCCGCGTCCTGGCGGATCTTCAAGACCTCGTCCTTGGCTTCCACCAGCGCTTCACGCTTGAGGCTCTCAGCCTCGCGCTGAGCCTCGGAAAGCTTCGTCTGAGCCTCGGAGACGGCGGCGTCGTTGCGATCCTTGAGGACCTTTTGCATGAGAAAATAACCGATGAGAAAGCCGACGACGATGGCCACGACGGCTGCGATGATAGCTTCGATCATTGTGCTCCCCTTTCGTTCTAGCTGCATTACAAGGTATGAAAGGTAAGTAAAGACATAAAAAATGCCCTGATATACCGGGGCAAGAGCACACGCTGAAAGAGATAGCGATACTATTCGTTTTTTAAAAATATAGAAAGTACCTTTTTCGGTACGTAAGCTCAAGCACTGTTAATAATAGCCTAAATCCTGCCCTTTTGACTAGGCACATCGCACCCGTGGGGCAGAAAGAGCCTCTGCCCCACGGGTGCGGCGCGCTTTATCGGGATCCATACCACCGACGCGTGGCTTCGGAAGCGATGGCGGCGGGATAGCCGGCACGTATGAGCTTCGCGTAGGCCGCCTGCTGCTGGTTTTTGGCTCGTGGGGGCTTACGGCACAGCAGCGCATAGGCCGCTTCGCTCTGGCTCGGCGCATGCTCGAGGTACTCGTCGGGAAAGCCCGGCAGGGCATCGGGGTCGATCCCCTGCCCCTTGAGCTCGCGCACGACACCGGCAAGCCCCTTGCCGGCGCGCAGGCGCGATCGGACGAGCGTGTCGGCAAAGCGCCTGTCATCGAGGTAGCCGCACGAAAGCGCGCGCTCAACCGCCGCTTCAGACGGCGCCGGCGCATAGCCGTCGCGCGCCAAGCGCTGCCTCACCTCGTGAACCGATCGATCGCGCACCTTGACCAAGCGCTCGATCTTCTTGAACGCCTCGCGCGTCTCGTCCGTCGCGTCCTCGAGATCGGGCGCGCTGATGCCCTGAGGAACGCACGCCTCCCCTAGCAAGCGCTCAAGCGCCTGCTTGTCTACGTATACCATTGAGCGATGCGCTTACTTGTCGTCCTGCAGAGCAGGCTCAGGCGTCGGAACCTCGCCGAGAGGCGGCAGATCGTACTCAGCGCGCACCTTGTTCTCGATCTCGTCGCGCACATCGGGATTCTCGCGCAGGGTGCGCTTGGCGGCCTCGCGGCCCTGACCCAAGCGCTCGTCGCCGTAGTTGAACCACGAGCCGCTCTTCTTCACGATGCCAGCCTCAACGCCCATGTCGAGGATGCAGCCTTCCTTGGAAATGCCCTCGCCGTACATGAGGTCGAACTCAGCTTGGCGAAACGGCGGCGCCACCTTGTTCTTGACGACCTTGGCGCGCACGCGGTTGCCGATGAACTCGCCGTCTTTCTTCACCGAGTCGAAGCGACGCACGTCGATGCGCACGCTGGAGTAGAACTTCAAGGCGCGACCGCCGGTCGTGGTCTCGGGGTTGCCGAACATGACGCCGATCTTCTCGCGCAGCTGGTTGATGAAGATGCAGGTGGTGTTGGAGCGGGACAGCGAGCCGGCAAGCTTTCGCAGGGCCTGGCTCATCAGGCGGGCCTGAAGGCCGACGGTGGTGTCGCCGATCTCGCCTTCGATCTCCGCGCGCGGCACGAGGGCGGCCA
Source organism: Oscillibacter sp. MSJ-31 (assembly GCA_963601095.1). Classification (GTDB taxonomy): domain Bacteria; phylum Actinomycetota; class Coriobacteriia; order Coriobacteriales; family Eggerthellaceae; genus Anaerotardibacter. The sequence continues at coordinate 15,462 of CAVCDZ010000077.1, read as the reverse complement.
CCGAGTCGATGACGACGCAGTCGATCGCGCCGGAGCGCACGAGCATGTCGCAGATCTCAAGCGCCTGCTCGCCGGTGTCGGGCTGCGAGATCAGCATCTCGTCGACGTCGACGCCGAGCTTGGCCGCGTAGACCGGGTCGAGCGCATGCTCGGCGTCGATGAAGGCCACGACGCCGCCTGCCGCTTGAGCCTCGGCGATGATGTGCAGCGCGATCGTGGTCTTGCCGCTGGATTCAGGGCCGTAGATCTCGACGATGCGCCCGCGGGGCACGCCGCCGATGCCAAGCGCGATGTCGAGTGGCAAGGCGCCCGTGGGGATCACGCCGATCTGCAGATCGGTGTGGTCGCCGAGTTTCATGATGGCGCCCTTGCCGAACTTCTGCTCGATCTGGTCCGTCGTGATCTTCAGCGTCTTCTCTTTATCCTGGCCGTCCTTGCCGTGGCTGCCTTTGTCGTGGCTCATGTGTTCTCCTAAAACGAAAAAGGATGCTGCGTTTGACGATTAGAGATTACCCGAACAGGTGTTCGATCGCAAGGGGCGATTCCCTCTCGTCACGACCCATCCTACCGGCCGAATCTCATGCCGTTTGGAACGCAAGTGGAAGCGAAGTGGAAACGAGGGCGCCCGTTAGGCGCGGGCGGACGCCTCGATGCCCTCGAGCAACAGCGTGAGCGCATGGCGCACCGTCGCGGCCCTTACCTGGTCGCGGTCGCCCGGGAAGACGACGACCTCGGTGCGCGTGCCCGTGCGATCGGCAAGGCCGAACCACACCGTCCCCACCGGCTTGCCCGGAACCGCGCCGCCCGGGCCTGCGATGCCCGTGACCGACACGGCGACGTCGGTGCCGCAGGCGCGACGCGAGCCTTCCGCCATCGAAGCCGCAACCTCGGCGCTCACCGCGCCGACCGTCTCGAGGTCGTGTGCTGCGACGCCGAGCTCAGCCTTCTTGACGTCGTTCGAGTAGCTGACGATGCCGCCCGCGACCGCCTCGGAACTGCCGGGGATCGCCGTCAGGCTACCCGCGATGAGTCCGCCGGTGCAGCTCTCGGCCGTCGAAACGACGAGGTGCGCCTCACACGCCGCAGAAACAACCTTGCCGGCAAGCTCGCGTGCCTGGCCCTCGACCACGACGTCGGCCGGCTCGGCAACGTCTTCGCCCGCATCGTCGGCATCCTTGCTCTCGCCACCATCCTTCTTCGACTGCCCGATGGTGCCGAAGCCAAGCACCGGCGCGCACTTCGCGAAGTAATCGATCATCGACACGATCGTGAGCACCAACGCGACGATCATCACGAGCCATGCCACGCCGTACAAGATCAGCTCAGCCTGAGCGTGGACGTTCAGCCACAGATCGGAGCCCTTCACGATGAAGAGCAGGATCGCGATGATCTGCGTCACCGTCTTGGCCTTGCCATACCAGCTGGCAGCCACCACGATGCCGTGCGTGGCGACGAGCATGCGCAGGCCCGACACGATGAACTCGCGCCCTAAGATGATCAGCGCCACCCAGGAAGGCAGCAGCTGCAGGTCGACCAGGGCAAGCAGCGCGGCGCAGACGAGGATCTTGTCGGCAAGCGGGTCGATGAACTTGCCGAAGTTGGTCACCTCTCCCCTGCTGCGCGCAAGATAGCCGTCAAGCGCGTCGGTGCACGAGAGCACCGTGAAGATCGCCGCGGCGATCCACGGTTTCCACAGATCGGCGTCCTGCCACTCAGGGAAGTAGTCGGGCCAGGGAGAGATGAAGGCGACCACGAACACCGGCACCAACAGGATGCGGACCAGCGTCACGATGTTCGCCGGGGTCCACAGCGTGTTTTCATCTACGTTGCGCTCACTCACGCTAAGCCTCCATCTCGTACAGGAGCGTGTCGGTGATCGTCGCCTCGACGATCGAGCCCACCTCGCCCTGCTCCACATAGGTGACGCCATCGACGTCGGGCGCCTGCGACTGCGCACGGCCGAAGAGCTGGCCGTCGTCTTCGGCGCCGAGGACGAGCACCGGCATCGTCGAGCCGACGCGGCGGGCGATCCGCGAAGACGACGCGGCGTCGGCGATGTCGCGCAGCTCCTGGACGCGCTCCTGCTTCGTGTCGTCGTCGACCTGATCAGGCAAGGCCGCGGCCTTCGTGCCGTCTTCGGGGGAGTACGCGAAGATGCCCACGTAATCGAAGCCCGTCTCGGCCACGAAGTCGCAGAGCTCCTCGAACTGCTCGTCGGTCTCGCCGGGATAACCCACGATGAGCGTCGTGCGCAGCGCGACGTCGGGAAGACGATGGCGAATGCGCTCGACCATCTGCTCCATCTCGGCGCGCGAGCCGCGGCGATTCATCGAGCGCAGGATCGCGGGGTCGCAGTGCTGCAGCGGGATATCGAAGTAGTTGCAGATGTTGTCATGGACGGCCATGACGTCGAGCAGCTCGTCGGTCATGCCGGCCGGCTGCAGGTACATCACGCGAAACCAGGTGGTGGGATGCCGCTCGGCCAAGCGGGCAAGCAGCGAAGCCAAGGTCTCGCGCGGCGAGAGGTCACGCCCCCAGATGCCGGAATCTTGGGCGATCAGCACGATCTCGCGCGTGCCGGCTGCCACTTTCTGATCGACGTCGGCCGCGATCTCGTCGTAAGGATAGCTGTGGTAGCGGCCCCTGATGGACGGGATCGTGCAAAACGAGCAACGGCGGTCGCATCCGTCGGAGATCTTGACGTACTCGGAGGGCTCGAAGGCGAACGCCAAAGAGTCGTCGAGCGCGCTGGCGTCGTAGCCCAGCAGATCGTCAACGACGGCGACGATGTCGCCCTCTTTCGCGCAGGGCACCAAACGGTCGGCCTCGGTGAGCTCGTCGGCCAGATCGTCGCCGAAGCGCGACGGCAAGCACCCGGTCACCACGAGCTTCGTCCGCCCCGTGACCACGGCGTGGTCGGCGGCGATGTCAAAGATGGCATCGAGGCTCTCCTCGATGGCGGGCTGGATGAACGAGCAGGTGTTCACCACGACGACGTCGCTGGGCTCGTCGACGGCGACGATGCGATAGCCGGCGCGCATGAGCCGCTGCTGCATCGCGGCGCTGTCGACCTCGTTTTTAGCGCATCCCAACGTGAGGAAGGAAACCTGTTTGGCCATGAACGAAGGCACTTCTTTCTAGCGGTAGTTGACGAACTGGAGCGGCTGGCCGTAGTCCTGCTCTTTCAGGAAGGCGATGACCTCCTGCAGCGTGTCGAGCTTGGGACCCGAGACGCGCAGCTTGTCGCCCTCGATCGTGACCTTGACCTTGAGCTTCGTGGCCTTGATGTCCTTGTTGATCTTGCCAGCCGTATCGCGGTCGATGCCCTCGATGACCTGGGCGGTCTGGCGAACCGTGCCGCCGGAAGCCGCCTCGAGCTTGCCCCAGGACAGCGCCGCGAGGTCGATGCCGCGCTTGACGAGCTTGGAGGTGAAGACGTCGATCACCTGCTTGGCGACGAAGTCGGAGGGGGCCGTCACGGTCACGGTCTTGCCGCCCTTGTCGAGGGCGATGTTAGCGCCGGAGTCCTTGAGGTCGTAGCGCTGGGAGATCTCCTTTTTCGCCTGGCCGAAGGCGTTGTCCACCTCCTGCATGTCGATCTGGGAAACGACGTCGAAACTCGAGTCCTTAGCCATAGTCACACCTTTCGCACAACGGGGCACCAAGGCCCCGGTCGGTCCACTCATTCGTGCATCCGCACGACACTTTAGGATACCATGGGCGCGCCCGCTCCACGAAAAGCCGACGTGGCTCCTAGGCTCCCGACGAAGAGGACTTCGACGACGAGCCCGACGAAGAGGAAGACGACTTCGAGGACGACGAGCTCGAGGAGGAGCCCGACGATGAATCCGAAGACGATGACGACGAGGAACCCGACGAGTCGGACGAGGAACTCGTGCTCGACGAATCGGGGCGGGCGACGTTGGGATGGTCGGTGTACCACTGGTCGAGGATGTCGGAGAACTTGTAGGTCTGGTTCACGATGCCCGACTTGTTCGCCGTCAGATCGACTGCCTTGTCGTCCACCGTCAGCGTGACGCCCTTGGTCTCCGTGGTGACGAAGCGAATCGTGTCAGAGCTCGTGAAGGACTTCTCGGCAGGGCCCGTGACGTCGGCAGCCTGCTGGGCCTTGCCGTCGACGTACACCTCGATGTAGGCGGTGGTGCCGTCGGCCACCGAGTACTTGACGGTGAAGTCGGTCGGCGCGGCCTCGGTCGTCGTCGTGGTCGCCGCCTGCTGCGATTGATCCTGCTGCTGGGAAGCGGCGGAGGCGCCGGTGACCGGGATGTTGGTCTGGGTGGCGGGGCGATGCGAGAAGAAGAACGCGAGCGCGAGCACCACGACGACGAGCACGATCGCCACGGCGATGATCACCTTGTTGCGCTGGCCATGCGGGTTCGGGATGTTCTTCGGCGCCGAATAGAGGTTGGTGTACTTGCCCTGGGGCATGGCAGAGCGCTGGGCGCGATGGGCGCTCTGCGGGGAGTAGGTCACCGAACGCGGCGCCGACGAATGGGCATAGGGAGTGCGCGACCAGTCGTCGGGGGCCGCCTCACGCGTGCGCCGCGACGAGGGACGCTCGTCGCGCGACGACACGCGCGGGTTGCGACCCGTCGAACCGGCGTCGGATGAGCGCGAACCCGCACGATGGAGCTCAGCGGCAGAGCCGGCGGTGCGATGCGCCTGCTCAACCTGGTAGGCGTATTCCTGGTCGAGGTACATGCGGCTCATGTCTTGCGCGTTGAGCCCCACGAGACGGGCATAGGCGATGACCATGTTGCGCGCATAGCCGCGCGACGGCATGCGGTCGAAGTCGCTTTGCTCCATCGCGCGGATGATGTCTTGGCGGATGCGCAGCTCTCGCGCGACAGACGCGATGTCCTTGCCCTTGGCGAGGCGCGCTTCCTTGAGAACGCTGCCGAAGCTGACTTGATGCATGGTCTTCACCCGCCTGCCTACTGCTTGTCGTTCTGCTCGAACGCCTTGAGCGTCTCGAGCTCAAGCGCGTCTACCAACACCTCACGCGGCTTCGAGCCGTTCGGCGGCCCGACGATCCCCTTCTCCTCGAGCAAGTCCATGATGCGTCCGGCACGCGAGTACCCGACGCTCAGGCGGCGCTGAAGGTTGGAGGTGGATCCCATGCCCGAGGAGATGACGATGTCGGCCGCGTCCCAGACCAACGGATCGTCGGACGCAGGCGAGCCGCCCGACCCATCCGGCGCGGAATCCCCCAGCGTTATGAGGTTCGTCTTCAAAATATCATTGTGGTATTCGGGCTCACCCTGCTCCTTCAATTTCTCCACAACGGCGGCGATCTCGTCTTCCGAGACGTAACAGCCCTGGATGCGCTGGGGCTTGGCGAGCTCGGGCTTGCTCAACAGCAGGTCACCCAGGCCGATCAGGTGCTCGGCGCCCGGCGTGTCGAGGATGACGCGCGAGTCGATGCCCGAGGCCACGTTGAAGGCGATGCGGTTGGTGATGTTCGCCTTGATGAGGCCCGTGACGACGTTGGTCGAGGGACGCTGGGTGGCGACGATCAGGTGGATGCCGGCTGCACGCGCGAGCTGGGCCAGGCGCGAGATCGAGAACTCGACCTCCTTGCCGACGTTCATCATCAAATCGGCCAGCTCGTCGATGACGATGACGAGGTACGGCATCTCCTCAGCGGCGTTGCCGTCGATCTCGAGGCCCTGTTGGACCTTGGCGTTGTACTGACCGATGTTGCGCGCGCCGATGCCCGAGAACACCTTCAAGCGACGCTCCATCTCGGCGACCGCCCACGACAGAGCGCTGGCCGCTTCGCGAGATTCGGTCACGACCGGCACGTACAGATGGGGAATGCCGTTGTAGGGCGTGAATTCGACGCGCTTCGGGTCGATCATGATCATGCGCACCTCGGCAGGGGTGGCGCGCATGAGGATCGACATGATCATGCCGTTGATCGCGACCGACTTGCCTGAGCCGGTGGTGCCGCCGATCAGAAGATGCGGCATCGTCGCCAGGTCGCTCACGATCGAGGCGCCCTCGACGTCCTTGCCGATGGCGATCTGGAGCGGGCCTGCCGGCGCGTCTTTGAGAACGTCACCGAGGAGCACCGTCTCGCGCTTCTTGTTGGGCACCTCGATGCCCACGTAGTTGGTGCCGGGAACCGGCGCGAAGATGCGCACGCCGGGCGCGGCGAGGGCAAGGGCGATGTCGTCGGTCAGGTTCGACACGCGGTTGACGCGCACGCCCGAGGGCAGATCGACCTTGAACAGCGTGACTGTGGGGCCTGGCACCCAGCCGACGACTTCGGCGTTCACGCCGAAGTCGGCCAGCGTGTCCTGGAGCAGCATGCCGGTGGCGCGCAGCGTCGCCTCGCTCTCCTTGGAGTTGCGGGACGCATGCGAGGTGCGCAAAAGCGACATCTCGGGCAGCTCGAAGCCCTCCATCGGCTTGGGGATGGCGACCGTCGGAGCCTTCTTGGGCCGCGGCGCAGGTTTCTCTGCCGCCGGTTCTGCGGCGGGCGCTTCGGGGCGCGGGCCGAGCTTGCGCGTCATCTGGCCTGCTGCGGCCTTGTCGAGCACGGCCGTCTCGGCAGCGGGGCGATGCGAGCCCGAACGACGGCGGGCGCGCGTCTTGCCGTCGGCCAGCACCTGGGTCGGCGCAGCGGAAGCGGCCGCCTTGGACGACGCCTCGGCGGGAATGGCCTGCGTCGGCTGCTCCTCGATGGTCGGGATGACCGGGGTCGCAGAGCCCTTGCGCACGCGGGCGAACGAGGTGCGCGGCATCTTGGCGAACCCATCCTCCTCATCCTCGGCGGACTCGGCGGCATGGGCGCGCAGGCGCTCGACGAGCGACGAGAACGAGAAGCCGATCACGATCAGCGCGATCACGATGAGGCCGACCATCAGGATCGTCGAGATCGTCAGCCCGAAGAGCTTCAAGCACGCCCAGGCAATGCCAGCGCCCACATAGCCTCCGTGCGCGACGAGGAACTGCTCAATGAACAGGCGATTCGGATCCGCCTCAGCGCCAGGCGTGAACAGCGAGGCGATCGTCAGAAACGCGATGAAGAGCAGGGCGAAGCCGATCGCGACGCGCGTCGGGACGCGCTCGCGGTCGAAACGCACGAGGAAGGTGACGGCAAGGCCGATGAGCAAGAGCGGCAGGACGTAGACGCCGAGCCCCAAGCAAAAGCGCAGGGCGAGCGCCAGGGCGCCCGACACCATCCCGGTCGGGTTCAGGAAGGCCATGGCAAGCAACGCCACGGCCGCCACGATGAGAACCACCGCCGCGATGTCGCGGCGAGTGCGGTCATCGAGGATGGTGCCGCGTTGCGAGACCTGCTGGCCCGCACGGGCATAAGCGGGCTTGGAGCCCGCCTTCCCCTTTGACGAGCCGGCCTTGCGCGAAGGCTGCCGACCCTTGCTGCCGCTTTGCTTGGTAACCATGTGCCGTCCTTAGGATGATGAGAGAGCGAATGTACGGTACGTGTTGAGGTGCGCCGTGCCGAAGCCGCTGCCCCGGCACGGCGCCTTTTTATACTTCCAGAATGTTGATGACCACGAGCGGGCGCTGGTTGGTGCGCTCCCACAGGATCGAGAGCAGCGCGCTGCGAGCCGATTTCTTGGTGGCGCGCAGGTCTTCGTTCTTGGAGATAGAGCGCTTGACGGCGCTCGTCACCGCATTGCGGACGGTGTCGACGAACTTCGGCTCGTCGCCGCCGGGAATGCCGTGCATCTCGATCTGCACCTTGCCGGTCACCTCGTGGGACTTCTTCTTGACGGCGACCGCGATGACCGCTACGCCCTGAGAGCCCAGGCTCGTGCGCTCGTTCAAGATGAACTCCGAGGTATCGCCGACCGACAGGCCGTCGACGAGGATGATGCCGCCCGGAACCGGCTTGCCGCGGCGCACGCCCTTGGACGTGAGCTCGAGCGAGTCGTCGTTTTCCAGGATGAAGATGTTCTTGCGGGGCACGCCGGTGACCTCGGCGAGCTTGGCATGGGCGCGCAGATGAGTCGCCTCGCCGTGGACCGGCATGAAGTTCTTCGGCTGGACGATCGACAGCACGAGCTTCAGCTCCTCTGCCGATGCATGGCCCGAGACGTGCACGCGCGCACGCGACTTGTCGTAGACGTCGGCGCCGATCTTGGCGAGGTCGTTGATGACCTTGGTGACCGCCTTCTCGTTGCCCGGAACCGGCGTCGCGGAGATGATGACGGTGTCGCCCTCGTCGATCGAGATCGTTTTGTGGTTGTCGTTGGCGATGCGCGCCAGAGCCGACAGCGGCTCGCCCTGGGAGCCGGTGCACATGACCACGTAGGAGTCGGTCGGCATGCCCTTCAGGTCGTAAGCGTCGAGGATGTCCTTGTCGGCGATCTTCAGGTAGCCCAAACGGCGCGCGATGTCGGTGTTCTGCACCATCGAGCGTCCCGTGACGGCGACCTTGCGCCCGTTGCGCACCGCCGCGTCGCAGATCTGCTGCATGCGGTGGATGTGGGAGGCGAAGGACGCGACGATGACGCGGCCGGTGGCCTGCGAGATGATCGCGTTGAGGGTCTTGCCCACCTCGGCCTCAGACGGCGTGAACGTCGGGTTCATCGCGTTGGTGGAGTCGGACATCATCAGATCGACGCCCTCCTCGCCAAAGCGCGCCAGAGCGCCGAAGTCGGTGTGAACGCCGTCGATCGGGCTCTGGTCGAGCTTGAAGTCGCCGGTGTGCAGAACGTTGCCCGCAGGCGAGCGATAGAAGACGCCGACGGCATCGGGGATCGAGTGGTTGACCGCGAAGAACTCGGCCGTGATGCAGCCGAGCTTGATGGTCTGACCCGCCTTGACCTCGACGAGCTTGGCGTTCTTAATCTTGTGCTCGGCGAGCTTGCCCTCGATCAAGCCAAGCGTCAGCTTGGTGGCGTAGATCGGCACCTGGCGGCCCAAGTCCTTGAGCAGGTACGGAAGAGAGCCGGTGTGGTCCTCATGGCCGTGGGTGATGATGATGCCGCGCAGCTTGTCGGCATGGTCGAGCACGTAGGAGTAGTCCGGCAAGATCAAGTCGATGCCAGGGTGGTTGTCGTCGGGGAACATCAGGCCCGCGTCGTCGACGATCATGTCGTCGCCGCACTCGAAGCACGTCATGTTCTTGCCGATGGCGTCGAGGCCGCCGAGCGGGATGATGCGCAGCTTGGCCTTGGGGTCGCGTTTGACGGCGTTTTGGGGCTGGGAGGCCTGGGCCTTGCCCTGCGAGCCCTTGCCACGCGAGCGAGAGCGGGAGCGCGAAGACTTCTTCTTGCCGTCCGCCTCCTTGCCGTCTTTCCCATCGAAGCGGGAAAGCTTGAGACGCTCGCGGTCGAGGTGGACATGTTTGACCGATTCCGTGCGCTGGGGCCGGTCGGTTGTTTGAATCTCATCGGTGGTGTCTGTCATGTACTTCCTTATCACGTGGTTTATATACGTCAAACACCCTTCGTGGCCCGCAGCGCGGGCCTCGAAGGGTCACATCCAAAAGAATATGGAGCACCAAGGCCACCGTGCGCCGAGGCGCCAAGTGGCGCTCAGCGCGCTACTCGAGTACGCCGACCTCGCGCATGACCTGCGCCAAGTGGGCGGACTGCTCTGCGGTGGCATCCACCAGGGGCAGGCGCACGCCGCCGACCGGGAAGCCGGAGAGGTTGAGCGCCGCCTTGACCATGATGGGGTTGGCCGTCACGAACAGCTCGTTCATCAGCGGCAGCAGCGCCTTGTGGGCCGCCCAAGCCTCGTCGAACTTGCCCTGGGCGAGCAGGTCGGTGAGCTCCTTCATGCGCTGGGGCGCAACGTTGCCCGTCGTCGTGATGACGCCGGCGCCGCCGACCTTCATGATGTCGTAGGTCAGCGCATCGTCGCCCGAGTACACGTCGAAGCCAGCCGGCGCGTCGTTGACGATCCTGATCACCTGATCGAGGTTGCCGGAAGCCTCCTTGATCGCGACGATGTTGTCGACGTCGTTGGCGAGGCGCAACGTGGTCTCGACCGTCATGTTGATGACGCAGCGCCCGGGGATGTTGTACAGGATGCACGGCAGGTCCACCGCGTTCGCGATGGTCTTGAAGTGCTGGTACAGACCCTCTTGCGGAGGCTTGTTGTAGTACGGGACCACGAGCATGAAGCCGTCGACGCCAAGCTTTTGCACGTCGCGCGCGAAGTCGACCGTGTCGGCGGTGCAGTTGTCGCCCACGTTGGCGATGACCGGGATCTCGCCGGCAACCTCGGAGACGACGGCTTCGAACAGCTTCATCTTCTGCGGGTAGAACACCGTCGGGCTCTCACCCGTGGTGCCGTTGATGATCAGCGCATCGGCACCGCCTTCGACCAGGCGTCGCGCCAACGCGCTCGCCTGCTTCAGGTCAAGCTCGAGATTCTCGTCGAACGGGGTGACCATAGCAGGGATCATGCGGCCGAAGCGCGGCTCTGAGGCAGTCATCTGATGCTCCTTATCTAGCGTGTTCAATCGTCGCTATTATGGCACGAGCGCTGAGCTCACGCCATGAAGTTCTCCAAACCTACAACGAGACCGGCACGATCGCCGACCGAGCGGATGCCGAGGAGCACGCCGGGCATGTACGAGGTGCGATCCCACGAGTCGTGGCGGATCGAGAGAGTCTGCCCCATCGAGCCGAAGACGACCTCCTGGCTAGCGACGAAGCCCATCGAGCGGACGGAGTGCACCGGCACGCCCTCTATGAGCGCGCCGCGGGCACCTTCGGCGCCGGGGATCTCGGTCTCCTTGCCCGGCGCCTTCGAGGTGAAGTCGCGGGCGCGGGAGATGATCTGGGCCGTGCGCACCGCCGTACCGGAGGGGGCGTCCTTCTTGTTGCAGTGGTGCACCTCGATGACCTCGGCCTCCGGGAAGTACGGGGCTGCGGCCTTGGCGAATTCCATCATGAGGACGGCGCCGGTGGTGAAGTTGGGCGCATAGAACAGGCAGGTGCCCTCGGCGGCTGAGTCTGCCAGGGATGAGAGCGTCTCGTCGCTCATGCCGGTGGTGCCCACGACGCAGTCGACGCCGGCAGGCAGAGCCACCGCAAGCGTCTTGGCGACGACGTCGGGCTGGGTGAAGTCGACAAGCACGTCGAAGGTGGCGTGCGCAAGCGCCTCATCGATCGAGGCGAAGGTCGGAAACGGCGCCTCTTTGGCATGCGGGTCGATGCCGCAGGCGACCGTCATGTCGTCGGCCGCGGTAACGGCGTCGACGACGGCAGAGCCCATACGGCCGGCGAACCCGGCCACTGCAACGGTAATCATGGATGGATGTCCTTTCTCATGGGCCCGGGCAATGCCAGGCGCGCTTTATGAAACGAGTTCTTTGACTTCGGAAAGCTCAAACGGGGAAACGACTGCGATGGCCGGCTCGGCGGTCAAAAGATCGCAAGCCAGATCGCGGATATCGGCGGCGGTGACGCTGCGATAGCGCTCGACGTCGACCTCGGCGCTCGTCTGCTCGGCGCCGACGGTCTCGCGCTTGCCGATGGTCGCCATGCGGGCGCTCGTGGACTCGAGGCCCAAGAACAGCTGGCCCGAGATCAAATCGACGTTGCGCTTGAGCTCCTCTTCGGTCACCTCATCGGACGCGAGGCGCGCGACCTCTTCACGGATGAGGCGCACGACCTCGGCCACGTTGTCCGGGCGCGTGCCGGCGTAGATGCACCACTGCCCCACCCCTTGGTAGGCAGCCTGCATCGCGTAGATCGAGTAGGCGAGCCCGCGCTTCTCGCGCACCTCTTGGAACAGGCGCGACGACATGGAGCCGCCAAGCAGCGTCATGAGCACCCCCGCGGTGTAGCGGCGCTCGTCGCCGAGCGCGAGCCACGGCACGCCGTAGACGATGTGCGCCTGCTCGATGTCGCGCTTCTGGGCGAAGACGTCTGCGGCGAAGTGGGGCTCGGCAAGCGTGCGGCTTGCGCGCGTGCCGGGGCGCATCGGCGCGAACAGGCGCTCAGCCAAAGCGACCAAGGCGTCATGATCGACGTTGCCGGCCGCCGCCAGCGTGAGGTTGCCGGCATGGTAGTGCTCGTCATGGAAGGCGATGCAGTCGGCGTGCTCGTAGGATCCCACGCGCTCACGCGTCCCGAGTACCGGCAGGCCGATCGGGTGCCCGGGCAAGCTCGACATGGCGTAGAGGTCGAAGACGTAGTCGTCGGGAGCGTCATTAGAGCTGGCGATCTCCTCGATCACCACCTCGCGCTCGGTGTCGATGGCGTCCTGGGCGAACAGCGAGTTCATGACCATGTCGGCCAGACCCGAGAGCGCAGGCTCGAGCTTGTCGTCGACGAAGCGCGCGTGGTAGCAGGTGTACTCCTTCGCCGTGAACGCGTTGATGCTAGCGCCCAGGCGATCGAACTGCATGGAGATCTCAAGGGGGCCGGCGCTCGGCGTGCCCTTGAACATCATGTGCTCCATGAAGTGGGCGAGCCCCGCCTGATCGGCGCGCTCGTCGCGCGATCCCACCTTGAACCACAGGCCGAGCGAGATCGAGCGAACCCCCTCCATGCGGTCGGTGATCACCGTCATCCCGTTTCCGAGGACGGTAGAGCGTAGGGTCATGGACGCATCCTTTCTTATGCCATTCCCGGCCGAGCTCGTGCTTGAGCGCATGGGCCAGCTGATCGGGGCAGCTGGTGGGACGCGGGCCGCAGGTGATGCCTTCGAGCACCTCGATGACGTGGTCGACGGGCATGCCCTCGACGAGCGCCGCGACGCCCTGCGTGTTGCCGTTGCAGCCGCCGGTGAAATGGACGTTGGTCACGCGGCCGTCGACGATGTCGAAGTCAATGGCGCGCGAGCACGTCCCCTTGGTTTTGTACGTTGCCATGGTACACCTCTTCGATACAAAGGGCCCCGCAGCACCCCGACCCGTCGGTCGGAGGCTACGGGGCCGTGCAAAAGCCTATAAGCGAGTTACGCTCTCGTCGGCATCTTCGGGCAGGAAGCGCGAGAGAGCGCAGGCGCGCCTAGTCGTCGTTGTGGCGGCGGCGCGGCTTGCGGCCGGAATGGCCGTTGCCCTCGCGGCGACGCTCGTGGCGCTCGCCGTTGCCTTCGCGGCGGCGGTCATGGCGCTCGTGGCGCTCACCGTTGCCGGAGGACGTGGCGACATCGGGCTTGTCGATGCGGTCAAGGCTGATCTTGCCGCTGTCGGAGACCTCGATGACCTCGACCTTGACGATGTCGCCGATGGACAGGACGTCTTCGACCTTGCCCACGCGGCCGTTGGCCATGCGCGAGATGTGCAGCAGGCCGTCCTTGCCGGGCGTCAGGCGAATGAAGGCGCCGAAGTCCTTGATGCCGACGACCTCGCCGTCGTAGACCTCGCCCACCTCGGGCACCTTGACGATGCCGAGGATCGCAGCCTTGGCGGCGGCGCCGGACTCAGCCTCGGTCGACGCGATACGGACCGTGCCGTCCTCCTCGATCTCGATCGTGGTGCCGGTCTCGTCCTGCAGGCCACGGATGACCTTGCCGCCGGAGCCGATGACGTCGCGGATCTTGTCGGACGGGATGTGGATGGTCTCGATGCGCGGAGCGAACGGCGAGAGGTCCTCGCGCGGCTCGGCGATGGCCTCGAGCATGTTCTTCATGATGAAGGCACGGCCTTCCTTGGCCTGCGCGAGCGCGCGAGCCAGGATGTCGACGGACAGGCCGCGGGCCTTGTTGTCCATCTGCAGGGCCGTGATGCCCTCGGCGGTGCCGCAGACCTTGAAGTCCATGTCGCCCAGGAAGTCCTCAAGACCCTGGATGTCGGACAGGATGACGATGTCGTCGCCCTCCTTGATAAGGCCCATGGCGATGCCGGCAACCGGTGCCTTGATCGGCACGCCCGCATCCATCAGCGCCAGGGTGGAACCGCAGGTGGAAGCCATCGAAGACGAGCCGTTGGACTCGAGAATCTCGGAAACCACGCGGATCGCGTAGGGGAACTCCTCCTCATCGGGAAGCACCGGGAGCAGCGCGCGCTCAGCGAGGGCGCCATGGCCGATCTCGCGGCGCTTCGGGGCGCCCATGCGGCCGACTTCGCCGGTGCAGTACGGCGGGAAGTTGTACTGGTGCATGTAGCGCTTGCCCTCGGCGGGATCGATCGTGTCGAGGCGCTGCCACTCGTTGAGCATGCCGAGCGTGGCGACGGAAAGCGCCTGGGTCTGGCCGCGCTGGAACAGGCCGGAGCCATGGACGCGCGGCAGGTAGCCTGCCTTGATGTAGAGCGGGCGGATCTCGGTGCTCGTGCGGCCGTCGGCGCGCTCGCCGGTCTCGATGACCATCGCGCGCATCGCGTGCTTCTCGAGCGTCTTGAGCGCAGCGGCGATGTCGCTGCCCCAGGCGGCGCGCTCTTCCTCGGTGAAGTCGTTTTCCTTGACCTGCGCCTTCAGCTCGTCGACCTTCGCCATGCGGGCGAGCTTGTCGGCGTCCTTCAAGGCGGCGGACATCTCATCGAAGTGAGCGTCGACGCGCTCGGCGATCGACGGGTCGGCGACGTGGATCGGCCATTCCTTGGGCTGCGGGTTCACGCGTGCGAGGAAGGCGGCCTGCTTCTCGCAGAAGGCTGCGATGGCCTCCTGACCGAAGGTCATGGCGGAGAGCATGTCCTCTTCGCTGATCTCGTCAGCGCCGGCCTCGACCATCGAGATGTAGTCGGCGGTGCCGGCGATCGTGAGCTCCAGGTCGGAGTTCTCCTGCTCTTCGTAGGTCGGGTTGACGATGAACTCGCCGGTGTCGATGTCGCGGCCGATGCGCACGCAGGCGGCCGGGCCGTCGAACGGGGCGCTTGCGACCATGAGCGCAGCGCTGGCGCCCATGACGCTCATGCAGTCAGGCGGGTTGTCGCCGTCGACCACGAAGGTCGTCGCGACGATGTGCACTTCCTGCTTGAAGCCGTCCGCGAAGCCGGGACGGATGGGTCGGTCGATCATGCGAGCCGTGAGGATGCCCTTGTCGGAAGGCTTGGCCTCGCGCTTCAGATAGCCGCCCGGGATGCGGCCGACGGCGTACATCTTCTCCATGAAGTCGACCGTCAGCGGGAAGAAGTCGTAATCCTTCTCCTGGTCGGAGATGACCGCCGTGACGAGCACCGTGGTGTCGCCCTGGGTCACCTTGACCGCGCCGGAAGCCTGCTTGGCAAGCTCGCCGGTGGAGAGGCTGTAGCTCTTCCCATACAGCTCGAATGACTCTGTGATGATATCCATGTGTTTCTCTTCCCTTGCGCCTCATTGCGCAAAGCCTCTTCGCGCCCGCTTTTCAGGCGCACGAGCAGCGATGGCCTCCATCGCCGACCGCTCAATATACAAAAAGCCCGCATGGCGCGGGCTGTTTGCTTACAGGTTGTCGCGAATGCCGAGCTTCTTGATGAGGTCGCGGTACTCGAGGACGTCGCGGTTCTTGATGTAAACCAGCAGACGACGACGCTTACCGACGAGCTGAAGCAGGCCACGACGGGTGTGGTGATCCTTCGGG
>CAVCDZ010000076.1:8459-10425 GCA_963601095.1 Oscillibacter sp. MSJ-31 | reverse complement strand
CGCCGATCGTCACACTTGAGCATGCGAAGAAGTCGTTCGGCGACACGGAGGTGCTCAAGGACATCTCGCTCACGGTGAGCCAGGGCGATGTGCTGTCGATCATCGGCCCGTCGGGTGGCGGCAAGTCGACGCTTCTGCGCTGCATGACGCTGCTCGAGCAGCTCGACGACGGCCTGCTCGAGTACGGCGATCTGCGCGTTGCCGGGCATGACGACGCGAGCGGGCGCTTCGAATACGCGGGCAAGGCGACGCTCGCCAAAGCGCGCGAGCGCTTTGGCTTGGTGTTCCAGAACTTCAACCTGTTCCCGCACTACTCGGTGCTGAAGAACGTGACCGACGCGCCGATCAACGTGCAAAAGCGCCCCAAGGACGAGGCGTTGGCGCAGGGGCGCGAGCTCCTAGCGCAGATGGGCCTGGCCGATCGCGAGGACAGCTACCCGTGTGAGCTGTCGGGCGGCCAGCAGCAGCGCGTCGCGATTGCGCGCGCTCTGTGCCTCAACCCCGACGTGCTGTTCTTCGATGAGCCGACGAGCGCGCTCGACCCCGAGCTCACCCAAGAGGTGCTCAAGGTCATCCGCAGCCTGGCCGACGCGCATATGACCATGGTGATCGTCACGCACGAGATGGCGTTTGCGCGCGATGTGTCGGACCGCATCGTCTTCATGTCCGATGGTGTTATCGTCGAGGAGGGGTCGCCCGATCAGGTTATCGAGCATCCCCGTCACGAACGCACAAAAGCGTTTCTCAAGCGCTTTCAGGAAGATGGAGAACACGAATGATTCTCGAATTGCCCGAGCCGGCGGGAAAGCCGGACGTCTCACGGGCGCGCTTCATCGCGCCCAATGCCACGATCTGCGGAAACGTCACGTTGGGTCGCGATACCACGATCTGGTTCGATGCGGTGCTGCGCGCTGAGGACGACCCGATCGTGATCGGCGACGAGACCAACGTCCAGGACCACGTCATGGTCCACATCGATTTCGGCCATCCGGTGCATATCGGCAGCCGCGTGACCATCGGTCACAACGCGGTCGTCCATGGCTGCACGGTCGAAGACGACGTGCTCATCGGCATGAACGCCACGATCTTAAACGACGCGCATGTGGGCAAAGGCTCTCTCGTCGCTGCGGGCGCGCTGGTGCTCGAAGGCCAGGTCATTCCTCCTAATTCGCTGGTGGCGGGTGTTCCCGCCAAAGTGAAGAAGGTCTTCACGGCACAAGAGGTGGAAGACCGCCAGAACTACTACATCCCGCTCTACCTGAAGGAGGGTGCCGACTACGCCGCCATGATGGGGTCGGGCGTCCCGAAGGAGTAGGGGAGCGCGGCGACGCGCGGTGCGGTTGCGCGCAGAATACCTATCCCACAAAAAACGAGGGCCCCTGAGGGACCCTCGTTGCATGTCGCGGGATGGTGTCGGAAAAGCGCGCTTCTACGCTTCTTCCTTTTCCGTTGCCTTGAGCAGGCCATAGCCGCCATGCTCGCGACGATAGAGGATGTTGACCTCGTTGGAGTCGCGATCGATGAAGGCGAAGAAGTCGTGGCCCAGGAGGTCCATCTGCACCAGCGCCTCGTCCTCGGTCAGCGGCACGAGCACGAGCTCCTTGACGCGCACGACATCGTCATCAGCGGACAGCTCGCTCATCAGGCCGTCGAGATCGAGGTCGGTGGCCTTCTTCTCGTTCGGCGCGCTGGCGATCTTCTTGTCGATCACGCGGGTCTTGAACTTGCGTAGCTGGCGCAGCGCCTTGGCGGCGGCCACGTCGATGGCGGCGTACATGTTCTCCTCGCGCTCCTCCACGCGGATGATGTGGCCGCGGGCGCGCATCGTGATCTCGCAGGTGGCAGGAGTGGGGTTGGCCGGATTCTTCTCGACCTGCAGGACGACTTCGGCGGTCAGCGGGTTGATGTCCATGACCTTCATGGAGTTGCCGACCTTCTCCTCCGCATAGGCGCGCAGGGCATCGGT
>CAVCDZ010000076.1:3346-8449 GCA_963601095.1 Oscillibacter sp. MSJ-31 | reverse complement strand
CATCGGTGATAGGCATTTTGCGGCCGGTGATGGTGATGTCCATGATTTCACCTCTCAAATAGGGGACTGCTATGGCAAAAGCGAGGGCCGGAAATGGCGATGATCCGTCGGACAAGGGAAAACGAAAGCCGAGCACGCGCGGTGCCCGACGACCCTCCTCCAACAGTACGGTTTCACAAAGCCCCTCTTCAACCGTCTGTATTGTCAGTCTATCGCACTTTGTGTGGTCTGGGGCATCAAATGTGAACTTGTTCGTTTCACGGGTCGGGGCGTGTCCCTTTTTGGGGGCAGGTTGGGGCGGTTCCTGGGGGCGGTCGCGGGTTGGTGGGCTACGGGCGGCGCGGCTGTCCCAACCTGCCCGGTGGAGATGCGGGATGCGCCTCGCCTTGCGGCGTTGGTCGCCTGTCTGCGAGTGACGGGAGAAAAAAGTTCGAGCACTTTTGGCAAGCTCGTGCGGATGTACGCAGCGTTTCATGCGGACAGCGAAATCGAGAGCGTAGTTATGCCACGGATCTGTCTAATATGTTGCGAAAATAGACGAAAAAGAGCGACTTTGAGCCGGTCCTCTCGCTGTGTGCAGCGTACATCCGTGCGGTATTGCCGAAAACGGCTCGATTTTTTTCTCTGGGTTGGGTATCGCGCGGTTCCGTGGGTCGGCGGCGGCGCGGGCGAGTGCATCTTCCCGCGGGTCGGCGGCGGCGCGGGCGGGCGCCCCTTCCCGTGGGTTGGCGGAGACGCGGGGCCTGCGTGCGCCCTGCGCGCCGACGAGCGCGCCTCGCCGTGTGCTTCCTTGGCCGGCGGTTTCGCCTGCTCTCTTCGCAGTCGTTGGAAGTCTGTCATCGAGAAATGTCGCGTTCTCTGGTACAGTATCCGCAACGATAGAAGACGAGGAGCCCCATGTCGCAGCACCATTCCCGGGAAACCGGCATTTTCATCGAGGAAACCGAGGGTCATCAGCGCCGCTACCACAAGATCGTCGAGCTGACGCATTCCACCACCAAGGCATCGGCCGTCATGCTGCTGGGCACGGTCATCGCACTCATTGTGGCGAACTCGGCGGGTCACGGCGCCTTCACGGAGTTCTGGCACACCGAGGTGTCGATCGGTTGGGGCTCGACCCACGCCGAGATGTCGCTTGCCCACATCATCAACGACATCTTCATGGCGGTGTTCTTCCTTCTGGTGGGTCTCGAGATCAAGTACGAGATGACGGTGGGATCGCTCACCGACATTCGCCAGGCGATCCTTCCGGTGGGGGCGGCTCTCGGCGGCGTGCTGGCCCCGATCGGCATCTACCTGCTGTTCAACGCCGGCAGCCCCGACACTATCATGGGCTGGGGCGTCCCGTCGGCGACCGACATCGCGTTTGCCCTCGGCATCCTGTCGCTCTTGGGCTCGCGCGTGCCGGCCGGCGTGCGCGTGTTCTTGAGCACGCTTGCAGTGGCCGACGACATCGTGGCCATCCTGATCATCGCGGTCTTCTACGGCCAGAGCCCCTCGCTGTTCTGGCTCGGCGCCGCCGCGATCGTGCTCGTCTTGCTCGTGGTGCTCAACCGCACGCACGTGTTCTCGCTCGTGCCGTACCTCGTGGTCGGCGCGGTGCTGTGGTACTGCATCTTCATGTCGGGCGTTCACTCCACGATCGCCGGCGTGCTGCTGGCGTTCGTGATCCCGTCGGGCTCACGCGTCAAGCTGGGACGCTTTGCCGCCTGGTCGCGTGAGCGCGTGGCTGAGGCGAACCGCGCGTTCTCTCCCGACCAGCCCGTCATCGGCCAGGGCGACTACCTCGCCAGCGTCACGCGCCTCGCGCGCGTCTCCCGGCAGGTGGTGCCGCCGGCAACGCGCCTCGAGCGTCGCCTCTACCCGTGGGTGTACTTCGCGATTCTGCCGCTGTTCGCGCTGACCAACGCCGACGTTGCGTTCCTGTCGGTGCCCGCCAGCGACATCTTTGGCAGCCCGATCTTCCTGGGCGTGTTCTTCGGCCTGGTGCTGGGCAAGCCGATCGGCATCATGGCGATGAGCTTCCTCATCGTGAAGAGCGGCCTGTCCAGCCTGCCCGAAAACGTCAACTGGGCGCACCTGCTCGGCGCGGCGCTGCTCGGCGGCGTCGGCTTCACGATGGCGATCTTCGTGGCCAACCTCGCGTTCGTCGATCCGGGCTACGCCATGGTGGCGAAGGTGGCCATTCTTGCGGCCTCGCTCGTTGCCGGCGCTGCCGGTTTCGCCTTCCTGTACTTCCAGGCGAAGATCGCCTCTGCCAAGGGCGTCACGTTTGAGATGGAGATGCCGGCCCCCGAGAACATGCAGTCGCATGCGGCGCACGAGCTCGTGCGCAAGCGCAAGCGCGAACGCGCCCGCGAGCAGGACGCGGAGCGGGCACAGCATGCCGGTGCCGAGCAGACGCCGGATGAGGCTGTGACCGAGTCGGCGCCGGAGGGCGATAAAAAATGACCACCGGCACGCCGAAAACGTGCACGCCTATCCGTTTCCCCGTGCTCGCGCGACGCGCACCGCAGGTGGGAGGCGCATACACCACATACAGTGGGGCTCGCGCGCCGGGACACTCCATGTGCGGCATGCCTCGGTGCAACACCCCGGGTGTACCTTTTTCAACACTTCTGACCACGTGTTGAGTTGTGAAGATCGGTGAAGTGAGAAAATAGCATATGACCAGGTATTATGAAGTACACCTTCACATTATTTTGCACCCCATTCAACGTCTTTGCTACCATGATTTCAGCTCGCATCCCGCCCTAAAAGCCCGAAAGTACCCACGGCGGGATGACGCGAAAGCGCAAGGAGGCATCTTTTTATGACCGAACAAACGAGCGCAAAGATATCTAAGAAATCCGTGGTCTCGGCATTCTTCGCCGTCGTCCTCGCTCTCGGCATGGCAGTCCCTGTGGCAAACGCCTACGCCGCTCCATCGGATGACAAGCAGGCTGAGGCCGACGCTGCTTTGCAGAAGCTCAACCAGTATCAGGATGAGCTCGACCAGGCCAGCGCCAACTACGAAGCTGCTCACCAGGAGCAGATCGACGCTGAGAACAAGGTCCAGGAAGCTCAGCAGCAGATCGAGCAGAAGACCACCGAGATCGCTGGCTACCAGGAGAAGCTCGGTGAGCGTGCTCGTGACATGTACCGCTCCGGCGACACCTCGTTCGTCGACGTGATCCTGGGCGCTTCCTCGTTCGAGCAGTTCGCTACGACGTGGAACACGCTTGAGATGCTCAACCAGGACGATGCTCAGCTGGTCCAGGAGACCAAGTCGGCACGTGAGGACCTCGAGTCCGCCAAGACCGAGGCCGAGCAGCAGGCTCAGGTCGCCTCTGACAAGGCCAACGAGGCCAAGCAGGTGGCTGACGCCGCCGACCAGAAGGCGTCCGAGATGCAGTCCGTCTACGACGGTCTGTCCGCTGAGGCCGCTGCGCTGGTCCAGCAGGAGCAGGCAGCGTCCGATTCCCAGCAGGCTGCTGCGGTGGCTCAGGCCGCTGAGCAGGGCACGGCTGGCGACAACGCTGGTGGCAACGACAACGGCAACGGTGGCGGCAGCAACGCCGGCACCACCAACAACGGTGGCGGCAGCAGCCATAACAGCGGTAGCAACAGTGGCAGCAGCCAGTCCAAGCCGTCGAGCGGCAGCTCTAACAACAACAAGGGCCAGTCCGTCAGCGGCAACGTCGTGGTCGACCGTGCCTATGCTCAGCTCGGCAAGCCCTACGTGTGGGGCGCTTCCGGCCCGAACGGCTTCGACTGCTCCGGTCTGGTGGGTTATGCTCTGACCGGCAGCTACAGCCGCTTCTGCACGACCAGCACGATCATGGGATGGACGCGCGTTTCCAACCCTCAGCCGGGTGACATCTGCATCCGCGCTGGCCACACCGGCATCTACATCGGCGGTGGCCAGATGATCCACGCGCCGCATACCGGCGACGTCGTGAAGATCAGCGCGGTGCCCAGCAACATGTGGTTTGTCCGCTACTAGGCAAGCGCAGACCGACATACCAGGTCAGTAAAAGGCCCGAAGGTGTTCCCTTCGGGCCTTTTTCATGTGTGGGATGGCGTGGATGCCCCTCGTCGCGATTTCGAGGCTGTTATTGGCGAGTAAGGGCGATAGGTAAAAGGGGAGAGCCGGCCGAGAGGCCCGCAATGGTCGCCCAGGGGCACAAGCGACGGATATCCGCAACAAAACTTGCGATAGGGGCGCGAACGAGCATGGGGGTGGGCCTCTCATGGGCGGAACCCTTTGACCTTTCGCATTTACTCGCCATTTTTCGACGAAAAATGTGCGCGGGTGCGGATGGCGGGTGGAGCAGGCATTAGGAGGAACGTGCACGGTGGTGTGGGGCGCTGCTGAGGGCGGCGCTGGGCGAACCATGCACGATGGCGCGGAGGCACAGCCGGCAGACGGGCCACGCGCCGACGCATCGTGTCGCCGTTCGCGGGATGAACCCGCCCGTTGGCAGCGCACCGTGTGCCTCTCCATAGGTGTGGGAAGTCCACAAAACACAAGATATGGTACTTTTCCTGGGAAAACGCATGACAACCTCAAGTCCTTGTGCGGTTTTAGTGGCGGGGATGTGAGCGTTGCCACCGTGCTGCAAGTCGCACGTTGACGGTCTGTTACGATAAATCAGCTATCGCTTAAACACACCACTCTGCTCGATCGCTAGGAGGACTTCCGATGAGCATTATCGTACGAAACAGGCGAGCGATTATTGCGGCTGTCATGGCCGCCATCTTGGCAGTGGGCCTTTCCATTCCGACGGCCTCTGCATTCGCGACTCCCACCGCTGCAGAAAAGCAGGCCGAGGCCCAGCAGGCCTTGGACAAGCTCAACGACATGCAGCAGAAGCTCGATGAGGCGTCCGACGCCTACTACATCGCGCTCGACGAGCAGAAGGCCGCCGAGCAGAAGGCTCAGGAGGCTCAGGACAAGGTCGACGAGAAGACCAAGGAGATCGAGGGCCTGCAGGAGAAGCTGGGCGACCGCGCCCGCAGCATGTATCGCTCCGGCGACACCTCGTTCATCGACGTGATCCTGGGCGCCTCCTCGTTTGAGGACTTCGCCACCACCTGGAACACGCTCGAGATGCTCAATCA
>CAVCDZ010000076.1:0-3336 GCA_963601095.1 Oscillibacter sp. MSJ-31 | reverse complement strand
GACGACGCCGATCTGGTCCAGCAGACCAAGGACGTGCGCGAGGAGCTCGAGGCCGCTCAGGCCGAGGCCGAGGAGCAGGCGCAGGTCGCTGCTGACAAGGCCGCCACGGCCAAGCAGACCAAGGACGACGCCGAGGCCACCACGGCTCAGATGCAGCAGGTCTACGACGACCTGTCCGCCGAGGCCGAAGAGCTGCTGAAGAAGGAAGAGGAAGCCGCTGAGGCTGCCCGTCAGGCCGCAGCCGCAGAAGCAGCCGCTCAGGCTCAGCGCAACAGCGGCGGCGGTGGCAGCGTCGACAACAGCAAGGTGCAGACCGTCACCGGCAACATCGTCGTTGACCGCGCCTACGCCCAGCTCGGCAAGCCGTACGTCTGGGGCGCCTCCGGCCCGAACAGCTTCGACTGCTCCGGTTTGGTGGGCTACGCCATCACCGGCACCTTCGGCAACCACTGGTGCACCACCTACACGATGGCCAGCTGGCAGCGCGTCAGCAACCCGCAGCCGGGAGACTTCTGCCTGAACAGCCATCACACTGGCATCTACATCGGCAACGGCCAGATGATCCATGCGCCTCGCACGGGCGACGTCGTCAAGATCAGCGCCGTTCACTCCGACATGTACTACGTGCGCTACTAGGCGCGCCGTCGGGGGCGCCTCGCACCCGCCCGTAAAGCCTTGTCGTGAACTTGTGAAGTGCGCCTTCGGGCGCACTTTTCTTTTCCGGCGGTTGTGTTAAGATAGCACCCGCTAATTCACAAACGGGATGTGGCTCAGCTTGGTAGAGCGCTGCGTTCGGGACGCAGAGGTCGCAGGTTCGAATCCTGTCATCCCGACCATCTGAACCGTTGAGGGGTATCCCGAAAGGGGTACCGTTCTTTTTTGTTAGAGTGATTTTCGTCATTCAAAGCAGAGAGCTTGGACCGCACGCTGACCGTGGCATCGTCCGAGCGCAGGAGGTGTGCCACCAATGAAGATCGGGCCTTTTGGCGCTCTTGAGATTGCGATCATCCTTATCGTCATCCTTATCATCTTCGGCCCCAAGAATCTTCCCAAGCTGGGCTCGGCCATCGGAAAGGCCGTCAAGAACCTCCGCGAGGGCCTGGGCAGCACCAAGAAAGCACCTGAGAGCAAGGCAAACGCTGCGAGCGAGACGGCCGACGACATCGAAGTCGAGGTCATCGACAAGCCGGAAGCCGCATCCGAGCCCGAGCCTGAGCCGAAACCCAAGCCCAAGGCGAAGCCCGCTCCTTCGAGCATGCAGTCGGAAGAAGAATCCAAAGAGGCCTAAAGCGCCAGATCATACACAGGGATACCTTGGGGCACGTTCCATCGGAGCGTGCCCCTTTCGCAGGTAAAGAAAGGACGAGGGTCGCCGGGTGCGGCCGAGGGGAACTATGAACGACAATTACATCCTCACAGAAGAAGGCAAGGAAAAGCTCGAGAAGGAGCTGCACTACCTGGAGACCGACAAGCGTGCCGAGATCGGCGAGCGCATCCGCGTTGCCCGCGAGTTCGGCGACATCTCCGAGAACTCCGAGTACGACGACGCCAAGAACGAGCAGGGCATGATGGAGGCGCGCATCGCCGAGATCACCCGCATCCTGAGCGAGGCGACGGTCGTCACCACACCGAAGCGCTCCTCTAAGGTCAACATCGGCAGCCGCGTGACGGTCGACATGGGCGGCCGCGAGCGCGAGTTCACGATCGTGGGCGGCGCCGAGAGCAACGTGGCCGACGGCAAGATCTCCAACGAGTCCCCGGTCGGCGCGGCGCTTCTGGGCCACAAGAAGGACGACCACGTCGAGGCGCAGGGCCCCACGGGTCGCCTGATCGACATGACGATCCTGAAGATCGAGCACTAGACGGCCTTGCCCGGCGCGCTGCCGGGACGGATCGTCTCTCGGGGCATCGTGGGCGCACGGTGCCCTTTTCGTTGTCTGGCGCCGCCTGTGCGCCCGGCGCGTCGTTATAATACAAAGCTGGCACATCGTACCAACCACAAAGGAACCACCATGGCAGACACCATCGAACAGCAGACCATCGAAGACGACCCGATCGAGGTGCGCCGCGCCAAGCGCGAGGCCCTGATCGCGGCAGGCGAGAACCCGTACGGCCAGGCGTTCGAGTACACGCACCACATCGCCGAGCTGGACGAGAAGTACGCCGAGCTTGCCGATGGCGAGAACACCGAGGATCGCGTCCGCGTTGCCGGCCGCATCATGGCCAAGCGCGTGCAGGGCAAGATCGTGTTCTTCGAGCTGATGGACGCCACGGGCCGCATCCAGCTTTTCTGCCGCATCAACGCGCTCGGTGACGAGGCGTTCGCTGCGATGAAGGACTTGGATCTGGGCGACTGGATCGGCGTCGACGGCCTCATGATGCGCACGCGCCGCGGCCAGCTGTCCGTCGCGGTCGACGCGTTTGAGCTGCTATCGAAGGCCCTGCGCCCTCTGCCCGAGAAGTTCCACGGCCTGTCCGACAAGGAAACGCGCTATCGCCAGCGCTACGTCGACCTCATCGTGAACGAGGACGTGCGCGACACCTTTGCCAAACGCTCCCGCATCATCTCGGCGTTCCGTCGCTATATGGAAGCCGACGGGTACTACGAGGTCGAGACCCCGATCCTGCAGACGATCCAGGGCGGCGCCACGGCCAAGCCCTTCATCACGCATTTCAACGTGCTCGATCAGGAATGCTATCTGCGCATCGCCACCGAGCTGCACTTGAAGCGCCTGCTCGTCGGCGGGTTCGAGCGCGTGTTCGAGATCGGCCGCATCTTCCGCAACGAGGGCATGGACCCCACGCACAACCCCGAGTTCACCTCGATGGAGGCTTACTGCGCCTTCACCGACCTGCAGGGCATGAAGCGTCTTGCCTCGGGCGTCATCAAGGCTGCATGCGCTGCCGTGTGCGACTCCGAGCAGGTGGAATATCAGGGGCAGGTCATCGACCTGTCGGGCGAGTGGCCGTCGATCCCGATGACCACGATCGTGTCAAACGCGCTCGGCGAAAAGATCACGCTCGATACGCCGGTTGCGCATCTGGCCGAGCTTGCCAAGAAGAACGGCATCGAGGTGAAGCCCGAATGGAGCGCCGGCAAGCTGATTGCCGAGCTGTACGACGAGATCGGCGAGCCGACGATCGTTAACCCGACGTTCGTGTGCGACTACCCTGTCGAGGTCAGCCCGCTGGCCAAGCGCTTCGAGGACGACCCGCGCCTGACCGATCGCTTTGAGCTGGTCATCGCCGGCCATGAGTACGCCAACGCGTTCTCCGAGTTGAACGACCCGGTCGATCAGGCCGAGCGCTTCCAGAAGCAGATGGAGGAGAAGGCAT
>CAVCDZ010000075.1:0-22615 GCA_963601095.1 Oscillibacter sp. MSJ-31 | reverse complement strand
AAGTATTGGCGAGCACGATCTGCGCGCCGATCTCGCCAAGCGTCTGCGGGCGGATGCCCTTGACCGTCGCGCTCGTGCCCACGGGCATGAACAGCGGCGTTTTCACCGTGCCGTGGGCCGTCTCGAACGAACCGGCGCGGGCATGCCCGCTTTGCGCCTCGAGGGCGTAGTCGAAGAGCGCCATCTACTCACACTCCGGAAGGCTCTCGGCAAAACGGGCGAAGTCGGCAAGCGAGCCATGGCGCACCGTGGACAGGTCGTAGCCGTCGGGATCGAGCAGCCAATCGGTGACCAAGTACCCGTCAAGGCCCAGCTCAAGCGCCGCCAAGTCCTCGCGCGTGTTGTTGCCCACCATCAGGATGTCGTGCGCGTCGACACCGGCAGCTGCCACGTTCTCGCGGTAGTACGCCAGATGGGGTTTGGTCGACGTGGAGTTGTCGTAGACGGTGATGCGCTCGAACGCATCGGCGGGGATGCCGGCCCACGCAAGGCGCTTTTCCACGGCGATGAGCGGGAAGAGCGGCATCGTGGTGAGGTAGAGCGGATAGCCCTTGGCCTTGAGCGCCGCCACGGCGCGCGCGGCATCGGGCGCGGGCGCGCACAAAGCGCCCAGGTCGTCGAAGCTGGTGCGGTAATACTCGTCGAGCAGCTCATGGAGCGTGTCGGCCGGGACACCGGCGCGCTCCTCGAACACGCTCCAGAAGCGATCGGCGTTGGTGCCTGCGCCCTCTTCGGTCATCGCATGCGTGCCGGCGAGCAGTGCCGCGAGAAACGTGTCGGGATCAAAGCCGCGCGCCTGGGCGAACGTGCGCAGCGCACCGAAGTACGCCTTGATGAAATCGTCCATGTCGATGGGCAACAGCGTCCCGTCGAGGTCGAAGAAAATCGCCTTGTAGGCGCGTTGAGTCATTGTAGGATTCCTTCCTGCGGCACGCCCACGCGCCCGCTCGGATGCTAGTATAAGTGACGCTGGAAGGAGCCATCGACGAACCTATGAAATTACTACTTCACGCCTGCTGCGGACCGTGTTCGCTCGAACCCACGCGCATCCTCGCTGAAGCGGGTCATGACATAACCATCGCCTACCTCAATTCCAACATCTCCCCCGCCCCCGAATACGAGCATCGTCTTGCCACCTTGCTCGCGTGGGCGCGAAGCGAGGGAATCCCCGTCATCGAAGGTCCCTACGAGCCGGCGCGTTGGAAGCAGGCCGTCGCCGACGCATGGGACGGCACGCAAGACGCGCGCGAGGACCGCTGCCGCGCCTGCTATCGGCTGCGCCTCGAGGAGCTGGCCGCCTACGCCCATGAGCACGGCTTCGAGGGCATCGGCACCACGCTGACCGTGAGCCCCTACCAGTACACCTTCGTCATCAAGGAAGAGCTCGAGCGCGCCGCTGAGCCCTACGACGATCTCGTCGCCGTCTTCCAGGACTTCCGCGACAACTACCCCCAAGCCACCATCCGCAGCCGTGAGCTGGGCATGTACCGCCAGAACTACTGCGGCTGCGCCTACTCGGACGCCGAGGCGCGCCGCGAGCGCGAAGAGCGCAAGCAAGCACGAAAGGCAGCCAAATTGAAGAAGAAAGCCGAGAAGCTCGCCGCCCTGCGCACCGACGACTTCGACTACGACCTTCCCGAAGAGCTCATCGCCCAAGAGCCCGCCGCCGAGCGCGACGGGTGCCGGATGCTCGTCATGAAGCGCGACAACGGCGCGCTGCACGACGAGGTCTTCCGCGACATCTACAACCACCTGCGCCCCGGTGATCTGCTCGTGGCCAACGAGACCCGCGTCATGCCGGCGCGCCTCCTCGGCGCCAAGCGCGCCACGGGCGGCGCTGCCGAGGTCTTCTTGCTGCGCGAGCGCTTCGACGTCGAGCCCAAGCGCGATGCGTCGGCTATCTGGGAGGTGCTTGTGCGCCCCGGAAAGCGCCTGAAGCCCGGCGCCGTCGTCGATTTCACGGACGAGACAGGCGAGGTCGTCCTGTCCGCCGAGATCATCGATTGGGTCGAGGACGCCGAGAAGGGCGAGCGCCTCGCGCGCCTGACCACGCCGCTTGCCGCCCTCGACGAGGCCCTGCACCGCGTCGGCCACACCCCGCTGCCGCCGTACATCAAGAACTACGCCGGCGACGAGGAGCTGTACCAGACCGTCTTCTCCCGCGAGGAGCGCAGCGCCGCTGCCCCCACCGCCGGCCTCCACTTCACGCCCGAGCTGATCGAGCGCATCAAGGCCAAGGGCGTCGGGTTCGAGACCGTGCATCTGGAGGTCGGCCTCGACACCTTCCGCATCGTCGACGAGGACGACCCGCACAACCACCAGATCCACACCGAGCGCTACACGGTACCCGAGCGCACCGTGCGCGCGATCGAGAAGGCCCGCGCTGAGGGCGGGCGCGTGATCGCCGTCGGCACGACGAGCGTGCGCAGCCTCGAGAGCGCCTGGGATCCCGAGCAGGGGCGCGTCACGCCGCGCGAGCGCGAGGCCACCTCGCTGTTCATCCTGCCGGGCTACGAGTTCCACGTCGTCGACGCGCTCATCACCAACTTCCACGTGCCGCGCTCGACGCTCATGATGCTCGTCAGCGCGTTTTCAACCCACGACAACATCATGAAGGCGTATCGCCACGCCATCAAACGTCGCTATCGCATGCTCTCGTTCGGAGATGCGATGTTCATCGAGTAATCATGCGGGCGGACGAGCCGGGGATCTCACCTGGGCCGTCCGCCCCTCTTTTTAGAAAGGATCCGTATGGATAAGGAAATGAAGATAGCCGTCTTGATCGACGCCGAGAACGTCTCAAGCCGCTACGTCAACATCATCCTGCGCGAGGCCAGCAGCCTCGGCAACCTGATCTACAAGCGCATCTACGGCAACTGGACCACGTCGCTTCTGAACTCGTGGAAAAACGAGCTGCTGGACAACGCCATCCAGCCCATCCAGCAGTACAGCAACACGGTCGGCAAGAACTCGTCGGACTCGGCGCTGATCATCGACGCGATGGACCTGCTCTACCAAAAGCAGCTCGACGCCTTCTGCATCGTCTCGTCCGACAGCGACTTCACCCGCTTGGCCTCGCGCCTGCGCGAGTCCGAAATGTTCGTCCTCGGCATGGGCGAGCAGAAGACGCCGCGCGCGTTCATCTCCGCCTGCAACAAGTTCGTCTACCTCGACCTTCTGTACAAGGCCAACAAGGAAGCCGCCAGCAAGTCCAAGAGCAAGGGCAAGCAGACGAAGAAGCAGGCCGAGGCGCCTAAGCGCGAGCAGCAGCCGAAGAAGCAGCGCGCCGCGCAGACCGACCACGCAAACGACCAGCACCGCGCCGCCGAGGCGGAGGAGACCGCCAAGCGTGCTGCCGAGGCCGAAGAGCAGCGCCGAGGCGTCGCCGCCGAGCACGCCTCTCAGCCTACCGCCGATGCGGAAGGCGACGAGCAGGAGGCCGCGAGCAACGGCTCTGACATCCTCGTGGTCGAGCAGACCCTGCGCGATGTGGCCGAAGAGTTCAGCAGCGACGACGGGTGGATCCTGTCCGCCCGCCTCGGCGCCTACCTGTCTCGCCGCCTGCCCGACTTCGACACCCGCAACTTCGGGTTCCGCAAGTTCGTGCCCTTCATCGAGTCTTTGGGGATCTTCGAGACGAAGAAGGTCGACGAGGCGGGCGAGGGTGGCACGCGCAACATCTACTTCCGTCTGATCGAGGAATAGCGCACCTGTCGCCTGGGGCGCCGGTGCCGCGCGCCGTCCCAGGCAGGCGGGCGCCGCTGCCCCACCGCCGACATGCGCGCCTGCCCCGTCGCTGCGCCGTCAGCGGCGAGTGCAGTGCGCGTCCGCCGCGGCCGCTGCCTGCGCGCAGACGCGTGCTACCGCGCCGGCGCGCTCAGGCGCCACGCCGCCGTAGCTCACGACGAAGCGACGCTCCTCCTCGTCCGCGCGCGACGCGCCGCCATCCTGAGAGAAGGCCGAGAGCGGCTGGATGAGCACGCCCCGCTCCCGCGCCTCGCGGCACAAGGCTGCATCCCATGAAAGCCCCTCTGCGCCCGCAGCGCACCGGATCCCGAGCACGAAATGGATGCCGGCGTCTTCCTGGTGCACGCTCATCCGCTCGCCGAGGTCGCTTGCGCGCAGCGCGGCGATCAGCGCATCGCGCACCGCGCGGTAATGCGTGCGCATACGGCTGACGTGCCGCTCGTAATCCCCCTCCTCGATGAAGCGCGCCAGCGCCAGCTGGTCGATCGCGCTCACCGTGCAGGAGTAGAACCCCAATTCCTCCTTGAACCGCGCTGCCAGGCCGCGAGGCAACACCATGTAGCCCACGCGGAAGGCCGGCCCCAGGCTCTTGGCGAAGGTGTTGGTGTAGATGACGCACCCCGCCGCATCGATGCTCGCCAGCGTCGGGATCGGGCGGCCCATCAACCTGAACTCGCAGTCGTAGTCGTCCTCGATCAGGTAGCGCCCCGGCTGCTCCGCCGCCCAGCCCAGCAGCTCGTACCGACGGCTGATCGAGGTCACTAGCCCGGTCGGGTACTGATGAGACGGCATGACGTGCATCACGTCGACGCCCTCGCCGCGCAGCACATCCATGCGCACGCCCGCGCCATCGAGGGGCACGGTAGCGAGCGCCACGCCGTTGGCGCGGTAGATGCTCGCCAGGCGCGGGTAGCCGGGATCCTCGACGCCATAGCGCAGATCGTGACCCAACAGCTGTACCAGCAGGTTGTCGAGCACCTGCGAGCCCGCACCGATCACGAGGCAGTCCGGGTCGACCTCCATACCGCGAAACCCCCTGATCTGATCGGCGATCGCGCAGCGCAGGCGGCGCAGGCCAAACGGCTCGGTCGGCCCGATCAGGTCGTGTTCCGCCTCGCAGGCAAGCGCTTCGCGCAGTGATTTGGCCCAGGAGCCGAACGGGAACAGCCCCGAAGGGATGCCCGCACCGGTCAGGTCGGCGATCGCCGGACGAGCCTCGGGCACCTCGGGGCACACGTCGCCCTCGCGAGGCGCGTCGTCCTCCAAACCCTGCGCGCAAGACGCGGTCGCGCCCGCGAAACGCCCGTCAGGCTCCGCAGGCAGGCGCACACCGCCCGTCGCATCATGCCTCGCCTCGACGGCGGGCTCGGAGGCGACCGAAGGCCGCGCCTCGACGGCAGGCCCCACGCGCGGCGCGCCCCGCCCGCCCCAGTCGCAGGCGTAGTAGCCGCGGCGCTCGCGGGCAACGAGGTAGCCTTCTGCCACCAGCTGGGCGTAGGCGCCCTCCACCGTGATGACGCTGACGCCGAGATGGCGCGCGAGGGCGCGCTTGCTCGGCAGCTTCTCATCGGCCGCGATCGCCCCGCGCTCGATGTCATGGCGGATGCACCGGTACAGGTACTCGTAGAGGCTCAGCTCTCCGCGTTCGGCGAAGGAGTAGGTCAGCATCGCCGCTCCCCTCATATCTGGTCTTACTCAATCTGGTTATAGACTGATCATACTAGATTAATCCCTATTGGATATAGGGTTATATCCAGTTTGGATTTAGGGTGGTCAGCAACAGAAATCGGGGCAGCGCCCCGCCATCACTGCAAGGAGACCACATGACCACCCCCACTCCCCAGGAACAAGTAAAGCTCAACCGCGAGCTCGCCCAGATGCTCAAGGGCGGCGTCATCATGGACGTCACGACGCCTGAGCAGGCGCGCATCGCCGAAGAGGCCGGCGCCTGCGCCGTCATGGCGCTCGAGCGCATCCCCGCCGACATCCGCGCCGCGGGCGGCGTGTCGCGCATGAGCGACCCCAAGATGATCAAGGGCATCCAGGAAGCCGTCTCCATCCCCGTGATGGCGAAGTGCCGCATCGGCCACTTCGTCGAAGCGCAGCTGCTCGAGGCCATCGAGATCGACTACATCGACGAATCCGAGGTGCTCTCCCCTGCCGACGACACCTACCACATCGACAAGTCCCAGTTCTCCGTCCCGTTCGTCTGCGGCGCGCGCGACTTAGGCGAGGCGCTGCGTCGCATCGCAGAGGGCGCCACGATGATCCGCACCAAGGGCGAGCCGGGCACCGGCGACGTCATCCAGGCGGTGCGTCACATGCGCAAGATGAACGCGCAGATCCGCCACGTCGTCTCCTTGCGCGACGACGAGCTCTACGAAGAGGCCAAGCAGCTCGCCGTCCCGGTCGAGCTCGTGCGCTCCGTCCATGAGAACGGCAAGCTCCCCGTGGTCAACTTCGCTGCCGGCGGCGTCGCCACCCCGGCCGACGCGGCGCTCATGATGCAGCTCGGCGCCGAGGGCGTGTTCGTGGGCTCCGGCATCTTCAAGTCCGGCAACCCGGCCAAGCGCGCCCGCGCGATCGTGCAGTCGGTGACCAACTACACCGATGCCAAGCTCATCGCCGAGCTGTCCGAGGATCTGGGCGAGGCTATGGTCGGCATCAACGCCGACGAGATCGCTCTGATCATGGAAGAGCGCGGCCAGTAGCGCCTCCTCGCACAGCGAACCGACCGGATGGCGGCCCTGCGGCACCTCAGCGATGCAGGGCCGCCTCACTACTGCAAAGGAAACCCCATGTCATCCACCGTCGCCCTCCTCGCCCTCCAAGGGGCCTTCATCGAGCACCGCAAGAAGCTCGAGTCCCTCGGCGCCACCTGCTTCGAGATCCGCAACGCCGCCGACCTCGAGCGCCCCTTCGACCGCCTGGTCCTCCCCGGCGGCGAGAGCACCGTGCAGGCAAAGCTCCTGCGCGACCTGGGGCTGCTCGAGCCCCTCAAAAAGCGCATCGAAGACGGCCTGCCCGTGCTCGCCACCTGCGCCGGCCTCATCCTGCTCGCGCAGACCGTCGACAGCACCGGCGACCTCGACCGTCTCGACCCCCGCGCCGCTGAGCGCCGCCTCGCCGTCACGGGGCTCCAGACCTTGCCGGTGACGGTGCGCCGCAACGCCTATGGACGCCAGCTCGGCAGCTTCTTCACCCGCGCGCCCTTCGGCGATCTGGGAGAGGTGCCGATGACGTTCATCCGCGCGCCCTTCATCACGAAGGCAGAGCCGGGGGTGGACGTCCTCGCAACCGTGGATGACCGTATCGTCGGCGTCCGCTACGAAAACCAGCTCGCCGTGGCCTTCCACCCCGAGCTCGACGACGACTCGCGCATCCACGAGCTGTTCTTGTCGCTGTAGACCGCCGCTCGCCTCACGCATACGCACACTCGGTCCGCGGCGGCGCATCCCCCAAACGAAAAAGAGCCGCACCGGCGGCGCGGGATCGTCTCCCGAGACCTGCCGGTGCGGCTCGTGGTTTTGGCACTGTTCGCGCGCCTGCAAGGCGCAGCGAGCACAGCGTTATGCGGCGTGCTTCTTTTCGTCGATCGCATCGTCCATGTGCTCGACCATCATATCGGCACAGCCGCACGAACCGTTGCTGCAGTCTCCGCCGCAGTCGTCGCAGCCGAAATGGCGGCCTTCGCGATGGGCCTTGGCCCAGCTTGCGATGATCGCCCCGACAATAGCGATAAGGACGATAAGGACAACTGCTGTTCCCACATTCATCAGTATCACACCCCTTGTGCGGCATGGCTTTGAAAGCCGCCCCGCCAATAGCGCAGATCCGTTTCTGAGATCTGCCTTATGCCAGGAAACCCCGGCACGTCAATAGTACGGCGAAGGTCCGCCGGATCGCTCCGGCGGACCTGATCGTCATCAAAACGCAACGCGCGTTTTACCGGCTTTACGCGGCATCGACGGAGCGAACCGGCGCAGCCTTCTGACCCTTCCACTTGTTGGGGCGGAAGAGCAGCCACAGGAAGGCGATGAAGAAGACGAGCGCGATCACCGTGAAGACGTTGAACGCGATCTCGCCGGTGATCACACCTGCGAACTGGTAGATCCACAGGGAGACGACCCACGCGATACCGCACTGGTAACCGATGGCGGCGAAGAACCACTTGATGTTGTTCATCTCGCGCTTGATGGCGCCCATAGCAGCGAAGCAGGGAGCGCACAGCAGGTTGAATGCCAGGAAGGCATAGCCAGAGCAGTAGGTGAAGGCAGCCTGGACGTTCTCGTACCAGCCGGCATCGCCGTCATAGAGGATGCCGAAGGTGCCGACGACGTTCTCCTTAGCGATAAGGCCGGTGATCGTCGCGGACGCCGCCTGCCAGTCGCCGAAGCCCTGGGGAGCGAAGATCCAGCAGATAGCGGAGCCGATGACGGCCAAGATGGAGTCATTCTGGTCCTCGACCGCCTGGAACACGCCGTCAACGAAGCCGTAGGACGAAATGAACCAGATCAGGATCGCGGCGCACAGAATGATCGTGCCGGCCTTCTTGATGAAGGACCATGCACGCTCCCACATGCTGCGCAGCACGGCGCCAGCGGTGGGAAGGTGGTACGGCGGGAGCTCCATGACGAACGGAGCGGGGTCGCCGGAGAAGAAGCGGGTCTTCTTCAGGATGACGCCGGAGCAGAGAATCGCGATGATGCCCAGGAAGTAGGCGCTCGGTGCGACCCACCACTCGCCGCCGTAGACCGCGCCAGCGAACATGGCGATGATCGGCAGCTTGGCGCCGCAGGGGATGAAGGTCGTCGTCATGACCGTCATGCGGCGGTCGTTCTGGTTCTCGATGGTACGAGAGGACATGACGCCCGGAACGCCGCAGCCAGTGCCGATCAGGATCGGCACGAAGGACTTGCCGGACAGGCCGAAGCGGCGGAACACGCGGTCAAGGATGAACGCGATACGGGACATGTAGCCGCAGGACTCGAGCAGAGCCAACAGGAAGAACAGGACGAGCATCTGCGGAATGAAGCCGAGAACGGCGCCAACACCGGCGATGATGCCGTCGAGGATCAGGGCCTGCAGCCAATCGGCGCAGCCGATGGCGGTCAAGCCGTCCTCAGCGAGAACCGGGATGCCCGGGACCCACAGACCGTACTGGGTCGGATCGGGCTCGCTGCCAGCGAGCTCTTCCTCGTAGCCAGCCGTGTCGATCTCCTGGACCTGGCCCTCGTCGTCGACGTAGGAAGCGGTGATGCCCGCAGCGTCGGCGTCGTCAGCGAAGGTGTCGGAGGTGGGATCGAGGCCCGCGTCGATGGCAGCTGCCTCGAAGGCGGCGATGGCGTTCTGGTCGCCCTGGTAGGGAGCCAAGACGCCAAGAGCGTCCTCATAGGCCGCCGCGTCGACGTCGACGACCTCGTTCTCGCCGGTCTCGTCGTCGTATGCCTCGTAGGAGCCGGTCAGGCCCGCAGCCTCAGCATCGGCGATGAAGGTGTCAGACGTGGGATCGAGGCCCGCGTCCTCAGCGGCGGTCTCGAAAGCGTCAACCGCGGAAGAGGCGTCGTCGTATTCGCCCTGGACCTCATCGAGCTGCTCCTGGCCAGGGCCGAGGTACCAACCGTCGCCGAACACGCCGTCGTTGGCCCAGTCGGTGGCAACGGTGCCGACCGTGGAAACGGAGATGTAGTAGACCAAGAACATGACGACCACGAAGATCGGCAGCGCCAGGATACGGTTCGTGACAATGCGGTCGATCTTGTCGGACGTGGTCATGTCAGACCCAGCGCCCTTGTTGCGGCAGTGGTCGATGATCTCGGTGATGTACGAGTAGCGATCGTTGATGATCTCGCTCTCGGTATCGTCGTCGGTCTCCTTCTCGACCTTGGCGATGACGTCGGAAACGTCAGGGCAATTCGTCAAGGACGCGCGGATCTTCTCATCCTTCTCGAGAAGCTTGATCGCGTAGAAGCGCTTGAGATTCTCAGGGATGTCGGACGACAAACGGCTCTGGATCGTTGCCAGAGCCTCTTCAATCGGGGCGGAGAACGTGATCGGCTTCGGCGCAGCGGCGGAACCGATCGTCTTCAGGCAGTTGACCACCTGGTCGATGCCTTCGTTTTTCAGTGCGGAGATCTCAACGACGCTGCAGCCGAGCTCGGCGGCAAGTTGGTCGGTGTGGATCTCGTCACCGCGCTTGCGCACGATGTCCATCATGTTGACGGCAACCACGACCGGCACGCCCATCTCGAGGAGCTGGGTGGTCAGGTACAGGTTGCGCTCGAGGTTGGAGCCGTCGACGATGTTCAGGATCGCGTCGGGCTTCTCCCCGATCAGGAAATTACGGGCAACGACTTCCTCGAGGGTGTAAGGGGAAAGAGAATAAATGCCTGGGAGGTCGGTGATCTCAATCGACTTATCCTCTTTGAGCTTACCTCCCTTTTTCTCAACAGTAACGCCCGGCCAGTTACCAACGTATTGGTTGGAGCCGGTGAGCGCATTGAACAGGGTGGTTTTACCGCTGTTCGGGTTGCCAGCTAGTGCAACTCTCATGCATTCCTCCATTCGGATGTTAGAACGATCTAACTTGGGGCTCAAAATCAGGTCGCCTGCGCGACCTCATCTGAGGAGGGGT
The DNA here is from genome assembly GCA_963601095.1 of Oscillibacter sp. MSJ-31. Classification (GTDB taxonomy): domain Bacteria; phylum Actinomycetota; class Coriobacteriia; order Coriobacteriales; family Eggerthellaceae; genus Anaerotardibacter. The sequence continues at coordinate 12,234 of CAVCDZ010000075.1, read as the reverse complement.
ATCTACCGCTTTGTCCAGGACTGGGCTCCTAGACTAGGCGAAGCTACTCGACCTCGATCATCTGGGCGTCTTCCTTGCGCAGAGACAGCTCGTAACCACGAACCGTGACTTCCACCGGATCGCCCAGAGGGGCAACCTTGCGCACGTAGACAGAACAGCCCTTCGTGATGCCCATGTCCATGATGCGGCGCTTGACCGCCCCGGAGCCTTCAAGCTTCACGACGCGAACGGTCTCGCCGTTCTTCGTTTCTCGCAGAGTCTTCACCTAGCCTCCTTTCCTAGAAATCGATGTGGGGAGGGTTCCGTTGTCGCTATCGCACGAACGCGTGCTAAATCACGATGTGCTTCGCGAGTTCAGAGGAGAGCGCGACGCGCGAACCCTTCACGTTCACGATGAGGTTCCCGCCGATACGGGAAACGACCGCAATCGCCTCGCCCGGGAGGAATCCCAGGTTCTCGAGGTGCGTATGGAGATCTCCGGCGTCGTGAAGCGCCTTAACGTGGTACACGCCGTTCTTCTTGACTTCCGATAAAACCATGAGGCGTCCTTCCCTTGATGGCATAACCCCGCAAACAGCATTTATACGCTGTTTGCAATTCGTGAATGTTAGCCGAGCGTTACTGAAGTGTCAACTACGGCAAACTCTACCTTTGTGAAAAGTATTGGATTTAATCTCGCGTTAATATATAATGCGAGTTTTCCTATAGCGCCTACGGGTTTAAAGGGGTTTTATTTGCCCTTTTCAGCCTCAACCGTCTCTTCGAAGAACTCTTCGAGAGCCTGAGGATCGAGATCTTCTTCGGTAACACCAAGGCCGAATGCCTGGGAGACGGCTTTGGCCTGTCCCGCGCGCAGGTCAGCCTGAGCGCCTTGGCCCGCCTGGCGCAGATACCGAGACGACAGCATGAGGGCGCGCGTGACGTACCCCATCACCGCAGGATTGGGGTTGGACAGCTTCATCATCGCCGCCATGGATTCCGGCGTCATCTGCAGCAAAAGGGATCCGTCGAAGTCGGTCGCTCCCTCGAGCGTGGAGTCGAGCCGATCAGCGGCGGCCTGGGGGTCTTCCCCGCCGCGCGCCTTTTCCATGCTCTCGCGGATGGACGAGGCCATCATCAAGAACATGCGCATCAAATAATCCTCGTGCAGCACGTTATTCCTTTCCTGGCAGGCGGATGCCCAGATGGGCGTAGGCGCGCTCGGTGGCCTGGCGACCCTTGGGCGTGCGCACCAGCAGCCCTTGTTGCAGCAGATAGGGCTCGTAGACGTCCTCAAGAGTGTCGGGCTCTTCCGACAACGCGGAAGCGAGCGTCGTCAACCCCACCGGACGGCCCGAGAACTGGACGCAGAGCAGCTCGAGGATGCGGTTGTCCACCGGATCGAGCCCCAAGGAATCCACCTCGAAAAACGCCAGCGCCTGCGCCGCGCAGTCCTCGTCGATCGGAGCGACCCCCTTCACCTGGGCCCAGTCACGCACCCGCTTGAGCAGGCGGTTGGCCAGACGCGGGGTGCCGCGGCTGCGGCGCGCGATCTCAAGGGCACCCTCTTCCAGGATGTCGACGTCGAGGATGCGCGCCGAGCGGCGCACGATGAGCGCCAGCTCTTCAGGCGCGTAGTAGTTCAGGCGAAACGAGATGCCAAAGCGATCGCGCAAAGGGCCGGTCAGAAGGCCGGTGCGCGTCGTGGCGCCGATCAGGGTGAAGCGCGGCAGGTCGAGGCGGATCGAGCGGGCGGCAGGGCCCTTGCCCACCACGATGTCGAGCGCGAAATCCTCCAGCGCGGGATAGAGCACCTCTTCGACCATGCGGTTCAAGCGATGGATCTCGTCGATGAAGAGGACGTCGCCCTCCTCCAAGTTGGTGAGAATGGCCGCAAGGTCACCGGTGCGCTCGATCGCAGGGCCGCTCGTGGTCTTGATGCGCACGCCGAGCTCGTTGGCGACGACGGTGGCGAGCGTGGTCTTGCCCAAGCCCGGAGGGCCCGAGAAGAGGATGTGGTCGACCACGTCGTTACGCTCGCGCGCTGCCTCAATGAGGATGGAGAGGCTCTCCTTGACCTTGGTCTGGCCCAGATAATCAGCCAGGCGCGTCGGGCGCAGGGAGCGATCGAGGGCCAGGTCGTCTTCGGTCAGAGACACCGCGCAGGTGCGTTCCGCCGGATCGGGGGCAGGCTCGGAGGGCGCCTCGAACAGGACGCTTTCTATTTCAAAGTCGTCAGACACAAACTCGCTTTCATCGTGATCGTCCCTCAAGGGTCGGTTGCCGGGACGGCTACTTTCCCAAACGCTTCAGGGCGTACTGCAATAGTATCGTTTCGGACGCCTCTTCGGGAGCCCCCTTCAAAGCAAGCTCAGCCTCCTGAGAGGTGAAGCCCATGGACAACAAGGCCTCCGTCGCCGCTTTCTGCGCATTCAGTGCCTGCTCAGAGCGGCCGGCGAGCACCGCTTGAATGTCGTCGCCGAAGGACTCCTTGAGCTCGAGCACGATGCGCGAGGCCATCTTCTTCCCCACGCCCGGTACCCGCTGGATCGCCGCAAGATCCTGCGCGGCGATAGCCGACACCACCTCAGCCGGCGCATAGGTGGACAGCACCGAGAGCGCCACCTTGGGGCCGACGCTCGAGACCGACGTCAGGCGCAGGAACAAATCCTTTTCCTCCTGCGTCAAAAAACCGTAGAGGACGAAGGCGTCGTCGCGCACCTGCAGATGGGTCAGCACCACCACGTCGGAGCCGACCTCCCCCAACCGGGACAGGCTTCGCGACGACAGCATGACGAGATACCCCACGCCGCCGACTTCGATGACGGCAGAGTCGAGGGATTTTGCGGCAAGCGTGCCGCGAAGGTGAGCGATCAACGGGTGCCCCTCCTTTCCAACAGGGAGACATCATGGGTGGCGAACGTGATGGCGGCGGCCAGGGCGTCGGCCGCATGATCGGGACGAGGAGGCTGTTCGAGCCCGAGCAGCTGTTGGACCATGTACTGCACCTGCGCCTTGTCGGCAGAGCCCGCCCCCACCACGGCCAGCTTGATCTGGCTGGGAGAAAACTCCTGCAAGGCCACGTCGTCTTGGGCGCACGCCGCGAGCGCGGCGCCGCGCGCCTGGCCGGTGGCAAACGCGCTCGGCGCGTTCGTCCCAAACCACACCGTCTCGATGCCGATGCACGTTGGCTCGTAGCGAGCGACGACCGCAGCCATCTGGCGATAGATCTTGCCTAAACGATCGTGCAGCGGCTGATCGGCCGTCGTCACGATGCAGCCGTAGGCGATGCAGGACAGATGGCCGCCCTGCTGGGACACGAGGCCCCAGCCCGAGTGGGCAAGTCCCGGGTCGATGCCCAATATGCAGCGCCGCTCGGCCATGGCTTCCCTTCATTGACAAACATTTGTTCGTATCGTAGCACAAGAAAGGTCCGCAAAACAAAAGCAGCGCCCTCAAGGACGCTGCATCTGCACAAGGAGGAGCGCAGGCCAGGCGGCCTTGCGCTGAGCGTTACAGACCGATGCTCTTGAAATACTCGAGCCACTTGATGAACGACTCGTCGCTGATGGCGTGCTCCATCTGGCACGCCTCGTCCTCTGCGACGTCGCGGGGAAGCCCCACCTTCTCGTTCAAAAAGCGCGTGAGCTTCTCGTGGCGCTCGAGGACGGAGCACCCATAGCTGTAGCCATCGGCCGTCAGCGTGATGTCGCCGTAGTAGGGCTGATCGAGCATGCCAGCCGCTTTCAGGCTGGCGACCGCCTTGGAAACCGATGCCTTGGAGACACCGAGCTTTGACGCGACGTCGACCGAGCGAACCGGCTGAGTCTCCGTGCCGCCGAGCATGACAATGGCCTCGAGGTAGTCCTCATGAGACATTGAAACCTTCTCCATTACTTCCTCCTCGACGACGCACCACGACAATCAGGCTTTGCGTGGAATGGGCTCATGGAACGTCAAGTAACGTGATCAACATAGTATACTGATAGCACAATATTACCTCACGAAAGATGGAAGAATGGGCATCAATCGATATATCGACACACGCGGCCGGTGCGCATCGCCGGTCACTTTTTCCGAAGCAGTGGTAAAGGGCCTTGCCGACGGAGGCGGGCTCTTCGTCCCCGTCGATGTGCCCCAGTTCAGCCTCAATGAGATTTTAAAGCTGGCAGACGTTCCCTACGCCCAGCGCGCCGCTGCGATCTACCGCGCCTTCGGCGTCGACCTGCCCGATGCGAAGGTCGATGAGCTCATGGAAGCCACCTACGGCGATCGCTTCGACGACAAGGACATCTGCCCCATCACGTCCTTCGACGACTCCACCCACGTCCTTGAGCTGTGGCACGGCCCGACGAGCGCCTTCAAGGACATGGCACTTCAGTGCTTGCCGCATTTCTTCAGCGCCAGCGCCGCGCAGCTGCGCGCGCAGGGCAAGCTCGACCACACCTTCCTGATCCTCGTCGCCACGTCCGGTGACACCGGCAAGGCTGCCCTCGAGGGCTTCAAGGACAAGGATGGCGTGAAGATCGCTGTCATGTACCCTGACGGCGGCGTCAGCGACATCCAGTACAAGCAGATGGCGACCCAGTCCGGCAACAACGTCATGGTCTGGGCCGTCACCGGCAACTTCGACGACTGCCAGACAGGCGCCAAAAACGTCTTCGGCGACGAGGCATTCGCGGAAAAACTGATGGGCGATCATCGCGTGGCCCTGTCGTCTGCCAACTCCATCAACTGGGGGCGCCTGCTGCCCCAGGTCGTCTACTACGTCTCGAGCTACGCCAAGCTCGTGGCAGACGGCAAGCTCGAAGCGGGCCAGCCGCTCGACGTCTGCGTTCCGACCGGCAACTTCGGAAACATCCTCGCCGCCTGGTACGCCAAGCAGCTCGGCACCCCGCTCGGCACGCTGTTCTGCGCCAGCAACGAGAACCGTGTCCTGACCGACTTCATCAACTCCGGCACGTACGACATCTCTCATCGCGATTTTGTGCTCACGCCCTCTCCGTCGATGGACATCCTGGTGTCCTCCAACGTCGAGCGTCAGCTCTTCGAGCTGACGGGCCGCAACGCCGCCGCCATCGCCGGCTGGATGGACGACCTCAAGGAAAAGAAGTCCTTCACCGTCGACGGCGCGACGCGCGAAGCGCTCCAGTCCGCTTTCAAGGCCGACTCGGTGGACAGCGCATCCTGCCTTGAGACCATCAAAGAGGTCCACGACGCGTACGACTACCTGATCGACCCGCATACCGCCGTCGCCTACAAGGTGGCCGAGCGCCTGCGCGGCGACAACCCCGTCCTCATCGCGTCGACCGCGCACTGGGCCAAGTTCGGAGAGAACGTCTACCGCGCCCTCCACGGCCTTGAGCCAGGTGCGGCGCTGCCGGACGACGTCGCCGCGATGAGCGGTTGCGCGTTGAACGACCTCATTGCCGACGAAGCTGACGCGCACAACATCCCGCGCGGACTCGCCGAGCTCGATTCGCTGCCCATCCGCTTCAAGGACGTCATCGCCGGCACGACGTCTGCCATCGAGGATGCGGTCGTGTCGTTCCTCGCTTAGCGCGGCTCTTCCTCGGCATCGGTGATCTCCGCTGAGATCCTCCCCTTGCCATCATGCGCAATGCGCAGACCGATGGACAGCTCGAGGATCTTGACGAACTCCACGCCCGACCGAGACTCCAGGCCCTCGCCGCCACCCAGCGGCGAGGGCCTTTTCTTTGCGGGCGCCTCGCTCGCCTGCGCGCTCTTAAGCCTTGCCTCCGCCGTCCCAGGGGCGCCGAGGTCGCACGGTGCCTCATCGCGAACCCCCGCGTCGCTCAACGCTTCGTCGCAGGCCGCCTCGTCGCCCCGTGCCTCATCGCGAGCCGCCTCTGCCACAACAGGAAGCGCCTCGTCATCGAACACGTGAAGGCAGCCATAGCACACCTCCATGTCGGCAAAGCACTTCGCATGGCAACACGGGCACGTCTTCATCCCCGCCGCCTTCTGCGCATCGCCCTGCCTTCCTGAGCCTCGGCGCGCGGCGACCTTCGCCGATGTCTGCTCTGCCCTCGTCAATCTCTTATGCATATCTTGAGCTCCTCTCCTACTCGATACCACATCTCTTGCGGAAGCGACTGCCGCTCAAGCACGCCGCACGAGCCGCGGCAACGAACGACCCGACCAGGCGGCACCGCGCGAACCGTCTTCACCACCCGACCCTCGCGATCCACGAACGCAAGGTCGAGCGGGCTTGCCATCCCGAACGTGTGAACGGACTTGCAGGGAGCCAGCAAGAGCACGCACCCATCGGGTCGTGACACCAGCAGCCCTGCGATCCTGTCGGCCCATCGCGACGCGATGGCCAAGGTGGGGTGTCCATCTGGCCAGACCATCTCACTCACGCTTCCCTTCTAGCGTCATCACGACCGACGTGCCACTTGCCTGCGCAGCGTACGCGACCGCAAGCCATCGGTAGCGACCGTCGTCCTTCGCGAAGGTGGACAGGGCCTCCGATCCGCTCTCCACCTGCGTCCAGCCCTTGGCCGCAAGCGCGGCAGCGACCGACTCTCGCGCGGCGGCTCGATCGCCCGCGAGCCAGAACCCAACGACGCGCCCGTCGGGAGACACCATAAAATCGCTCGAGGGCTCTGCCATCACCTCTTCGGCAAACCCCTTCGGCAGATCGGCCCGATAGACCCGGTCCACCTCGATGTGGGTCAGAGGTGCGGCTATGCCGGCTCCGAGATCGCTCCCCTCGTTCTTCATCAAGGAAAACGATGACATGAGGTCAGGCGCAGGCGCGTGCGAGGCCGTCTGGTGCCCCGTCGCAAGAGGCCCTGCGATCCCCGCGATCAGGGCGACGAGCCCCAGCACGCCAAGCGCGCGCCAAAACGAGGGATAGACCGGCCGCGTCGCATGCCGCGCGCACGCGCCCGCAGACCGCCCCTGCCCTCTTGGCCGCGCCATCCTCGCACGCCCCTGCCGCTTCCCTCGAAAAGGAGCCCACCTCATATGATCACCCCCGGCCGATACACCGCCACGGAAATCTCTGCGCGATGAGAGAGTGCCGGAAACGACACACCGAAAGCACCCGTGAGAGGCCCCGCCCCAAACAGCGTCGGATGAAACGCCAAGGTTCCCGTGAAGGTCACGACGCCACCCTCGATGCCCGACGAGGACACCGACACGTCAACGTGGTCGGAAGCATGCAAGGCCCCCACCGCACCTTGGATGAGCGCGCAGCTCTCCGAGACCCCCTGCCCTGCCGCAGGTGACACGGCAAAGGTGTTCACAGCCGAGCGAAACGTGCGGTCGAATGCCGCGCATTCCGAGAAGAACAGCGCGCCGTTGACTGCCACGAGGGCGACGACGAGCGCCGCCGGCAGCATCGCCATCAGCTCGATCGTCATCTGTCCGCGTGCCTTGAGCCTCATCGCCATTGCCGCACCCCCGTCCACGAAGCAACGATCGAGCGGAGCCCGTCGATGCCCAAGCTGATCGCCTGCGCCAGGCCTCCCGTCACCGCCGGTGGGAGCGAGACCGTGACCGGGATCTCCACCACGCCCTCGATGATCACGATCGTCGCAATCTGAAAGTCGCCGTTCATATCGTCGATGGCGTCCAGGGCCGCCGTCTCAACTGCCGAGAGCGCGCCGTCGAGGCCTATGCCGTCGGCGCCGGAGGCGAGCACCTGCCGCTTCACGGAAAGCAGGCACGCAGAAAACGTCGAGCCGTCGTTCTCCAGCACATGTGCGGTGTTGACCAGCACCGCCTTGCGGGCACGCAAGTCGGGCGGGTCGAAGCCCACCTTCGCGATCGTCTCCTCGAGCCTCTGCGCGGCCCAGGACCCCAGCCCGCTCGCGCTTGCAAGGGGGATGCCGTCCAATGCTTCTTCCACCACCCGCACCAGCACATCATGGCCTTGCGCATAAACGCCGAGCATGCCCGACCACACGTCAAGGACCACCTGAGCTCCCTTGTGCACGCCGACGCCTTCCGCAGAAAGTCCGTCGAAAAACGTCGTCAGGACGTTTCCGCCCTCATCGGCGTTCTCCTTCACCAAAGTGGCTCCCGCAAGGGCCGCGCGTACGCCCAGCCCACCGGCGCCTTGAGAGGCGATGAAGCCACTGGGAAACGCCGTCGGGGCCGTCCCGGTATCCACGATGAGCGCGATGGCGCCCGTGCTGCCCGGAGGCACGCATGAGATCCTCTTGGAGCATGCCTCGCTCAAGCCGTCGCTTATCCGATCGAGGAGCGCGCCGGCGCCCTCCTTCACATGCTGAGACAGCGGATCGAGCTCAGCGCGGACGCGTTGGTATTCCGCCGCCGCCTTGGCCACGGCCTGGTAGTGATACTCGAAGCCGTTTTCAATGCTCGTCGACGCCGCCGCGACCTTGCCCATGCTGTTGGGAACGAATCGGCACTGGGGACAGGTTGCGTAGCCAGGCGCGGCGTCCATGTCGCGAATCGACCCCATTCCCGCGCCGACCGTCCCCGCCATGCCAGGGCATCCCTGCCACGCGTGTAAGGTCAGCGCGCCGTCAGCGCCCTGCGTGCGCGGGTAGATCGCCTCGTGGTAGAGTTCCGTCGCCCGCATCTCGTCGGTGTTCTTGGGCAACAGGGGAAACAGCGCGTCAAATGAATCGGGCGTCTCATGCACATACCCTTCGCTGATGCGCTGTTGCGCAAAGGCGTAGAACCGCTTGCGCAACGCAGAGTTCGCTTGCTCTGCTGCCGAAGAGTCCGCCGGCGCTTCCTGGCGATAGCGAGCAGGGTAGTAAGCCTGCGCGCGAGCGAGCGCTGCCGAGAAGCTCCAGGTCTCCACCGAGGAGAAAAACGGGTTGTCGGCGCCCCTCATCCCCGCGAGCTTAGAGGCACGCTCGTACATGCAGTAGGCTGTCTGGCTTCCCGAATCGTGACGATAGGCCTCCTCCTTCCAACGATTGGCCTCCTCAGCAGCGCGCTCGGTCTCTTCTGTCGCCCCTATCAGCGCCTCATGTTCGGCCTGAGTCGCCTCCACCGCCTGGTCGGATGCTTCGAACGAGAGAGGGGAATCGGAGGTCGGCTCCCAGGGCGCCAGCACGACGATGCCCTGGTACCGCGCGCCGTCAACGGAATTCGCCGAGAGCACTTCCTGCGCCTTCACCGTCGCCAAGAACGGCAAAGCGAGCTGAAGGCGATCGAGCGATTCCTGGGCTGATTCGTAGAAGGAGTCGCGCGCAGTGGCCAACCTGTCCGCTACCTCAAGCAACGTGCGGGACAATCCCGCCGTCGGAGGAATGCACGCGCACACCACCGATAGACCGAGCGCCGTGAGCATCGTGAGCGAGAGCGTGAAGGTCACCGCATCGCAGATCGTCACCACGATATAGAATTCCGCCACCGTGTTCTCCGCCGCCAAGGCTGCAGCATCGGCGACCTCTTGCACTTGAGAGGATGCCGACGACACCTCATAGACCTGCGCGCAAGTAAAGATCAGAGCAAGGGTGATCAGCAGGGCAAGCGCCATGCCCACCGTCGAAAAGCCCTCCTCTTTCCAAAAGAGCGTGTCGCCCTCACGTGCCGTGCCCATCGGATCACCTCCTCTCCCCTTGCGGACCTGCGCTCAACCCACGCCCTCACTGCTTGCTTGAACCCATGCCGACGGGTTCAAGCCCTCGTCGCTGGCGCCTACCCATGCGCCATAGGTGGGCATGCACACCTCAACGCGTTGCACGAAGGCGCCCGCCTCATTGGTGAGGCCCAAGGCCGCCATCCCAAAATCGAACAGAGGCAGAGGCTTCATCTGCCCCTCGATGGAAACGGCGACCTCCCCGCTTCCCTCGTCTCCCCTCAAAACGATCTCCCACGAACAGCCCGCAGAATGGATGTGGAAGTTATCCTGCTGGGGCACGGCGCCCAAATGCCGCCGTATCGCCGCCTCATAGGCAGCGGAGTCATCCGAGGCGGTGCGCGTGGCGAGCATTCGGCATCCTTCCGCTGCGGCACCCTGCATCACCATGCGGCTGTACAGGATGATGCCCGGCTGCATCAGCAGCATGAGCAGCAGGAGGATGAGCGGGATAAGGAAGGCCGCCTCGACCGTTGCCTGTCCCGAGCGGTACCGGCATGGCCGCTTCCAGCTCAGATGGCGCTCTCCCTGCCGGAATGCGCGCTGCCACTCTGCCTTGCGAGACATGGCAACCTCCTCCCGTCCGCCTTGCTACGCACGATCAATACAGCAACACGTCGATCCATGCCCCTGAGGAAACGGCGCTCAGATGGTGGAAGGCCGACTGCAACGCATGGTCGACGACCGTTCCCGCCTCGAGGAAACGCCAGATGACGCCGAGCGCGACGACCAGCGCCAAAAAGGCTGCGAAGACCACGGCGTACTCAACCGTTGACTGTCCCGCGCCCGCCGCGCCCCGATGCTTACAAACCGTTGATCCCCGATGCGATGGCATCCCAGAGCTCCTGGATCTTCGGACGAAAATCGTGATAGCGAGCAGGGCGATGACCACCAAAACTCCCACCAGAATCGCGAATTCCACCGTTCCTTGTCCCGACTGGCGCGCCAGCTCGTGCCGAGCGCGCCATACCGACGAGACCAGCGAGCCACCTCTCGACTGCATGGCAGCGTCGCACCTCTCGGCATGCCGCCCGCACGCGCACCGCCCGCTTTCATCGCCGTTCCCCTCCCTGTCCACAACGTCCCGCTCACCCACCGCAGCCGCTCCCATTGTCATGCACGTCTCTTTCATGACGCTCTCCTCTCCCTTATTAAAACCCTGACATCAGCTCGAGCATGATCGGCCCGAGGATCAAAAAGCAGCATGGCGGGCAGGATCAAGCCTCCCACCGGCAGCAGCATCTTCACCGGAGCCTTTGCCACCCGCTCTTCGAGCTTCGCCTTGCGCACCGCCCGCGCTTCTGCCGCCACGACGCTCAGGCCTTCGGCAAGCGACGTTCCGAAACGCACTGAGCGAATGACGTTTTCCGCCAGGCGGTCGAACAACAGCGAGTCATATGACCGTGCCACGCGCCTGAGCCCCTCGGAACGATCGACCAGCCCATGGGTCCATTGCCCCTGCGCTGAGGCAAGCGCCCTGCTCAGCGACCCCTCAAACCGTTGGTGGTACAGAGAGAGGGAGCGGTCGAACGACATCCCGCTCTGCAGCCCCAAGACGATGACTTCAACCATCTGGGACAGCTGCCGCTCAGCGCTCTCCGATCGAGCATTGACCTCGCGGCGCAGAGCGCGAGGGACCGACGACCATCCCGCCACGCCGCCTGCTATCGAGCAGATAAGCGCGAGCAACGGGGAGAAAACCCATCCCGCCACGCCGAGTCCGAGGGCGCCCGCCAAGGCACAACGCAGGCGGGAGCGAAACACGCCTATTGGCGTCAGGGAGTCCTCAAGCCCCGCCTTGACCACGGCATCACCAAGCGCACGCGACCACCCCCGCTGAGCACCCTTGACGCCACGAAGACCCTCGCGGCCGTAGAGCGATTCCTTGATCGCCATCCCCAGCACCAGCGCGTCGATGCCCTCGCTCTCAAGCACGATGCCCGTCGCGTCGAGCACCGATCCTGCGCCAACCGCTCGCAGCAGCGCCTGACGGCGGCGCTGCGCGCCCCACCAGTCATGCAGGCCCCTGCCGGCCATCGTGCCCGCAACGAAAGAGCTCGCAAACGAGCACAGCAACAAGCCTTCAGCCATCTACGCCACCTCCACCCTCAAATGACGACGAACGAGGACGATGCCGAGCATCTGCATGCCCAAGGCAATCACGAGCACGGCGATTCCCAGCCCACTCTCGAAGAAGGGGGAAAGGAAGCCGGGCGACACAAGCGAGAACGCCCCTATCAAGGCAAACGGCATCACGGTCACCACCTGTGCCGAAAGCTTCGCCTGAGCCGTCTGGGTGCGAAGCGTGCGCTTGAGCGACACCTCGTCGGCCACCGACTGCCGCGTCGCCTCGAGAACCTGCTCCATGCTGCTCCCCGTTCGATGCTGTATCTCAAGCGCCGCGGAGAGGAAGACCAACTCGGGCTCCGCCCCCTTCTCTTTGATCACCCGCAGCGCATCGTCGATGCTGCCGCCCACTTCCACCACGCCCTGGGCCTCCTCGAACACCGCTCCCAGCGGACCGGTCGTCGATCGGCTCGCCTCCTTCAACGTCTGGGGCAGCGAATACCCCACATGAAAGCACGCCTTCATCGATTGGATGGCCTCCGGGATGTCCTCGCGCAGGCGAGATCGCTCGCGCTCACAACGCTGTGCGCTCCACA
>CAVCDZ010000074.1:0-9228 GCA_963601095.1 Oscillibacter sp. MSJ-31 | reverse complement strand
GAGCTATTCGTGCGGCGTGTGTGAGGAGCTGGCCGGCGAGATGCATGCTGCGTGGGCGGCCGTGCTGGACGAGAAGACGCGCAGCCTGCGCGCCGCTGCTGCAAGCCAGAACAGGCACCTGCGCGCACTCGACGTCGGATGCGGCCCGGGGTTCTTCTCCATCCTGCTGTCCTCGCTGGGCTGTGAGGTCGTGGCGATCGACTCGAGCGAGGACATGCTGGCCGCCGCGCGGCGCAATGCCGAGCGCGACGGCGCCTCGTCCATCCGTTTCCTGCACGCCGACGCCATGGACCTCTCCGAGGCGGCCTCGTCGTTCGACGCGATCGTTTCCCGCAACGTCACGTGGCTGATGAAGGATTTGCTTGCAGCCTACGAGGAATGGCAGGGGCTGCTCCGTTCCGGCGGAAAGCTCCTCGCCTTCGACGCCAACTGGTATCGCTATCTGGTGGATCCCGCGGTCAACGCCCGTCGCCTTGCCGACCAGGCGCCGAGCACCGACATCCTGGGATGGGACGAGGACTCGCTGGCGACCGATGCCCAGGAGCGCGCGTGCGAGCAGATCGCCTTGGCGCTGCCGTCCACGTACCTCTTGCGACCCTATTGGGATGTTCATGTCTTGCGCGACCTGGGCTTTTCCGACGTGTCCGTCGACGTTGATGCCTTGAACACGCTCTGGACGGCGGGGGGAGCAGGCCTTCTACGGCTCCTCTCCGTTGTTCTTGATCGAGGCGACGCGCTGACATGCCCTGGTCCTTTGTGAAGGGGCAGGCCACGTCGTCGAGGGCACGCCGCCTGGCGCTGTCCCTGATCGGCGCCGTGGTCGTCGTGGTGGGCGTCACGTTTCTGGCTTTCCTCCTGTCCTATCTGTCGCCGACCGACCCCGCGACGCAGTACTTCTCCAGCAAAGGCGTCGCCCCCTCGGCGGACGCGCTCGCGGCGAAGCGCGCTGAGATGGGGCTCGACCGGCCCTTCTTCGTGCAGTACGTCGACTGGATCAGCGCCATGGTCCAAGGCGACATGGGCGCATCCTACAAAACCGGCCGATCGGTGGCGAACTCCCTCATGGGCTGCCTGCCCTACACGCTGGCGCTCACGCTGTGCGCGATGGCGCTGACGCTTGTGATCGCCGTTCCCCTCGGCCTGCTGTGCGCCTATCGCAAGGACTCGGCGCTCGACCGGGCGGTCAGGGGTGTCTCGTACCTGTTTTGCTCGCTGCCGTCGTTCTTCGTGGCGCTGGTTTTGCTCTATGTCTTGAGTGTTCGCCTGCATCTTTTCTCGGTATCGGCCTCAGGCCCGCTTGGCATCGTGATGCCGACGCTCTCGCTCGCCCTGCCGATGAGCGCGTGGTACGTCCGCCAGGTGCGCGTCGTTGCGCTTGGCCAGCTGAGCCGCGGATACGTCGAGGGGCTGCGCAGCCGAGGCATCCCCGAGAGGACCATCCTCACCCGTCACGTCCTGCGCAACTCCCTCGTCCCGCTTCTGTCGCTCGTCGGCATCTCTTTGGGCTCGCTTTTCGGCGGGTCGGCGATCGTGGAGTGCATCTTCAGCTGGCCGGGCGTCGGCAACCTGGCCGTGGCGGCGATCAACTCGCGCGATTACACGGTCGTGCAGGCGTACGCGCTGGTGATGGCTCTGGTCTACCTGATCGTCAATTGGCTCGTTGATGTGGCCTATCGCGCCGTCGATCCCCGCATCCGGCTGAAGGGCGCGGTGAGGTCATGAGGCGGCCGATGACGAGCGAGAAGAGGCGGTTCGCGGCCGTCGCCGTGTGCGCGACGGCGTTCATCGTGCTTTTGCTTGCCGTGCCCGCGGTAATCCCGTTCGATGCCAACGTCACCGACCTGACGAGCGCCCTGCGCGCGCCGGGGGAGGGGGCTTTCTGCTTGGAAGCGACGCGGTGGGCCGCGATGTGCTGCTGCGCACCGTCGCAGGAGGCACCGAGTCGGTGCTGATGTCGTTTTCCATCGTCGCGATCGCCTTCGTCGTGGGGTCTGCGATCGGCCTGCTCTCGGGGTATCTCGGGGGCGCCGTCGACCTCGTCATCGACAAGGTGATCACGATGTTCCAGGCATTTCCCAGCTTCGTGCTGGCCATCGCCATCGCCGCGATCCTCGGCCAGGGCGCGCTCAACATGGTGATCGCCGTGTCGGCGGTGTTCTGGACCCAGTTCGCCCGCCTGGCGCGCAGCCTCGCGTTGAGCCTGCGCTCCTCCGATGAGGTGCGCGCCGCCGTCGTGTGCGGAGCGCGGACGTTCGACATCTGCCTCCGGCACCTGCTGCCCGCCGTGGCCTCGCCGCTTGCCGTCATGGCGGCCCTTTCGATCGGCGACACCGTTTTGACGATGGCGGGCCTGTCCTTTTTGGGGCTGGGGCCCGAGCGCCCGACGAACGAATGGGGAGCGATGATGAGCGAGGCGCGCACCACGTTCCAGGTCGCGCCGTGGGGCATCCTCGTCCCAGGGTGCGCCCTCTTCATCACCGTCACGCTCTTCAACCTCTTAGGGGATCGCTTGCGCGATGTCCTCGAATCCGACTGCTCTGCTGCCGGCGCCGTCGCCGGCGTTGCCAAGAAGACCTCCGTGTTCGCTCCCGTGCGCGCGTGCGCCGCGCGGGTTTGGAAGCGGTTCTCTGATACGAACGGTACGAACGAGAAAGGAAGAAGATGATGTTACGTACTGTGAAGAAAACCGGGCTTATCGCGGCGCTCGTCGCGCTCGCCCTGTCCGCAAGCCTTTTGCTCGCCGGCTGCTCCGGCGGCTCCGACCAGGCAAAGGAGCTTGACGGCGGTTCCACCACCTACTTCTATGCCGAGAGCATGGATCCGGCCAACAACTGGGATGGGTGGGAGATGCAGTACTACGGCATCACCGAGAACCTTCTCAAGCTCACCGACGACTTCGAGGTGGAGCCGTGGCTTGCCGAATCGTGCGACATGGTCGACGAGACCACCTGGAAGCTCGTGCTGCGCGACGACGTCACGTTCTCCAACGGGGAGAAGATGACCGCCGATGCGGTGAAGAAGTGCTTCGAGCGCACGTACCAACTCAACGCGCGCGCGGCCGACACGCTCGCCATCGCGTCGATCGAGGCAGACGGCCAGACTTGACCATCACCACGAAAGAGCCCGTGCCCTCCTTCAAGAACATCATCTGCGACCCGGTCTTCTCGGTGTACTACGTCGGCGACGACGTGGACTACGCGACGTACACCCCGTGCACCGGCCCCTATGAGGTCGAGGAGTTCGTGTACGAGGACCACACCACCCTCATCCCCAACGGCTCGTACTGGGGCGGGGAGCCCAAGCTCGACCGGATCGTGCTCAAGACCTTCTTCGACGATGATTCCCAGACGATGGCGATGCAGAACGGCGAGGTCAACATCCTTGCCATGCCGGGCACCAGCTCGTATCAGACGCTGAACGACGCCGCGAAGTACCAGGTGCTGTCCAAGACCTCGACGCGCGCCGACTTCGTCCGCTTCAACATGGACAGCCCCGTCGTTTCCAACGAGGCCGTTCGCCTGGCGGTGTCCTACTGCATCGACCGCGAAGGGTACGCCAGCACCATCTGCGCCGGCAACGAGGTTCCCAGCTACGGCGTGTACAGCTCCCAGCTGCCGTACGGCGGAACCGACGGGCTCAACCCCACGGTCACGTCGCTCGACATCGATGCGGCGAAGGCCGCCCTCGACAAGGCGGGGATCGTCGACGGCGACGGTGACGGCGTGCGCGAGATGCCCGATGGGTCTCCCTGCCAGATCAACCTGTTCAACTGCTCGGCGTACAACCGCTTCGTGCTGCTCGCCGATGACCTGCAGTCCAAACTCGCCCAGGCAGGCGTCAAGCTCAACATCACGACCGTCGACTACTGGCTGCAGGATACCGACACCTACAACAAGGACAACCCCGACATGACGATCGACTCGTACGGCATGGCGCCCACGGGCGACGCGAGCTACTTCGCCACGATGAGCTTCAAGTCGGACGGCTCGAACAACTTCGGCCATTACGCGAACCCCGAGGTCGATGCGCTGATCACTCAGCTCAATTCGACGTTTGACCAGGATAAGCGCGACGACCTGACCCGTCAGATCTCGCAGCACGTGCTCGACGACAACGCCTACATCTTCTTCGCCAACGCCGAGACGGCCTACATCGCCGACACGTCGGTCAAAGACGTCGCGGTCGCTCCTTCGGAGTACTACTTCATCACGAAGGACACGACCGTTGAGTAACGGCCGTGACACGCTACTTCTCCTTGACGACGTGAACGTCTCGTTCGGCGAGACGCCGGCGGTGCGTCACCTCTCCCTGTCCGTGGGGCGCAGAGAGGTGTACGGCATCGTCGGGGAAAGTGGGTCGGGCAAGAGCACGGTGCTGCGCGCCGTCGCCGGCCTGCTTTCCCCGACGGCCCGCCTTTCCTGCGGGCGCATGGAGATGGATGGCACGTCGCTTGTCTCTTTGGACGAGCGACGCCGGGCGGCTCTGAGGGGCGCGGGGATAGCCTACGTGTTTCAGGACCCGATCGCCTCCCTTGACCCGCTCTACACGATCGGTCGGCAGTTCGACGAGTGCGTGTTGGCGCATCGCGCTCTTCGCAAAGACCAGCTGCGCGCCTGCGAGGCAGCGCAACTGCAGGCGATGGGCTTCGAGGACGTCGACCGCGTGCTGGCTTCGCACCCGTTTCAGCTTTCGGGCGGGATGTGCCAGCGCGTCGTCCTGGCGTTTTCCATGGCGCTGTCTCCGCGCATCCTCTTGGCTGACGAGCCGACGAGCGCGCTCGACACCGTGTCCCAGATAAGCGTCGTCGAGGCGCTGCGCGCCATCAAGGACGAGCGCGATGTCACGATCCTCATCGTGTCCCATGACGTGGGGGTCGTCTCGCGCCTTGCCGATCGGGTCGGGGTCATGTGCCGCGGCGTGTTGGTGGAGGAGGGGCCTGTGGCCGACGTCCTTGCGCGCCCTCTCCATCCGTACACGAAAAGCCTGATCGCCGCCATCCCGACTGGCGACGGCTCGCTGCCGGTGCCGCCGGATCCCGCCCTGCGCCAGGCAGGGTGGGGCGTGCCGTCCCTGGCTGATGATGCGGACAGACCCTGGCCGGTCGTGCGCGGTGCTCAAGAGGGGCATTGGGCGTTGGCCTGCGAGAGGGGAGGCAACCGTGCTTCTTGAGGTGGACGGCGTCTCCAAGACGTTTCGCGGCGCGGCGGGCGCGGTGCGCGCCGTCGACGACGTGTCGTTTTCCGTGGACGAAGGGGAGTGCGTCGGGATCGTCGGCGGAAGCGGGAGCGGGAAGTCGACGCTTGCCGGCATCGTGTTGGGGCTCGAATGCGCCGATGAGGGCCACGTGACGTTTCAGGGCATCGAGATGGACGCCAGAGCGCGAAGGGCGCGGCGGCCTCGTGCGGCGCAGCGCGCCCTGCTCGACATGCAGCTGGTGTTTCAGCTGCCCTTCTCGTCGTTTTCCGCTTCCGCGACGGTGTTCCAGGGCGTGCGGGAGGGGTTTGCCTACCGCAGAGAGGAGCGCAGCACCCCTCGTGCGCGCGATCGCGCACGGGTGGAAGACGCGTTAGAACGCGTCGGCTTAGACGCCTCGTATGCGGACCGGAAGATTGCCGGGCTGTCAGGCGGCGAATGCCAGCGCGTCGCGCTTGCGCGCGCCGTCGTCTCCCACCCGCGCCTTTTGGTGTGCGACGAGCCCACCAGCGCTCTTGACGTGACGGTGCAGGCGGGCATCGTCGAGCTGATCGCGCGGCTGTGCCAGGATGAGGGCATGGCCTGCTTGTTCATCACCCATAACCTCGCGCTCGCGCGCGGTCTGTGCGGGCGCGTCTGCGTGATGGATCGCGGGCGGATCGTCGAGTCGGGCCCCTCTGCTCGCGTGCTGACGGCGCCGGAGAGCTCGGCGGCGAAGCTCCTGGTCGCCTCGCTGCTCCGCGTGTGAACGCGGGCATAGGTCTTCGGGCGCGGCCCACAGCCGCGCCGACTCTTCAAACGCTCGCTCGGGAGGCGCGATCCCTCCCGAGCGCGTCCCTCTCTTTCTCTGTGGCATCCAGTTAACGTGGAATTGACATGAGCCGCCGCGCCGGTTGGTAACCGTGCAAGCTGCCTATGCTAGAGTGAAGCGGTTAAACGTATGAAAGAGAGACCATGGGCATCTTTTCTAAGATTCTGAGCGTGGGCGAGGGAAAGCCCCTTAAGAACTATCAGCGCGTCGCAGCGCAGATCAACGACCTTGAACCTGAGATGCAGGCCCGCTCCGACGAGGAGCTGGCGCACCTGACCGTCGAATTCCGCGAGCGCCTCGACGCCGGCGAGGACCTCGACGATCTGCTCCCCGAGGCGTTCGCCGCCGTCCGCGAGGCCAGCGTTCGCACGATCGGCCTGCGCCACTTCGACGTTCAGCTGATCGGCGCGATGGCGTTGCACGACGGCAAGATCGCCGAGATGAAAACCGGCGAAGGCAAGACGCTCGTCTCGACGCTCGCCGGCTACCTGAACGCGCTGCCGGGTCACAACGTCCACATCGTCACGGTCAACGATTACCTGGCCGCGCGCGACTCGGCGTGGATGGGCCAGATCTACCGCTTCCTCGGTATGGAGGTGGGCCTGATCCAAAACGGCATGCCCCCCGAGAAGAAGATCCCGGCCTACCAGGCCGACGTCACTTACGGCACCAACTCGGAGTTCGGCTTCGACTACCTGCGCGACAACATGGTCGCGCGCGCCAGCCGCCGCGTGCAGCGCGGCCACCACTTCGCCATCGTCGACGAGGTCGACTCGATCCTGATCGACGAGGCCCGCACGCCGCTGATCATCTCCGGCGCCGGCACCGAGGCCGCCGACACCTACAAGCGCTTCGCGGCGATCATGCCCACGTTGAAGCGCGACGTCGACTTCGAGATGGACGAGGCGAAGAAGACCATCTACACCACCGAGGTCGGCCTTGAGAAGGTCGAGTTCGCGCTCGGCATCGACGACATCTACGGCGACCCGTCCGGCCAGCTGCCCAACCACCTGCAGCAGGCCTTGAAGGCGCAGTTCATGTTCCACCGCGACGTCGATTACGTCGTCGTGGGCGGCGAGGTCAAGATCGTCGACGAGTTCACCGGCCGCATCATGGAGGGCCGTCGCTACTCCGAAGGTCTCCACCAGGCCTTGGAGGCGAAAGAGCACGTGCTCGTCCGCCAGGAGAACCAGACGCTGGCCACGATCACCCTGCAGAACTACTTCCGTCTCTACGAGAAGCTCTCCGGCATGACCGGTACCGCGATGACCGAGGACGCCGAGTTCCGCCAGATCTACAAGCTGCCCGTCATGGCCATCCCGCCCAACAAGGAGGTCATCCGCGACGATCGCGACGATCTGATCTACCGCACGGTCGACGCGAAGTTCAACGCGGTCGCCGACGACATCTCCGAGCGCCACGCCGCCGGCCAACCGTGCCTGGTGGGCACCGTGTCGATCGAGAGCTCCGAGCGCCTGAGCCGCCTTCTGTCCAAGCGCGGCATCCCGCACGAGACCTTGAACGCGAAGAACCATGAGCGCGAGGCCGCGATCGTCGCCCAGGCCGGCCGCACCGGCGCGGTCACGATCGCCACCAACATGGCCGGTCGTGGTACCGACATCTTGCTCGGCGGCAACGCCGAGGGCATGGCAGAGGCGTTCTTGGTCGAGCGCACGCCTGAGGGCGAGGAGCCCACCGATGCCCAGCGCACCGCGGCGCTTGCCGAGGCTGAGGCGATCACCAAGCGTGAGAACGCCGAGGTCAAGGCTGCAGGCGGCCTGTGCGTGATCGGCACCGAACGCCATGAGTCCCGCCGTATCGACAACCAGCTGCGCGGCCGCGCCGGCCGTCAGGGCGACCCGGGCACGACGCAGTTCTACCTGTCGCTCGAAGACGACCTGATGCGCCTGTTCGGCGGATCTCGCATGGACTCCATCGCGCACATGATGGAGAAGACCGACATGCCCGATGACATGCCCATCCAGGCGTCGATGGCCTCCAAGGCGATCGAGACCGCCCAGCGCCAGGTCGAGGCCGTCAACTTCTCAGCCCGTAAGCACGTCCTCGAATACGACGACGTCATGAACCTGCAGCGCAAGGCCATCTACGCCGAGCGCAACGCGATCCTCGACGGCAAGGATTTGACCGAGCGCATGCCCGAGATCATCGAGGACGCGGTCGAGGCCAACGTGCTCGACCACTGCCCGCCCAAGCAGACGAGCGACGACTGGGATCTGGCCGCGCTCGACAAGTGGCTCGTGCAGATGACCGGCGACGAGGCCTACACCGCCGAGTCGATCGACTACGACGAGGACGTCAACGAGCTGATCGACGCGATCTGCGCTCACTTCCAGGAGATCTACGACACGAAGGCGTCTGAGGTGGGGGAGGTCTTCCCCGACATCCAGAACCAGGTCATGCTGCGCTTCATCGACACGCGTTGGATGGCCCACCTGCAGGAGATGGATTACCTGAAGGCGTCGATCGGCCTGCGCGCCTATGGCCAGCGCGACCCTCTGACCGAGTATCGCGACGAGGCCCATCGCGCGTTCGCCGCCCTGACCGCGGGCATCTACGAGGACTTCCTGCGCTTCTTGCTCCGTGCGCCGATCATGGTGCAGCAGACGCCTCCGCCCGAGGAGAAGAACCCGCTCGACGGCAAGGTCGCCTACTCCAACCCCGAAGAGACGCTCAACAGCTCCACGGCTTCGAGCGCCGAGCGCATCCGCGCTGCGAATGCCCAGGCTCAGGGCGTGCCCGCTACGCCGGCGCCGCCCAAGGAGACGCCCAAGCCCCATACGATCGTCAAGGACAAGGAAGATCCGTACGCCAACGTCGGGCGCAACGATCCGTGCCCCTGCGGCTCGGGCAAAAAATTCAAGAAGTGCCACGGCGCCAACCGTTGAGCGGGGCGGGACCGCGCGCCCGCACACGAGCTTGACTGTCCGCTGCCCTCCTGTCCTGCAGGTAGGGCGCGGCTTGTTTGCGAACCCCCCGTTTGACGAAAGGACCGCTTCGAGATGATGACCCTGGATGAGGCCGTGCAGCGCACGGCCGACGCCCGCGCCTATCTCCATATCGACGACCGCGAGGCCGAGCTGGCAAAGCTCGAGGCCGAGATCGCCCGCCCCGATTTCTGGAACGACACCGAAAACGCCCAGCGCGTGTCCAAGCAGGCCTCCGACGCCCGCGACGTGATCGACCGCTACCACGCTGCTGTCTCC
>CAVCDZ010000073.1:0-5172 GCA_963601095.1 Oscillibacter sp. MSJ-31 | reverse complement strand
GATAGGCGATCGAGAGCGCCAAACGCTTGCTCTCGGCGCAGCTGCGCGTGATCCACGTGCCGATCTCGTCGGCCAGCGCGCCGGCAAGATCCTCATCGAAGGGTTGGCCGAGCTTCGGCGACAGCACATCGCCCTCGGGCAGCGGCGCACCCGCGCGCTCGGCAGCGGCGCGCACCTCATCCCCCCGCTCGGCCACGACGAGCACCGGGGTGCCCGCCTCGCGCAGCGATGCCGCGAGCGCGCCGATGCCGGGGTTCTCGCCCGCGGCGATCACCGCAAGATCACACGGGATCGTTGGATCGGGGGTCTGCGTCGGGAAGTAGCTCACCATCACGCGGGAATTGGGAGACTCGCTGTTGAAGCCCGCACGAACGAACACCTGGAACGCGCCCGAGGCGCTCTCGTCCACCAGGATGTTCACGGATACCGGGATAGCGCGCGCCTTCTCGATATCGATCGCCGCGGAAAGAAGGGCGGGAATGTCGACAGGAAGCTTCATGCAGGTCCCCTTTCACGTTCAGCGCCCATTATGGACCCAAACCGAGTTGATCAACCCCAACATCACGAAATTCACGATCATGAACGAGGAGCCATAGCTGATGAACGGCAGCGGGATGCCGGTGATGGGCATGAGCCCGCAGGTCATGCCGATGTTCTCGAGGATGTGGAATAGCCACATGCCCACGATGCACACCACGATCACGGTGCCGAACAGGTCGTGCGAGCCGCGCGCGACCGACAGGCTCGTCGCGATCAGGCCGATGTAGCACACGAGCAGCACGAGCGCGCCCACGAAGCCGAACTGCTCAGCCAGCACGCAGAACACGAAGTCGGTCGGCGCCTCGGGCAAGAAGCCGAGCGAGGACTGGGTGGCGTTCATGAAACCCTTGCCCAAAAGCCCGCCCGAGCCGATCGCGATCTTGGCCTGCTGCAGGTTGTAGCCGTCGCCCGACGTGTCGTAGCTCGAGTTCATGAACACCAGCAGGCGCGACTTCTGGTAGTCCTTGATCAGCACGTCATGGCCTAAGGCCGTATCGAGGATGCCGTCGAGGACGAACAGCGCCACGACCGCGACGACCATCACGCCTATCGTGCCCACCAGAAAGCGCCAGTCGGCGCCGCCGGCGATGAGGGCGAACAGGGCGATCATCAGATAGACCAGGCCCGTGCCCAGGTCAGGCTGGGTCATGATGGCGATGAACGGCACCGCCATGATGGCGAGCGCCTTGAGGTACTCCCGCAGATCGTTCAAGCGCCCGCCGTAGCGCGCCATGACCGAGGCGGCCAAGAGCACGACGGTGACCTTGGCGAACTCGCCCGGCTGCAGCTGGATGCCGAGCTTGATCCACGACTGGCCGCCGTTGACCTCGACGCCGAGGCCGGGTATGTGCGGCGAGAGCAGGAGCACCACGTCGATGATCAAGAACACCATCGTGTAGCCCGACAGCACGCGGTAGTCCATCCGCATGATCACGATGCACAGCACCATGCCGAGCCCCACGCTCATGAGCTGGCGGGCGAAGCTGTAGTCGGGGTCGGTCGCCGTCGCGGCGAACTGGACGATGAGCCCGTAGCCGATGAGCAAGACGGCGAACAGGATGAACGGTGGGTTCAGGTACTTGAAGCGGCGCGGCTTGAAGGTCTTGGCAACCGTCGGGTCCTGAGGCTTGACCGAGCTGATCTCGTTAATTTGAGCCACTGCTGGCCACCTCCGTAGCGCTGATCGGGGTCAAGTCCTCTTGGAGCGAGCCATCGAGCGTGCCGATCGCGGCATCCATGATCTTGGCTGCCAGGGGCGATGCGGTGCTGCCGCCGGCGCCGCCTTCCTCGACGCAGACGGTCATGGCGAAGCGCGGCTCCTCATAGGGGGCGTAGCACGAGAACCACGCCATGTTCTTCTTGCCCGCAACCTCTGCCGTGCCGGTCTTGGCCGCCACGGTGAAGGGATACTGGTTGAAGTCGGTGGACACCTCGGCGTTCTCGACCGCCACGCCGCGCAGGGCGTCACGCACGATGGCCAGGTTGTCCTCGGAGACCTCAGGCGGGGTGTCTTCAACCGTGTCGAAGGACAGGACCGTGTCGCCGAGCGAGTTGTGGACCTCCTTGAGCAGGTGCGGGCGCAGAAGCTTGCCGGTGGCGACCGCCGCGTAGGCGCGCGCCACCTGGATCGGCGTGACGAGCACGTAGCCCTGGCCGATCACCATGTTCGACATGTCGCCCGGAAGCCACTGGGCCTCTTCGGGGACGTCCTTGAAGTAGTCCTGCTTCCAACCCGGCGTCGGGATGCGGCCGTCGGCCTCGCCGGCGAGGTCGACCTTCGTGGCAGAGGCGTAGCCGAACTCCTTGATGAAGTCCTGCATCGCCTCAAGGCCAATCGAGTTGCGCGCGTCGTAGAAGCTCTTCGCGATCTCGTAGAACACGACGTCGCAGGACACGACGATGCCCTGGCGCAGGCCCAGCCAGCCGTGGCCCGAGTGCAGCCAGCATTGCTGGGGGTATTCCTTGCCGAAGCCCGTCCACGTGCCCTGGCAGTCCCAGGTCTTCGACGTGTTGGCGAACCCGTAGGTCAGGCCCGCCAGGCTCGTGAACGCCTTGAAGCACGAGGCGGCGGGATAGGTGCCGGCGATCGCGCGGTTCATCAGCGGGTAGTGCGACGAATCGGTCTGATAGGCGTCCCACACGTCCTGCGAGATACCGCCGATGAAGTGCTCGGGCTCGTAGGTGGGATAGTTCGCCATCGCCACGATGCCGCCGGTCTGCACGTCGATCACCACGCACGAGGCGGCGGTGCCCGTGCCGTGCTTGACCGCGTCGGCCAAGACGGTGTCGGCGACGTGCTGGACCTTCGCGTTGATCGTCAGGTAGACGTCGTTGCCCTTGGTCGGGTCGGTCTCCCCCACCACCTGCTGGACGACGCCCGAGGCGTTGGTCACGAGCGTGCGCTGGCCATGGTCGCCGGCGAGCAGCGCGTCGTAGGTCTGCTCGATGCCGCTTTTGCCCACCGCGTCGCCCGAACGGATGTCGCGCCCCTGGGCGGCGTTCTTGAGATCGTCTTCGGACGCGGTGCCGGTGTAGCCGAGCACATGGGCGGCAAGCGCCCCGTAGGGGTAGGAGCGCGTCGTGCGGATCTGCGTCGTGATGCCCGGGAAGGCGTCGCGGTGCTCGGAGATGTAGGCGACGTCGCGCAGCTTGACGTCGCTTGCCACGACGCGCTGGCTCTGGGCGCCCGACGAGGAGTCGAGGATGCGGGCGCGCACCACGTCGTAGGGCACGCCGAGCAGCGACGAGAGCCGCAGCATGACATCGGGGTTCTTCGCCACGTCCGCGTCGGCCAAGACGGTTTGGACCTGGCGGTTGGTCACGAGCGCCGTGCCCTCGGTGTCGTAGATGACGCCGCGCGGCGCCGGCGTCGACACCGTGGTGTAGAGGTTGGCCTCGGCCTCCTGGGAGTAGCTGGCGCCCTCCAAGATCTGCAGGCCGAACAGCTTGGCGGCAAGCGCGCCGAACACGCCGGCGGCGATGATGCCGACGGCCGCGAAGCGCGAGCGCAGGCTCTCCGACGAGCCCGCCCCGGTCAGGGGGACATGAGCGGCGCCGGAGGTGGTCTTGGGCGTCTCGGCGGCGATGCCGACCGAGGTGACGGACTTCACGCCCATGCGATCACGGGCGCGCGAGGCGGCCGAGTTGGAGCGCACGCGGAAGATCACGACCGCGATGACGCCCAGCACGACGAGCGCGAAGATGGTGGTGAGGATAGCGGAAAGCATACCCGCCCCCTACCGGAAACGGACGTTGTCCGAGACCGTCCAGGCGTCGTTGGACGCCTGCGTGAACGGCAGACGACGCATGATCAGGAAGTACACGACGCCGATCAGCACGTCGAAGAGCACGCTCGGAAGCGCTCGGTACAGCAACAGCTCGATGAACGAGCCCTGGTAGCCGACGATCAGCAACACGATCATGAAGAGGATCTCGTAGAGGGCGGCCGCTGCCGCCAGCGCGATGACGGGCATCGTGGGCGTCGAGGCGTCGAGCACCTCAAACGAATGAGAGAGCCCGAACGACGCCGCCAGGAGCAGAAGCGCGGTCAGGCCGACCGGCGTCTGGGCCAGAAGATCGGCGATGAGGCCGAGGACGAACGCGTAGAGGTAGGTCGTGTCGGGACGGCGCATGATCGACAGCACGAACACGAACGGCACGATGAAGCTCGGTACCACCGAGAAGACCGACAAGATGGGAGCGAAGACCACCTGAAGCACGACGGCGACGACCGAGAAGACCAGGGGAAGCATCCAATCACGCATAGCTGTCACCTAGTTTCCTTGAGAGTTGGTCGTATCCGACGAGGAGCCGGATGATTGGTCTTGCGTCTGCCCGCCCGAAGAGTTCGATTGGTCGCCACTTGCCTGCGAGCCCGACGAGTTGGCGACTGCCAAGAGCTTGTCGGGGCCGACGGCGGACACGACCGCGTTGGCGGCGTTCTGGTCGTCCGAGGCCGCGGCGTCGCCCGACATGCCGAGCACCACCAGCACCTCCGAGAGGTCCGTGAACGACGAGTTGGGCGTGATCACGATCGTGCGCGTCGCATCGCCCTGACGCTGCTCGACCTTGGAGACCGTGCCCACGACCAAGCCGCGGAAGTACCCGCCGCCCAGGCCTGTGGTGATCACGGCCTCGCCCTCGGTCACCTGGGCGTTCTCGTCCACGCCATCGAGGTAGAGCGTGCCTTCGACCGAGCCGTTGAGGATGCCCTCCGAGCGGGAGGTCTGGAGCATGACCGCAACGCCGCTCTGAGCGTCGTTGAGCAGACGGACCTGCGAGGAATACGTCGTGGCGGAGATGACCTGGCCGATGACGCCGGTCGATCCCATCACCGGAAGGCCGGCCTGCACGCCTGAGGCGGTGCCGGCGTCGATCGTGATGATGCGGTTGTAGGAATCGGACGAGTAGCCCGTCACATGGGCGGCCACCGACGTGAAGCCGTAGGCGTCGTGGAGGCCGATCAAGGTCTCCAAGCGCGTCGCCTCCTGGCGGTACTCTTCGAGCTCGACCACCATCTGGGCGAGCTTGGCGTTGTTCTCCTGCAGCTGGCTCATCGTCTGGCCATCGGCCGTCAAATCCTCGACCGACGTCGTGGCCGACTGCGCGAGCGAGCCCGCCGCCGTGCCCGCC
>CAVCDZ010000072.1:11814-23017 GCA_963601095.1 Oscillibacter sp. MSJ-31 | reverse complement strand
AGGCATGGGCGGTGTTCCGCATGGCGACCGAGATATGGGCCGATGAGGCAGGCGACGTCGAAGGGCGGGTGGCCTTCGAGGCGCGCAGCCTCTTCCCGATCGGCGAGCCGAACGACGCGTATGCAGCGTACTTTGACGGGCAGAGCTATCTGGCGCCTGTCAGCACCGAGCAGATCCCGATCGCCAACGTGACCTTCGAGCCAGGTTGCCGCAATCACTGGCATGTGCACCATGCGACATCGGGTGGCGGGCAACTGCTCCTTTGCACGGCGGGACGAGGCTGGTACCAGGAATGGGGAAAGCCGGCTCGCCGCCTTGCGCCGGGGGACATCGTCAACATTACGCCTAACGTCAAGCACTGGCATGGCGCGGCGCAAGACAGCTGGTTCAGCCATTTGGCGCTTGTCGTTCCCGGTGAGGAGACGTCAAACGAATGGTGCGAGGCGGTCGATCCGATGGAGTACGCTCAGCTTCGCTAACGCTTCTGTACAGCGGCGCGCGTGCTGGCTGGAGGTGCTCGGGTTTTGCTACGGATCGTGCAATCCCGGCCCGCTGCGCAGCGCGCATAATCGAAAGGGCTGCCATGAAGCTTCGAGAGACGCAGACGTTGTCCAACGGCGTCGAGATCCCTGTTCTGGGATTGGGAACGTGGCTGCTCGACGACGAGCAGGCTGCCGATGCGGTGGTTGCCGCCCTGGCGGCGGGGTATCGACACATCGACACCGCGCAGGCCTACGGCAATGAGGCCGGTGTGGGCGAGGGGCTGCGCCGCTCGGGCATCGCGCGCGAAGACGTATTCGTTACCACGAAGGTGGCTGCCGAGCACAAAGACTACGCATCGGCGGCTGCGTCGATCGAGAGGTCGCGTGAGGCGGTCGGCCTCGAGTACCTCGACCTCGTCATCATCCACAGCCCGCAGCCGTGGGCCGCGGTCAACCAGTCGGACGATCGGTTCTACGAAGGCAATCGGGAAGCGTGGCGCGCGCTGGAGGATGCCTACGAGGTGGGCACGGTGCGCGCGATCGGCGTGTCGAATTTCCAGATCGGCGACGTGGAGAACCTGCTTGATCAGGGCCGTGTCGCGCCGATGGTCAACCAAGTGCTCTGCCATGTGGGCAACACGCCTGCGGAGCTGATCGCCTGGTGCAAGGAGCGCGGTATCGCGATGGAGGCGTATTCGCCGGTTGCCCATGGCGCGGTGCTCGGCAACGAGGCGGTGGCGGCGATCGCTGCGCGCTACGGCGTGTCGACGGCGCAGCTCTGCATCAGGTACTGCCTGCAGCTGGGACTGATCGCCCTGCCGAAGACCGCCAATCCCGCCCATATGGTGGACAACGCGGCGGTCGACTTCGAGATCGCGGACGAGGACATGGCAGTGCTCGCCGGCATGAAGGTCACCGACTACGGCGATGCCAACGCCTTCCCGGTGTTCGGAGGCAAGCTGTAGCGCGGTCGGCGAATCAGATATCGGTTCGTTGAAAAAAGGCCGCAAGCCCGAGAGGACTTGCGGCCTTACGTGTGCCGGAATGCTGCGTGTGTTCGCTAGACGATCGGAGCGATGCCGCTGAAGTGCAGGTAGAGCGACACGATGGCGGCCACGATGATGACCGCGGCGATCACCTTGTCGTGCTTCGTAGGCAACAGCGGGTTGCCGCGGCCATGCTCGCCCACGGCGTACACGGCGATGGACGGCGCCAGCAAGATCGAGGTGATCATGACGCCTTGCGCGCCGCACGACCACAGCAAAAACGCGGTGTAGATGACCGCGAGTGTGCCGAAGAGGCGGGCGAACCCAAGACGCGGCGCACCCTCGACGTTCATGCGATCGTTCTTCCACGCGATGATCGCGTAATAGAGGGCCGAGCAAATGTAGGCGATGAGGATCATCGACACGGCGCATGCGTAGAAGAACTGGTAGGTGCTCTCGGCGAACGTCGACAGAATCAAGAACAGCTGCATCGTGCCGACGCTCATCAGGATGGTCACGATCGGCGCATCCTTCTTGTTCACGCGGGTGAAGGCGCGCGGGAACGAGCCCCAGCGCGCAGCCTGGAACGGCGTTTCGGAGGCGATGATCACGTAGCCGAGCATCGCGCCGAGCATGGACAGCACCACGCCCAGGTTCACGACGCCGGCGCCCACCGGGCCGATGACGGCCTCCAAGATGCCCGCCATCGAAGGCGTGGCGAGCTCGGCCATCTCGGCGCGCGGCATCACGCCGAGCGACAGCAGCGAGATGATCAGGTACAGCGTGAAGACCGAGCAGAAGCCGTAGATGGTGGCGCGGCCCACGTCCTTGCTGAACTTCGCACGGCCCGAGATCGTGACCGCCCCTTCGATGCCGACGAACACCCATACGAGGGCGACCATCGTGGACGTGACCTGCTCCATGAAGTCGGGGCCGCCGGCCTCGCCCCAGAAGTTGTCCATGAAGATGGCGGGGTCGAACTTGCCGACCAGCGCGCAGGCTACGATGAACAGCGCCAGCGGCACGAGCTTGCAGATGGTGACCACGACGTTGACGCCGGTGGCCTCCTTCACGCCGCGCGACACGAGAAAGCCCACGAACCACAGGAGGATCGAAGCGCACACGAGCGACGGGATGTTGTTGCCTTCGCCGAACACGGGGAAGAAGTAGCCCAGCGAGCCGAACAGCATGATGCAGTAACCGACGTTGGTGAGACACGAGCTGATCCAGTAGCCCCAGGCCGAATTGAAGCCGAGGTACTTGCCGAAGCCAGCGGCCGCATAGGCGTAGATGCCGCCAGTGAGGTTCGGGCGCACGCGAGACAGCCCGAAGAAGCACATCATCAGGCAGAACACGCCGACGAAGCAGATGACCCAGGACACGAGCACCGCGCCGGTGTTCGCGCCGCCGGCGGCCATGTCGCCGGCGAGGGAGAAGATACCGCCGCAGACGCTGGCGGTGATGATCATCATGGTCAGGCGGAACACGCCCAAGCCGTTCGGATCGATGATGCCTTTCTCAGAATCGGAAAGGCCGGGTTTCGTCACTTCATTGGTCATGAGAAGTCCTTTCACGAGGGAGCCCGGGAAGTGAGCACCGGGTTGTGCCTCGATGGGTGAGCGCGCCGGGCGGACCGACGCGCTCGAAGTCAGTAGGGGGTGATTAGAAGCGCAGGCTCAGGCAGGACAGGCCGCCGTCGATCTTGCGGTACTCGGAGGTGTCGACGACGAGCGTCGGGTAGCCCAGGTCCTGGACGGCTTTGAGCACGGTCGGATAGCCCTCGGCGACGATGACGGTGCCGTTGACCCAGATGCAGTTGGCGCCGTAGGCCTCGTCCTCGGGCACGACGACCTTGTTATATTGGGCGAAGTCGGGCTTGTCGATGAACTCGCCGGACACGAGCATGTTGTTGTTCTCGAGGTAGTTGACGCCGGTCTTCAGATGCAGGACCTCGTCGAGCGGAACCTCGGAGCCTTCGAGCCCCCAGCCTTCGAGGATCTCGATGAACTGGCGGATGCCCTCTGCGTTGGTGCGGGCGGAGCGACCGACGTAGAAGTGGTCGCCGACCATCATCACGTCGCCGCCGTCGAGGGTGCCGGGTGCGGTGATGTGCGCGATGTGATCGTCGTCGAAGAAGCGGCGGATCAGCGCACGGCCGGCTCGATCTCGTCCTTCTCGCCGTTGCGGCTGGCCGCGCCCGGGTTCGTGATGATGGCGCCGCAGCGCGTGATGACGGCCGGGTCCTCGACGAAGCAGGAGTCGGGGTACTCTTCAAGCGCGGGAAGGATCGTCACGTCGACGCCGCACTGCTCGAGCGCGTGCACGTAGTCGCGATGCTCCTCGATCGCGCGCTCGTAGAGGGGCTGCCCCAACTCGGGGGCGCTGGTGATGCCGTCGCAGAGCGACTTGCCGGGGCGGCGGACGATAACGTGGTTGAACGTGGTCATATAAACCTTCCTTGGCGGATACTTACACAATGCTCCTATTATGCTCCTTTTCTTCGCCGCTCAGGGGGAGATTATGACCGCCCGCGCTTCGTGCGCGCGCATGCTACACTGGCGGCGCAAGGAATCCGAGGGGAAGGATCGCCCATGAAGGCCCGCATCGTCCATGAAAACATCCATGTGCTCGACTACGAGAAGTCGCTTGCGTTCTACGAGAAGGCGCTCGGCATGACCGAGGTCCGTCGCATCGACGGCGACGACTGGAAGATCATCTTCATCACGAACGACCAGAGCGATTTCCAGCTGGAGCTCACCTGGAACGAGGGCCGCACCGAGCCCTACGACAACGGCGGGCGCGACACCCACATCGCCTTCGTGGTCGACGAGTACGACGCCTTCCATGCGCTGCATGAGGAGATGGGCTGCATCTGCTTCGAGAACACGCGGATGGGGCTCTACTTCATCCAGGATCCGGACGGCTGCTGGATCGAGATCATTCCCGAGAAGCGCTAGCGTAGGGGGGGCGGGCGGCCGCGTTCGCGGTGGCTGTGCCGGGCTTGCGCGCCGTCGCGCCCCCCCTCGCGCTGACTGCGCTGGGCTTGCGTGTCGTCGCGCCCCCCTCGCGCTGCTCGATTGCGCAGCCCCCTCGGGCGCTCGTTCATGCAGCTCTTCCTCGTGAACGCGGCCTTTCGCCGCCAGAGAAAAGAAAACGCCCGTTTTCGGCAACTACTCACGGATGTACGCAGCCGACGCGTGCGAGCGCGGCTTTGGAGGCCGTGTTTTTCGTAAGATATGCCACGGTATTGCCATTTCTGGGTAATTACGAGGGCAGGGAAGCTTGCTCGCACGACCTCGACCTGCGTACCTCCGTCGCTCCTTGCCAAAAACGCGCCGATTTTTTCTCTGGGGGACGAGGCGAGAGGATCTCGGGGTGCAGCTGTGGGCCACGCGGCGATGACGCGGGCCGCAAGGCGCGGCGGCGCAAGTGTCGCGGCAGTGCAGGTCTCGGGATGGGGCGGTTCAGGTGTTGACGAGCGTGCGGCGCGCTGGCTCGCGTCGTGCCTCGCCAAGCACGGCGCGACGCTCCGCCGTTAGTCCTGGACCTTGAGCGCGATCTCCAGCGGGACGGCCTTGATGCGCCTCATGTGCAGAAACGCGACCACCGCGTAGCAGGCCAGCCCCGCGGCGACGCTTTCGATCAGCGCGGACGGCGGCACCTCGACCACGATATTGCCGCTGTACTTCATCATCATGACCTTGAAGATCAGGATGAGCACGCCGACGATCGGCGCCAAGCACGCGACGAGTGACACGGCAACCGTGCAGGTGATCGAGCGGACGTAGAGGCGGCTGATCTCGCGATCGCGGTAGCCGAACACCTTCAGGTAGCTGATCGCTCGGGCGCTGCGGTCGATCACCGTCTTGGTGAGCAGATACATGAACACGACGAAGACGACGACGGCAACGATGAGGAGCATGCTCATCATGCTGCCCATCGAGGCGGTCATCTGCGCGCCGATCTTGTCCATGCTCTCTGGCGTGAGGTCGCTTGCGAGATAGAGTTCCTGGATGGCCAAATCCTCGTTCGACGCGTAGCCGTTGAAGTAGTCGGCGTCGTTGCCGAGGAGCTGGTTGAAGTCATCGAGCGAGAGGTAGACGGCCATGGTGGAGTCGCTGCCGTAGGTGCCCGTGAGCGCGAGGTCGTAGGTGCGGTCCTCGTACTTGTCGTCGAGCGTGATCGTCTCCTGGTCGTTGAGCCCGAACTTGTCGAGGAACCCGGCGCTCGCCTTCGCGCCGCCGCCCGACAGGTCGAGCCCGGTCCAGTAGCGTGAATCGGGTTCGATGCCGTAGACGCTGATCGACTCTTCGCCGGCGTCGCCGGGACGTTCGAACTCGAGCGTCGTCATCGCGAATTTCTCTGCCTGGGCGATCGCGGCGGGATCGTTCGCGCGCGTGTTGACGGGCGTGTCGTTCGTGCCGATCGCCGAGGCGCGCAGGAGGGTCTCGAGCGCGTCGGCGGGCGTGGCACCGATGTCGTTCAAGGACTCCGCCTTGGACAGCTGCTCAGCTGCTTGCCAGGCGGCTTGCTGCGCGGGGGTGCCGTCGATCTCGAGCGGGGCCTTGAGCAGGTAGAGGTGCTTGGCCGACACGTCGTTAGCCAACGAGTCGGCGTAATGGGTCATCGTCGGCATCACGCAGAGACCGAACAGGAGCAGGAGGCTGGCGAATCCGATCCCGAAGAACAGGGTGACGAAGTTCCCGAGGTTGGTGAGGAACACGCGCAGCCTGAAACGCGTCACGAAACCCAGGCGCGCGGGCAGCGCGATGCCACGGCGCCGGCCGCCGCGGGCGGTGTCGTGCCGCAGGAATTGGAGCGGGGTGCAGCGCATCTTGAGGGCGAGGCCCGCGCAGGTGATGCCGATAAGCAGCGCCAGCGGGGCGACGGTGGTGAGGGCGAACACGCCCCAATCCCAGGTGGCCACATAGGGCGGCAGGCTGTAGGAGTTGTAGTAGAGGCCCCGCATCGTGTCCGACAGCGCGACGTTGCCCAGCACGTTGCCCACGATCGCGGCGATCACGCCCACCGCGCAGGGCAGCGTGAGATAGTGCGCCATCAGCTCGCGCTTGCGCCAGCCGCTTGCCAACAGCGTGCCGATCACGGCGCTCTCGGCCTCGATCGTGCTTGCGACGAGGACCACGAACACGAAGGACATGATCACGATCAGGATCAGCATGAGCACGATCCACATCGTGGTGTCGCCCTCGACGTCGTCGGCGGGATAGCCGATGCCTTGGTTGGCGGATGCGTCGATGAGGTCGGTGACCTGCGCTCCGTGGGCAGCGAGCGTTGAGGCCATCGTGCGCTCGGCGCTCACGCGCTCGGCGATGCTCGCATCGTCGTTGGCGAACGTGAAGGCATAGGTGTAGGTGGCCTCTTTGCCGCTCTCGCTGATCTGGGCGAAGCCGTCGGGCGTCATCTCGGCGACGGTGAAGGTGAGTGAGTTGAAGACGAAGTCGGTGTTCTTCTCGAAGAGCGCGCTGTAATCGGGCAGCGTCATGATGCCCGAGAGCGTGAGCACGCGCCCGTCGAGCGTCACCGTGTCGCCGACGGCAAGGTCGTTGTGCGCGCAGAAGACGCGATCGAGAGCGATCTCGCCGGGCGTGGCCGGGGGCGCTCCTTCGGCGTAGGCGGCGCGGTCTATGTCGGTGCGCTCCTCGTAGACGCGCGCGGTCGCTTCGGTTGTGCCGTCGCCGAAGGTGAGCGGCACGTCGTAGCTCTCGAGCGGATGGATCGTCGCGGCGCCGGTCACCGAGTCGGCGGGTGCGTCGGCAGCGGCGGTAAGCGCCGCCTTGCTGGGTTCGAAATCGCAGGTGAACCGACCGTCTTCGATCGCGTAGGTCTCATCCATCCCATCGATGATCTTTTGGATCGAGCTGGCGGCGTTCAAAAATCCGCTCGTGAGGCCGATCGCCATCACGAGCATCACGAAGATGCCGGCGTACTTGCCGGCGTTGGCGCGCAGCTCGCGGGGGAAACGGCGGTGGAGGGGATTGCGCATGGTGAGCCTCCTACCAGGTGAGATCGCGCGCGGGCACGAGATGATCGTTGCGCTCGTCGTCGACGAGGCGCCCGTCGCGCAAGCGGAGGATGCGATGGGCCATGCCGCGGATCGCCTCGTTGTGCGTGACGATGACCACCGTGCAGCCGTAGGTGCGGTTGACGTCTTCTATCAGCGCGAGGATCTCCTTGGAGGTCTGGTAGTCGAGCGCGCCGGTCGGCTCGTCGCAGAGCAGAAGGCCCGGTCCCTTGACCAGCGCGCGCCCGATGGCGCAGCGTTGCTGCTGGCCGCCGGACACCTGGCGGGGGAACTTCGCGCGGTGCTCCCAGAGCCCCAGCGAATGCAGAAGGTCGTCGAGGGGCAGCGGGTTGGGGCTCAAATAGGCGCAGGTCTCGATGTTCTCCTGGATCGTCAGGTCGGGCACCAGGTTGTAGAACTGGAACACGAACCCGAGCTCGTCGCGGCGGTATTCGCCGAGACGCTTGTCGTTCATGTCGGTAAGGCGCTGGCAGCCGACGTCGATCGTGCCGGCATCGGCATGCTCAAGGCCGCCGATGAGGTTCAAGAACGTCGACTTGCCCGAACCTGACGGCCCCAGCAGCACGGCGATCTCGCCGCGCAGGACCGTCGTCCGGATGCCGTGCAGCACGTCGACGCGCGCTTCGCCCTCGCCGTAGTGCTTGCAGAGGCCGTCGACGACGAGGTAGGGCGTGCCGGGGGCGGTTGCGGGTGAGTCGGTGGTGCGCGTGTCGTTCATGGTGGATCCTCGATCGGGTGGCTGGGTGGCGTGTGGTCGGTAGGTCGGGTGGTTGGGCGGTTGGTGTCTTGCGAGTGGTCGGGCGGTCAGGTGCGGTCGGATTTAGGGTGCGGTCGGGCGGTCAGGTGGTGGTAGGCACGGGCGGGCCGAGTGCGCGAAGGGCGACGGGCGGCCTCGCTCGATTGCCTGGCGAAGGCGTGACCGCGTCAGTTGCGGGCAGTCGAGCCGATGGCGTCGGTTTGGTAGACGATCCAGACCGATCCTTCGGTTCCTTCGGTGATTCCGCTGAAAGAGGTGTAGCTGCGGCTCGCTTGCGTCATCGCTTCAATGCCGTCGGCTAAGCCTCCCAAATCGCCGTCCATCGCGTCGACGAGCTTCTGGAATCCTTGATCGCGCCACGCCTGTAGCCCCGCTGAGAGCTGAGCCGATCCGTCGGCGGCAGTGCCGTTGGCCAAGGCCACTTGCGCCGAACCTGCGCTCAGCTGGTCAAGGCCGCCGGACAGGGCCTGGGACGCGGCATCGATCTGACCGGCGCCGGCGGCGAGCTGACCGGCTCCGTCGGCAAGGCCGGAAAGCCCGGTGGCAAGGCCCTCTTGGCTCTGCTCGCTCGTTTGCGCGAGCGCCTGGGAGAGGAGCGCCGTTTGCCCGGCGATGCTGGTCAGGCCCGCGTCGCGTGTGCCGGTTAGGCCAGTTGCGCGGTTGTTGAGATCGGAGGTGAGCGCGGCGAGGGCCGCAGCGTCTTGCGCGACGTCGTGCGATTGAGCGGCGGCATCGTCGAGGCCGTCGCCTGCGTCGGTGAGTTTTTGCTGGGCGGTCGACAGGGTCTGCAGCGTGTCTTCGAGCGCAGCGATTGCCTCGTCGTAGGCGGGTTGCGCTTCGGGCGCGGCAGCATCGCGCTTGGCGGTGAGGTCTGCCAGGTCTTCGCGCACGCTTTGCTCCTGCGCCGTCAGGGCGTCGGCGCCATCGTTGAGCGCGCCCTGCGCTTGGGACACCCCTTCTGCGAGCGCCGCGCTGTCGTCGGCGAGCGCGCCGGCAGAATCATCTGCCTGAGCTGCGGCCGTTTCGAGCTCTCCGGCCGCAGCAAGCGCCGATTGGCTGTCGGCATCGAGGGTCGCGACGGTGGCGCTGAGGCGGTCGAGGGTGTCGGCGAGCGATGATCCCGCTTGTGCGGCTGTTGCAGCGCCGTCGGCGAGCTGCTGGGATCCGCCCGCAAGCGAGCTGGTTGCAGCGGGGAGGGCGCGCGCGGAGGTGGCGAGCTCCTCGGCACCGGCGCTCGCTGCAGCCGAGCCGCTGGCGAGTTGGTCGAGGCCGGCGGTCAAAGCATCCGACCCGTCGATCAGCTGGTTGAGACTCGTCTGCAGCTGGGAAAGGCCGCCGCTCAGGTTGCCGAGCCCGAGTTTGTCGGTGTCGGCGTCGGCAAGCAGATCGCCGGTGAGGTAGGTGAGCGTTCCGTCGAGGGCGAAGTCCTGCGCATCGGCGGTCACGGTAAACGAGCTGGGTAACTCCAACCCACCCACGTCGCTGTCTGAGATCCCGAGCGATTCGGCCATGCCGGGAAGGGCGTAGCCTACGACGATTGTCCTACCGCCTTCGCTGATTACCTTGCCGTTGTCGACTTCGATGTTGGAAAAGACGTCATCGGGCATGATGAGGCCGGTCATCGCGACGAACGGCACCGAGGCGGTGCGCGAGCCTGCGGTTCCCACGAACGTGGCATCGGTGTGGTTGGTGAAGTCGAAGCGGAGGGTCACGGCGCCGCTCTTGCCGGCGAGCTCATCGGGGGAGATCTCTTCGCCATCCAAAAGGTACGTGACCTTGACGTCGACGGGTGGTTGCTCGGTCGACGTGCCCGTGTAGTTCACGTTGTCGCCCTGCGCATCCCAGACCAGTGCTTCGCCGTTTTGAGAGGCGGGCGCATCGCCATCGGCGTCCTT
Organism: Oscillibacter sp. MSJ-31; assembly: GCA_963601095.1. Taxonomy (GTDB): domain Bacteria; phylum Actinomycetota; class Coriobacteriia; order Coriobacteriales; family Eggerthellaceae; genus Anaerotardibacter. Next base: position 12,854 of record CAVCDZ010000072.1, on the reverse strand, counting down.
GACGTCGGTAAGGCGGGAGGTGTCGGCGAGCGTTTCGTAGCCCTTGCCGTTGTCGAGCTTGACGCTGACGGACACGTCGCGGACCGTTCCCTGTGCGTCTGCGTTCACATGGACCGTCTCCGACTTCTGTGTGGCGATGCCTTCGTGGGCGTCGCGCGTCGTGCCGGCGGCATCTGTGGGATTGTCGGTGGGGTCGGTGGGGGTCGCGTTCGCCTGGCTGAGCAGCGGCGGAGCGGTGAGCACGGTCAGCGCGGCCACGGCGAGTGCGGCGGCTGCTCCTTGGCGCAGGGTCGATGATCTCATGGTTGCTGCCTCCTTGGAGCCACACGCCTTGCAGGCGCGGTCCGACACGAAAGATACCCGTGTCTAACAATTCTATCAGACGAGGAGGCGGCAGAGAGGTGCGCCGCGGTGTGGACGCAGTGCGGCGCGTAGGTTTGCAGGGCCTGCGGGGTGCAGTGCGGGCGTACGAGTCGCAGGGTTTGCGAGGTGTGGGCGCGCGGGTTGCAGGGTTCACGGGGCGCGCATCGCGGGTTGCCCGCCAGCCACAAAACGCTCACCTCATACCGTTCCCGCCAAAAGAAAACGGCGATGGGAAGACCCATCGCCGTTGAGCGTACTGGAGCGGGTGACGGGAATCGAACCCGCGTGACCAGCTTGGAAGGCTGGAGTTCTACCATTGAACTACACCCGCAGAGGTGAAATGGTCGGGATGACAGGATTCGAACCTGCGACATCCTGCTCCCAAAGCAGGCGCGCTACCAAACTGCGCCACATCCCGAACAACGCTCATGGATTATAGCAAAGAATCAGGCGCCCTGGAGCTTTTTGCGCAATTCTCGCAGAGCGTTCCCGCGGTGCGAGATGGCGTTCTTCTGGTCCTGCGAAAGCTCGGCCATCGTCACGTCGCCGTGGTATTCGTCGGGGTAAAACAGCGGGTCATACCCGAATCCGTTCGATCCGATGGGCTCAAAGCCGATCGTGCCTTCGACGAACCCCTCGGCCGTGGTCTCGGTGCCGTCCTCGTCGATGAACACGAG
>CAVCDZ010000072.1:0-11804 GCA_963601095.1 Oscillibacter sp. MSJ-31 | reverse complement strand
GAACACGAGCACGGTCACAAAGCGGGCGGTCCTGCGCTCGGCCGGCACGTCGGCCAGCTCGGCGAGCAGCTTGGCGTTGTTGCCGTCATCGTCTCCGTCGTTGCCGCAGTAGCGCGAGGAGTAGACGCCGGGCGCGCCGTCAAGTGCGTCGACGATGAGGCCCGAGTCGTCTGCGAGCACGGCGGTGCCTGATGCGGCGCGCGCGGCCTCGGCCTTGATGCGCGCGTTCTCCAGGAAGGTGGTGCCCGTCTCTTCGGGATCGGAGGTGAGATTCGCCTCGCGCAGGCTCTTGAACTCCCAGCCCGCAAACGAGAGCGCCGATTCGATCTCTTCGACTTTATGGGCGTTGTTGGTTGCGATGACGACGGTCTTGGTCATGGCGATCCTTTCTTAGGCGGTGGGGGTGTTGTGCGGTTGATGCGTTGCAGTGCGGACGCGCTAGAGCACGACGTGCTCGATGTCCGAAAGCGGCATGCGCAAGACGCGCTCACCGAACGAGCTGAACTCTTCCAGGTTGTCGGCCGACGTGGCGAAGCGGAGGTGCGGCACGTTGCCGGGATGGGCGAGCTGCTCGCGGCGGAGCAGAAGATCCTTGCAGTCGTGCGCGACCTCCTGCGCTGACGAGATCAGGCGCACGTCCGAGCCGATAACGCCACCGATCAGGGCTTTGAGCAGCGGGAAGTGGGTGCAGCCGAGGACGAGCGTGTCGATGCCCGCCTTGCGCAGCGGATCGAGGTAGTCCTGCGCGATCTCCTGGAATTCGGGGCGGATATAGACCTTCGAGGCCAGCGACGTGTAATTCTCGATCGGGCCGTGCGCCATGCGGATGCCCAGCTCGGCGATCTCGACGAAGCGGGGCGCGGCCGTGGCGAACACGGTGATGCCGGCGTCGATGTTGCGGATCGCGTCGGTGTAGACGTTGGACTCGACGGTGCCCTTGGTTGCGATGACCCCCACGCGGCGGTTGTGCGTGACGCGCGCCGCTGCCCTGGCGCCCGGCTCGACGACGCCGATGACCGGCACGTCGAACGTTTTCTGAGCCATCGCGAGGCCGGCGGCGGTCGCGGTGTTGCAGGCGATCACGATCATCTTCACGCCCTGGTCGATGAGCCAAGTGCAGATATGCGAGACGAACCCGCGCACCTCCTCGGCGTCGCGCGGGCCGTAGGGGCAGTGGGCGGTGTCGCCGTAGTAGATGATGTTTTCCTCGGGGAGGGCTTTCATGATCTCGCGAGCGACCGTCAGGCCTCCGAATCCGGAGTCGAAAATGCCGATCGGCGCGTCGTCGTGTTGCATGGCTGCCCTCCTTTCTTCTTCGCTGCGCTCGTGCTCAGAGCCAAGGGCGCAGGTGATGTGTGCGTGGTTTCAATCCTGTCAGACACCTAGGGCACGGTCAAGCGACACCCCCGAAACGCCACCTGCGCTGCACGGTTGGCAATGCGGCTGTATCGGATTTTGGCGAGAGGGCGGCGATGGGGCTCGTCGCGCTTAACGCTCGCGCTGACGTGGATCTAGGATCGTCTGGCTCGAGCGGCTGATCACGTCGGAGCTTGTGCTGGACGTGCGTTCTTGCACGAGGTTGCGGTAAATCGTTTCATATGTTTTGCCGCTGAGATGGTCGATCTGCGTGACTCCGGGCATGCCTCCTTCGGACGCGATGAAGATCGTGTACTCGTCGTATTCGCCAGAGGCTTCGTGGTGAGCTTCTCCGTTCTGCATGATCTGCCCGGAGGTGATCATGCCGTCCCGCAGCTCGATCGTGGCGTGCGTGCCTTTGGGGATGTTCGGCTCCGGCGTGTAGACGGTAAGCGTCAGCCCGCCGTCTGCGGCTTCCTCGACGTAACAGAACGACCAGGCGTAGGAAACGTCGGCGGGCGGCACCATGCACCACAGCTTCTCGATGGGTGCGAACTCACGTCCGATCAGACTGCTCGCTTCATCGAGCAGGACATTGAGGCCGTTGCAAAGGTCTATTAGCAGATCGGCGGTATCTTGAGTCTTGAAAGCGTAGCAGGTGCGCGTGCCGTGGGCATCGCTGGTTTCCACTGGCACGAGGCCGCGTACGCCGTGCGGGAACGGCCTCCCTTCGCCGACGCGGGGAAGCTCTCTCCTCCCGTTGTCGGGCTTTGCGCCGAAAAGGGTGCTCAACAGTCCCATATACCAGCCTTAGAACGAATCGGTTTGATTGTCGTACCAGGTCAGCTTATCAGTTTCTGATGCCAGGGGGAGTGAAGTTGCCTTGCAGGCAAAATAACGTCGATGATTGGGTCGCATCGGTCGGAGTGCAAACACGGCACAACAAGAAACCAGGCCAGGGCAAACAATGTCCTGGCCTGGTGCTATTCGTGGCGCGCCCAGTAGGACTCGAACCTACGACCTTCGGATTAGAAGTCCACTGCTCTATCCATCTGAGCTATGGGCGCTCAAGAACCAGATTATAGCGTAGCAGGCGTTCGGCGCTCTTCCTCGCGCGCCTTTGCCACTGAATCAACGTCTGACATGCGCTTTGGGCACTGATTAGCGAGAACACGCCACCGTCTTTCTCGAAGGGAGGGCGTTCTGGCGCGCATGCTGACTGTCTGGGCGCGCTCGGCGCGACAGGGGAATGTCGCGTTTTGACGTCCACGCGCAGAATCGAGTCGATCCGCAACGGTTGGCGATGCCGTCAGAGCAGTTTCACTGCCAAAATAGCCCTTCCAAGCACGATTCAAGGCGGTTTTGGCGGGATCCCAGAGAGAAAATCGTTGCGGATCGACTCGATTCTGCAAAACAGGGGCGAAACCGCGCACTGGGAGCGCTGGGCGTGGTTTTACGGCTGGGCGCCCGTACCGTCGGGGCGCGCGAGCCGCGGTATGCGCCAGTGTGCGCGAGCCGCTGCGTGTACGGCCACCTGCGCCGTCGTCGCTACGCGCGCTTGATGCGGGGGAACACGACCGTGAACTGCGTGCCCTCTCCGACGGTGCTCTTGACGCGGATCGATCCGTTCGAGCGCTCGATCGCGTGGCGGACGAGCGACAGCCCCAGGCCCGTGCCGCCGACTTCGCGGCTGCGCGCCTTGTCCACGCGGTAGAAACGCTCGAAGATACGGCTCTGGTCGGCCTGCGGGATGCCGATGCCGGTATCCTCGACGATGACGGCGATCTCGCCGCCGCGCGGCTCGAAGGTCACGAGGATGCTGCCCTCGTCGGTGTACATGATGGCATTCTCGATCAGGTTGTCGAAGATCAGCGACGCATCGGAAGGCTCGAGCTCGGCGTAGCAATCGTCGCCGGTCTGCGATCGGTCATCCAGCACCAAGTCGAGGTTCTTGTCCTCCGCCTGCCCCTTGTGAGCCACGTAACTCGTGATGAGCGCGCTGTGCAGATCGGCGCGCGGCGTGCGATCGGGGTTGGGGTTCTCCTCCAGGCGCGACAGGTCGAGCAGGTCGACCACCAGGCGCTGCAGGCGCTCGGCCTCGGTGTCCAAGCGGTCGATGAACAGCGCCAGGCTCTTCTTGTCGCCCACGTCCGACGCATCGCGGATGGCCTCGGACAGAAGGCGGATGCCCGCGACGGGCGTTTTCAGCTCGTGGCTCGCGTTGGCGACGAAGTCGGAGCGCACCTGGTCGAAGCGGCGGAAGGGTATGGACGACTGCTTGATGGACAGCAGCGCCACGAACAGGATCAACAGGCATCCCACGCCGATGAAAATCAGCACGCTCGTCTGCGTGCCCTGCAGCACGCTCGTGAACGCGGTCGACGTCTCGCTGATGCGCAGAGCGACCGCGTTCCCGTCAAAGGTGGCGGGGACGGCGACGTAGAGCCGCTCGATCCCGTCGCTGGCGCTCGTGCGCAGCGCATGGCCCGCCTCTCCCGACAGCGCAGCGGCCACCTCTTCGCGATCGGAATGGTTGGCCATCGTGCTCGGGTCGAGCTCTGAGTCGGCCAGCACGCTGCCGTCACCCCTGATGATGGTGATGCGCAGGTCGGTGCCGCTGGCGGCAGCGTGCACGAAGGCGTCGGCGCTGTCCGCCTGGGACAGGACTGCCGCCTCTGCCTGCGCCGTCGAGGTCAGGTTGGTGGTCTGGCGGTCGATGACCTCCTGGTTTATGGGCAGGTAGACGAAGGCCGCCGAGCAAGCCAAGAAGATGAGCGTGATGAGCACGTAGCCGAAGATGATCCAAAAGCGCCAGGAGAGCTTTTGGAGCCGCTGGGCGACGTCGCTGTAGAGGGTGACGATCGTTGCCATTATTGGTCGTCGGTCTTAAGGATCGGCTCGAAGCGGTACCCCATGCCATGGACCGTGTGGATGAAGCGATAGTCGCTGTACTCGTCGAGGACCGAGCGCAATCGACGGATGTGCACGTCGATCGTGCGCGAGGTGGACAGGTAGTCTTCCTTCCAAACTTTCTGCGTCAGCCAGGTGCGGCGGCACAGCATGCCTTGGCGCTCTGCCAGGGCGAACAGCAGCGCGATCTCCTTGCTGCGCAGTTTGAGCTGCTTTCCTTTGACGCTCGCGCAGCTGTTCTCCAGATCGAGCGTGAGGTCGCCGTAGGTTTGCGGATTGGTCGTGTTCACGCCGTCAAGCTCGGTGCGGCGCAGGTTGGCGCGGATGCGCGCGAGCAGCGCCTCGGTGGAAAACGGCTTGGTCACGTAGTCGTCGGCGCCGGCGTCAAGGCCCTTGACCTGGTCTTCGTCGGAGTCGAGGGCGGTGAGCATCAGGATAGGGGAGGTGAACCCCTCCTTGCGCAACCCCCGTGCCACCTCAAAGCCATTCATCCCCGGCAGCATGACGTCGAGCAGGATCAGATCGGGCTCGATCTGCAGAGCGGTGTCGTAGCCGAGTTGGCCATCCTCGCACGAGCTGACGGCATAGCCGTGGTTCGTCAAGGAGAACTCGGTTGCGAGGCGGATGGTGGGGTCGTCTTCGATGAGAAGAATGGTGGTCACGTAAGGTCCTTTCTCACTTACTTCGATCATTGTGCAACATCGCCGAGTCACGGTCTGCCGTTTTACAACTTTTTATCAAATTGCGTCCTCGTTTACCAACAGGTAACGCGCTTTCAGCTTTGTGTAACCACTCAATGGTCTGCGCCGATCACTATGACCTGTGTGCTGACGCGAGCTCTTTGCAAACTCGAGCAAGCGTCAGGAAGGTAACTCCAAGAGAGAGAAGGATTAAGAGTGAGTACGGTAAAGAACAAGGTTTTGTTCGGCGTGATGGCCCTGTGCGCTATCTGCGCATGCATGGCGCTTCTGGCTGGTTGCAGCTCCAACAGCGGCAGCGATTCCAGCAGCTCCAGCGACGAGCCCATCAACGTGACCTCCCGTGAGGACGGTTCCGGCACCCGCGGCGCGTTCATCGAGCTGTTCGGCATCGAGGAGAAGGACGACTCCGGCAACAAGGTCGACAAGACCACCGATTCTGCTGCTATCACCAACTCCACCGCAGTCATGATGACCACCGTCGCCAACGACAAGGACGCTATCGGCTACATCTCCCTCGGCTCGCTTGACGACTCCGTCAAGGCTGTCAAGATCGACGGCGCCGAGGCCACGGCTGACAACGTGAAGAGCGGCGACTACAAGGTCTCCCGTCCGTTCAACGTCGTGACCAAGTCCGACACCCAGCTCTCCGATGTCGCCCAGGACTTCCTGAACTTCATCATGAGCTCCGATGGCCAGAAGGTCGTCCAGGACGAGAAGTACATCCCGGTTGAGGCCAAGGGCTCCTACACCGCTTCCGGCCTGTCCGGCACGGTCAAGGTTGCTGGCTCCTCCTCCGTCACCCCGGTCATGGAGAAGCTCGCCGAGGCTTACCAGGCCCTGAACCCCAACGTCACCGTTGAGGTCAACCAGTCGGACTCCACCACCGGCGTCACCTCTGCCATCGAGGGTGCCTGCGATCTGGGCATGGCTTCCCGTGAGCTCAAGGACTCCGAGACCTCCGAGGGCGCTCAGGCCACCGTCATCGCCACCGACGGCATCGCGGTCATCGTCAACAAGGACAACTCCATCGAGGATCTGACCTCCGACCAGGTCAAGCAGATCTTCACCGGTGAGATCACCAAGTGGAGCGAGATCGGTTAGCTCTCATGACCCAGACGAAAGAGCTAATCGCAAAGATGCTCTTCGCACTAGCTGCAGCCATTTCGGTGGCTGCAGCTATTGTGATTTGCGTCTTCATCTTCGGCAACGGCATTCCCGCCATCGCCCAGATCGGGTTCTTCGACTTCATCTTCGGCACCAGCTGGAAGCCCTCGAGCGACGTGTACGGCATCGGCGTCATGATCGTCGGCAGCCTCTACGTCATGGCCGGTGCGCTCGTCATCGGCGTGCCACTGGGCATCCTCTGCGCGATCTACCTGGCTAACTTCGGCTCGACACGCGTCGCGGCGATCGCCAAGAGCGCCGTGCAGCTTCTGGCGGGCATTCCGTCGGTCGTCTACGGCTTCTTCGGCCTCGTCGTTCTGGTACCGTTCATCCGCGCCAACCTCGGCGGCACGGGCCAGTCGATCCTCTGCGCGTCTATCGTGCTCGGGATCATGATCCTGCCGACGATCATCACGCTGTCCGAATCGGCCCTGAAGGCGGTTCCGCAGTCGTACTACGAGGGCGCGCTCGCCCTCGGCGCCGACCACGAGCGCTCGGTCATGCGCGTCATCGTCCCGGCGGCGGTCTCGGGCATCTTGGCGTCGATCATCCTGGCCATCGGCCGCGCGATCGGCGAGACCATGGCGGTCATCATGATCGCCGGCAACCAGGTGAAGATGCCGTCTGCCATCACCGACGGCATCCGCACGATGACGGCGAACATCGTCCTCGAGATGGGCTACGCGGCCGATCTGCACCGCGGTGCGTTGATCGGCACGGCCTGCGTCCTGTTCGTGTTCATCCTGATCATCAACTTCTCCTTCTCCGCCATCAAAAGGAGGAACAAGTCTAATGGCTGACAATCGCATCCTCACCCAAACGCGCCCGGCTAAAGCCTCGTCGTGGGTCTTCCGCTATGCGGTGTACGTCGCCACGGTGCTCACGGTGCTCGCCGTGTGCTTCATCATCGGCTACATCCTGGTGATGGGCATTCCTCAGATCAAGCCCGAGATGTTCGAGCTTGAGTACAACTCCGACAACGTCTCGTTCATGCCGGCGCTGTTCAACACGCTGATCGTGATCGCGCTGTCGGTGTCGGTGTCGTCGATCTTCGGCATCGGCGCGGCGATCTTCCTCAACGAGTACACGAATCGCGGCAACTGGTTCGTGCGCCTGGTCGCGCTGGCCACCGAGACGCTCTCGGGCATTCCCTCGATCGTCTACGGCTTGTTCGGCCTGCTGTTCTTCGTCTACTACCTGCAGTGGGGCCTCTCGCTGCTCGCCGGTTGCTGCACGATGGCGATCATGACGTTCCCGATCATCATGCGCGCCACCCAAGAGGCGCTCCAGGCGGTGCCCGACCTCTATCGCGAGGGCTCGTTCGGCCTCGACGCCGGGCGCTTCCGCACGGTCATGCGCATCGTGCTGCCGGCTGCCATCCCCGGCATCCTGGGCGGCATCATCCTGGCCATCGGCCGCACGGTCGGTGAGTCCGCGGCGCTGATCTACACCGCTGGCTCGATCGCCGCCGTGCCCGAGTCGGTCTTCAGCTCCACGCGAACCCTGGCGGTGCACATGTACTTGCTGGCAAGCGAGGGACTTCACATCGACGCGACGTACGCCACGGCGGTTCTGCTGCTCGTGTTCGTGCTTCTCATCAACTTTGCCACCTCGGCAGTCGCGAAAAGGATCAGTAAAGGACACGTGAGCAATGAATAACACACCCAAAATGGATGTCGCGCACATGGACCTCTTCTACGGGGACTACCAGGCGCTCACCGACATCAACATCGCGTTTCAAGAGCACGAGGTGACCGCCCTCATCGGGCCGTCCGGCTGCGGCAAATCGACGCTCTTGAAGTCGCTTAACCGCATGAACGACCTGGTGGAAGGCTGCAAGATCACCGGCCGCATCACGCTTGACGGCGCCGACATCTACAACAAGTACGACGTCAACGTCCTGCGTAAGAAGGTCGGCATGGTCTTTCAGAAGGCCAACCCGTTCCCGATGTCGATCTACGACAACATCGCGTTCGGGCCGCGCACCCACGGCATCAAGAAGAAGGCGGAGCTCGACGAGATTGTCGAGGACTCGCTGCGCAAGGCGGCGATCTTCGATGAGCTCAAGGATCGCCTGAAGAAAAACGCGCTCGGCCTGTCCGGCGGTCAGCAGCAGCGCCTGTGCATCGCACGTGCCCTTGCGGTCAACCCGGAAGTGCTGCTGATGGACGAGCCGACCTCGGCGCTCGACCCGATCTCGACCTCGAAGATCGAGGAGCTGGTGAGCTCGCTCAAGAACGACTACACCATCATCATCGTCACGCACAACATGCAGCAGGCGGCCCGCGTGTCGGACATGACCGCGTTCTTCCTGCTCGGTGAGATGGTCGAATGCTCACCCACCCAAACGCTGTTCTCCATGCCGAAGGACAAGCGTACCGAAGACTACATTTCAGGAAGGTTTGGTTGATATGGCGGCACGTCCGATTTTCGACGAGGAGCTCCATCGCCTCGGCAGCGAGATGGTGGAGATGGGGGAGCTGGTCAAGGAGGCCATCGAAGGTTCCTTCGAAGCGGTCCGTCAGACCAGCCCCACCAAGGCGTACCTCGTGGCGAGCAACGACTCGCTCATCAACGACAAGGAGCGCACGATCGAGTCGCTGTGCCTGCGGTTGCTCCTTCGCGAGCAGCCGGTGGCAACCGACCTGCGCACGGTGACCGCCGCGCTCAAGATGATCACCGACCTCGAGCGCATCGGCGACCAGGCAGCCGAGATCTGCGAGATCGCGACGACGCTGCCCGAGGGCGCCGACCTGTCGGCGTTCCCGGCGCTCGCGGCGATGGCGCGCAAGGCCTATGACCAGGTGAACGACGTGATCGATTCGTATGTGCGCCTCGATCTGACGAAGGCCGAGGCCTGCATCGAGCAGGACGCGGTCATCAACGATCTGTTCGACGACACGAAGCGCGACATCACGCGCCATATCGTCGAGCACCAGGACGACGAGGGCTACGTGCTCGACGTCCTGATGATCGCCAAGTACCTCGAGCGCATCGGCGACCACGTGGTCAACATCGCCGAGTGGGTGGTCTACGCGATCAACGGCACCCACAAGGGCATCACGGTGTACGAGGAAGACTAGGCAGGATCGCTGCGGCTGCCGGCGCGAGGCTGGCGGCAGCGGCAAGACTGGCAGATACGTGTGCAAGGCCGCCTTCGGGCGGCCTTGCTGCGTGGTGGGGCCTGCGGCGTGCGTGATGGGCCTGGTCAAACCGCAAATCCGCGGCTGAGATGCGAGCGGGGGAATGTTACGCGCTTGTGACACGCACCGATGCGCTTGTTACAGGATCATTACCTCTTCCAAACCGCCTGTTAAACCCGCGTTCACGTTGTTGACCTCGCGTTTTGCGCGTCATACCTTCTGTTGTGCTTACAGGGCGTCCGTGTCTTTGACGTCCTCATTTTCCAACTTATAGAAGAAGTCGCGGAGGTTTGCATCGTGCTTGAGCTCGAACACGTAACGAAGAACTACGGCGAGAACAGGGTCTTGGACGACATCACCCTGTCGATCTAAAAAGGACACATCGTTTCGATCCTCGGTCCTTCGGGCGGCGGAAAGACCACGTTGCTCAACGTTTTGCTTGGCATCACTGACGTCACCTCGGGTCGCATCCTCTGCGACGGCGAGGACATCACGCGCGTACCGATGGAAAAGCGCGGCTTCAACATCGTGTTCCAGGACTACGCGCTCTTCCCGAACCTCACGGCGTTCGAGAACGTGACGTACGGCCTGCGCAACAACCCGGGCCTGTCCACGCGCGAAGAGGTCGACGAGCTCATCGAGCTGCTGGGCTTGAACGAGCACCTCGACAAGCGCATCAGCCAACTCTCCGGCGGCCAAAAGCAGCGCGTCGCGCTCGCGCGCACGCTGGTCACCAAGCCGCGCCTGCTTCTGCTCGACGGCGTGATCAAGGAATCCATCAAGCAGAAGATCAAGCAGATCGTGACCCAGTACCAGCTCACCACGGTCATGGTCACGCATGACCCGGAAGAAGCGCTGACGATGTCCGATCGCGTGCTCATCATGAACAAGGGCCGCGTAGCCCAGTACGCGACGCCGGGAGAGATCGTCCACGCGCCCGCGAGCCAGTTCATCAAGGACTTCATCCTGCGCCAGCTGACCATCAAGCGCGACAACATCTACGCGCTGTTCGACGCTTCGCGCGAAGGCTCGTCCGCCCCCACGTCGTCGGCCGCGTAAAGGAGCTCCCGTGACCGAAACCACTGTGCGGCCTGCTGCTGCGCTGCGCTCCTTCTGGTCGAAGGAGCCTGAGCTGCGCGCGCTCTTCATCGTCGTTGCCCTGATCTTCATCGTGTTCTTCGCGGTGCCGCTCGTCTTGGTGCTGGGCAAATCGCTCATCTCGGACGACGGCGCCCTCACTCTGCAAAACTACGCTGCGGTGTTCGCGAGCGACACGTTCGTCACCAGCATCGGCAACAGCCTCGCTGTCTCGGCGGCTGCTGCCGCCATTGCCGTCGTGCTGGCGTTCTTGCTGGCGTACACGGTCAACTGCACGAACCTGCCTGCCGGGTTGCGCCGGGCGCTCACGCTGCTGGCGCAGATGCCCATGCTGCTCCCGACGATCACGTACGGGTTCGCGATCATCTACTCGTTTGGGCGCCAAGGCCTCATCACCGAGCTTTTGGGCTTTCAACCTTTCGACGTCTATGGGTTCAACGGGCTTCTGATCGGGTACGTCATCTACACGCTGCCGACTGCGTTTCTCCTGATCAACAACTGCTTCCAGTTCGTTGACAAGCGCTTCATGATCGTGTCGCGCATCATGGGCGATGCCCCTCTCGTGACGTTCGCGCGCACGATCGTCCGTCCGCTCTTGGGCGCGCTCGCCACGGCGTTCATCCTGGCGTTCTTCTTGAGCTTCACCGATTACGGCATCCCGACGTCGGTCGGCGGCCAGTACGACGTGGTGGCCCTGCAGCTGTTCAACCAGATGCTCGGTGCGGCGCCTGACTTCAGCAAGGGCGCGGTCATCGCCGTCGTCATGCTGATCCCGTCGGTGCTGAGCATCGCGGCCATGGTTGCGATCGAGCGCCACGCCATCCGCTACGACAAGATCTCGCCGATCGAGATCCCGGCGAGCCCGGTGCGCGACGTCGCCTGCGGCGTGGCGTCGGTTGCGGTCGTCGTCGCCGTCCTGTCGGTGTTCGCGGTCATCCTGATCGTGCCGTTTCTGGACATGTGGCCGTTCAAGCCCTTCTTCACGCTCGACCATGTGGCGACGGTGTTCAGCGACGCCGACCTCGGCGGCGTGTTCGTGAATTCGCTGATCGTCGCCGTGGCGACGGTCTTCCTTGGCTGCGTGGTCGCGTATGCGGCAGCGCTCGTCACGTCGCGCAGCCATCTGGGGCAGGCCGCCAAGCGCACGATCGACTCGGTGGCGAGCGTCGTCAACACGGTGCCGGGCATGGTGCTCGGCGTTGCCTACCTGCTCGCGTTTACGGGCGGCCCGATCCAGGGCACGTTCGCCATCCTGATCATCTGCAACATCGTGCATTACTTCGCGACGCCGTATCAGATGATGAAGGACTCGCTGTCCAAGATGAACGCCTCGTGGGAGACCACGGCGCGCCTGATGGGGGACAGCTGGATCAAGGCGATCGTGCGTATCGTGACGCCGAATGCCTGGCCCACGATCCTGCAGGTGTTCGGC
>CAVCDZ010000071.1:0-3405 GCA_963601095.1 Oscillibacter sp. MSJ-31 | reverse complement strand
GGCCAAATGCCCCGGTGCCACCTCCTGACCCTTCCGCCTCCCGGTTATCTGGCCCGTCGCCGCTCTCTGGCCCTCTGCCCCGGCCCGCCGCTTGACCATCCCCACCGCTTCCCGGCCGTCCCTCGCCCCCCCCAGAGAAAAAAATCGGCGGGTTTTTGGCAACACTCAACGGTTGTACGCAGCCCAACGCGTCGACGCGGATAAGCGCCGTCGTCGAAAGCGGAGAAGAGACAGACTTACGCAACAGATTGCTTTCTTGTGTGGCGTAACGTCTGACCTCAGGGGATCGTTGCGCCGGCAAGGCTGCGTACCTCCGTCCGTTGTTGCCAAAAAGAGCGAATTATTTTTCTCTGGGTGCGGCGGGTCTGGGAGGGGTGGGCCTGGGTAAGGCGGGCTTGGGAGAGGCGGGCCTAGGAGGGGTGGCCCTGGGTGAGGCGGGCTTGGGAGAGGCGGTCCTGGGAGGGGGCGGGCCTGGGTGAGGTAGACCCGGGAGAGGCGGACCTTGGAGAGATGGGGCAGTTGGCTGGGCGGGTAGGGATGCGGGCTGCGCGGCAGGCACGCGCCTAGCGGCGCTTGACGAGGCCTACGAGCTTTCCGCCGATGGTCGAGAGGATCGACGACTCGGGGACGCGCATCACGCGGCACAGCCCGAAGGCGACGACGAGGCCGACGCAGCCGGCGAGCACGATCATGATCACGGCCTCGGCGATCGCGCCGAGCGAGACGAACTGGAAGGCGGTGGTGCAGCCCGCGAGGACGAGCACGACCGCGATGCTCGCCACCACGCTTGCGCCGGTGACCTTCGCCGTCATGCCGACGATGCCGCGGGCGCCGAACGCGCCCACCTTGCCGCGCACGATCGCCACGCAGACCGCGAACATCACGCCGTAGAACACGATGTCGGCCACGGGGATGCCCACAAGGCCAAACGCAGAGGGCTTGCACAGCGCCCAGTAGAGCCCGACCTGGACGAAGCGCATCGCGAAGTCGATCAGCGCGAACTTCAAGAAGCTGCGCAGCGCCGCGAAGACGCGGTACATGTACATGTAGCCGGCGTAGAACGGCAGGCTCAGCGTCCAGATGATCAGCACCTCGCTGACGCGGCCCACCTCTTCGGCGGTGAAGGCGCCGGCTTGGAAGATCTGCATCAGGGGCACGGCAAGCGAGCCGACCATCGCCGCGAGGGGGATGATCAGGAAGAAGGTGGAGCGCAGGCCGCTGCGGATGAACTTCTTGAAGCCTGCCCAGTCCTCGCGCGCGGCGCAGTCGGACAGCTCGGTCAAGAGCGTGGTGGACAGCGACACGGCGATGACGCCGTAGGGTAGCTGGTACCAGGTCCAGGCGTAGTTCAGCGTCGAGGGGCCGTTGGCCGCCGCCTCGAGCGAAAACGCGTTGCGGCAGCTGAAGGTGATCATCGTGCCGGCGATGTAGAGGAACATCGGGCCGGCGACCTTCAGCGCTTCCTTCAGCATGGGATCGTGCAGGTTGATGTGGGGGCGGTAGCGGAAGCCCTGCTTGATGAGCGCGGGGATCTGCCCGGCGAACTGGACGAGGACGCCGAGCGAGGTGCCGGTCGCGAGCCACCACATCGCAAGCGTCGCGTCGACGCCCGAGAGCGGCACGTAGCCGAACATCGTGACGATGACCACGAGGTTGTTGAGCACCGGCGCGAGCGAGGGAATCAGGTAGACGCGCTCGGCGTTCAGGATGCCGGTGATGACGGCGCCGAGGCCGTAGAACAGGATCTGCACGGCAAAGACGCGGAAGAAGAAGATGGCGAGGTCTTTCGTGTCGCCCTGGCCGACCGTGAAGGTCTGCGTCTCGATGACGAGCGGCGAGAACACCGAGCAGGCGAGCGCGAGCACGCCGAGCGCCAGCAGGGTGAGCGAGAGGATGTTGGAGGCGAACTCGCGGGCCGCCCCGTTGCCGCCCTTCTCCTTTTGCAGCAGGTAGAGGGGCAGAAACGCCGTGGCAAGAAGGCCGCTTGCCGCCAGCTCGTAGATCATCGAGGGCATGTTGTAGGCGATCTGGTAGGCGCTCGTGAGTAGGGTGTTGCCGAGGGCGAACGCCATGGCCCAGGTGCGGATCAGACCCGTGACGCGCGAGGTGAGGGTAGCCAGCGTGATGAGACTCGTGTTTTTCAGTATGCTGTCGGTCGAGTCGTTGGCCATGGGTCCTCGCAATGCGTCTATAATGATCGAATTCCAGTGACCATACTAAGGAAAACTCCATGCGCATTCTCATTGTCCGCAATAACTACAACCCCAAGGCGCTTGAGTCAGCCCTGCTCCTTGAGGTGTATCTCTCTTCGCAGGGGGTCGAGTACGAGGCGTACGATACCGACGATTTCCGCTCGTCCCTGTCCATGAAGAGCCAGGACAAGGTGGAGGACATCGACCGCTTCGACCTGGCGGTGGTGCTCGGCGGCGATGGCACGATCCTGCGCACCGCAGCCCAGGTCAAGTACCGCCGCATTCCGATCCTGGGGGTCAACTTCGGGCATCTGGGCTTCATGTGCAACTCCAACGAGGACGGCATCATCCCGGTCGTCGCGGCTGCGCTCGCCGGCGAGCTGACTACCGAGCGCCGCACCAACCTGCGCATCGACGTGTTCTGCGAGGGCGACGACAACGTCGACCTCGACCCGAACGCGTCGCCGACCGAGGGCGCCTCTGCCTCGTTCTTCGCGCTGAACGAGCTTGCGCTTGCCCGTGGCGCCCAGGGGCGCGTCATCGACTACACCTACGCCGTGGCGGGGGAGAAGGTCGCCGACGTCAAGGGCGACGGCCTGGTCATCGCGACGGCGACGGGCTCGACCGCCTATGCGCTGTCGGCCGGCGGCCCTCTGGTGGCGCCGGGGTACAGCGGGCTCATCGTCGTGCCGATCGCGCCGCACTCGCTCCATTCGCGCGCGCTGGTCACCGGCCCGTCCGACATCGCCGAGGTGTTCATGGACCCGTCGAGCGCCAACCGCGAGGCGACGATGTTCATCGACGGCGAGCTGATCCCGGTCGAGCGCCCCATCCGCCGCGTCGTGGTGCGCTCCGGCGACGAGCCGACGATCCTCTTGCGCTACAAAGCCGAGACCTTCTACACCCGCTCGTCGCGCATCTTCTTCTCATAGGAGCGGTGCGGCACGTGGGCTTGCCGCAGCACCCGGCACGCAGCGGCGCGCATTGTGCGCCGGTCTGCTTTATCGGCGAAAACCTCGCATCCGTTTGCGTAGGCCGTCGGGTTTTCGGGTAAAATCGAAAAGCGTTTGAAAGCCTTGCGTTTTCAGGCGCTTTTCTGTTGTATTGATAAAAAGCCAACCTCGCAAGAAGGAGAATCATGGCTAAGCACATCTTCGTCACCGGCGGCGTTGTATCCTCTCTCGGCAAAGGCATCACGGCGGCGTCGCTGGGG
>CAVCDZ010000070.1:0-4105 GCA_963601095.1 Oscillibacter sp. MSJ-31 | reverse complement strand
ACTGGCGCATGGGCCTGGCGTGCTTCGCGGCGGCTGTCGTGTCGATCATCTGCATCATGTCGATGATGGGCTCGCGCGGCATGGAGTTCATGAAGCTCTATCAGGGCGCTCTCGTGAAGATGAACAAGACGGGCACCGAGTACGTGCGCGGCATCCCCGTGGTCAAGGTGTTCCAGCAGACGGTGTACTCGTTCAAGGCGTTCCATGACGCGATCGAGGAATATTCGCACATGGCGCAGACCTATGCGGTTGACTTCTGCCAGAAAGCCCAGGTCACCCAGTTGACGGTCATCAACGGGCTGGTGATCTTCCTCGTGCCGGCGGCGATCTTGCTCGCGCCCGGGGAAGGCGACTTCCCGCTCTTCGTGGCCAACTTCGCGTTCTACGCGGTGTTCTCTGCCGTGATCCCCACGGCGATGACCCGCATCATGTTCATGTCCGAGGCCTTCCGCATCGCCGGCGACGCGGTGAGCCGCGTCGATGAGGTGCTCAACGCGCCGGTCGTCAAAGCGCCCGAGCACGCGCGCACGCCCGAGGGCAACGAGGTCGCGTTCGACCACGTGACGTTCACATACGAGGGCGCGGAGGCGCCGGCGCTCGACGACGTGACGTTTGAGGTGCCCGCCGGCTTGACCGTGGCGCTCGTCGGGCCGAGCGGCGGCGGCAAGACCACGGCGGCAAGCCTCGTGCCGCGCTTCTGGGACGCCGACTCCGGTGCGGTCCGCGTCGGCGGCGTCGACGTGCGCGAGGAGGATCCGCACGTGCTGATGGACCAGGTCGCCTTCGTGTTCCAGACGAGCCAGCTGTTCCGCCAGACGCTGCTCGAGAACGTGCGCGCCGCGCGCCCGGACGCCACGCGCGAAGAGGTGGCGGCTGCGCTCTCGGCGGCGCAGTGCGACGACATCGTGGAGAAGCTGCCCGACGGCGTCGACACGATGCTCGGCGTCGGCGGTGCTTATCTGTCGGGCGGCGAGGTGCAGCGCGTGGCGCTGGCCCGCGCGATCCTCAAGGACGCGCCGATCGTCGTGCTCGACGAGGCGACGGCGTTCGCCGATCCCGAGAACGAGGCGCTCATCCAGCGCGCCTTCTCGCGCCTGGCCAAGGGCCGCACGGTGCTGATGATCGCCCACCGTCTGTCTACGGTCGTAGGCGCCGACAAGATCGTCGTGCTCGATCAGGGGCGCGTCGCCGAGCAGGGCAGCCACGATGAGCTGCTCGCGGCCGGCGGCCTCTACGCCCGCATGTGGGCCGACTACACCCAGTCCGTGTCGTGGCGCATCGCGCGTGCCGGCGCCACGGAGCAGGGCGCTGGCGCCAAAGTGTCCGCCGCCGAATCTGCCGTCAGCGCTGGTGCCGCGCAGCCTGGCTGCGCTGATTCGAAGGGAGGTGAGGCGTGATGTTCGCTTCGCTGAAAGAGAAATACGCCCTCACTGACCAGGGCGTTCTCAATGTGAAGATGGGCACGCTGTGGACCGCGATCGCCAACCTCGTGATCATGTGCGGCATGGGCGCCCTGTATCTTGCCATGGACGGCTTCATCCGCCATCTGACAGGCGGCGAGCCGCTGCCCGACATCGTGCCGTTCGCCGTCGGCCTGGCGGTGTTCTTCGTGGCGCTGTTCGTGGCCGATTGGTTCCAGTACACCTATACCTATTCGGTCGTGTACGCCGAGAGCGGTCGCCAGCGCATCGGGCTGGCCGAGCGCCTGCGCAAGCTGCCGCTGTCGTTCTTCGGCCGCCGCGATCTGGCCGATCTGACCGAGACGATGATGAGCGACGTCGCGACGATGGAGCACGCCTACAGCCACGTGCTCGGCGAGCTGTACGGCGCGGTCATCTCGACGTCCCTCGTGTTCATCGGCGTGCTGTTCTTCTGCTGGCCGCTGGCCATCGCGGCGTTCTGGAGCGTACCGGTGGCGTTTCTGATCCTGTTCGCCACGCGCCCGGCGCTCGCGCCGCTGCAGCAGCGCACGCGCGACGCCAACGTCGGCGTGTCCGAGCAGGTGCAAGAAGCGCTCGATTGCGTGCGCGAGATCCGCGCCACCAACCAGGAGGAGCGCTACCTTGACAGCCTGCGCTCCCGCATCGACGAGACCGAGCGGACGATCACGAAAGGCGAGGTGGCCAACGGCATCGTCGTCAACTCCGCGATGGTCGTGCTGCGCCTCGGCATCGCGACGACGCTGCTGGTCGGTGCCTCCCTCGTGGCGGCAGGGCAGATCGACTTCATGGTGATGTTCGCGTTCTTGCTGGTCGTGTCGCGCATCTACGCGCCGTTCGACCAGTGCCTGATGATGATGGCGGAACTGTTTGCCTCGCGCGTGGCCGCCGGCCGCATGCACGGGATCATGAACGAGCCGCTCGCAACCGGCACGACCGAGTTCGCGCCCGACGGGCATGACGTGACGTTCGACCACGTGGCGTTCTCGTACGGCGCGGGCGACGACGGGCGCGCGGGTGACAAGGTGCTCGAGGACGTGTCGTTCACGGCGCGCGAAGGCGAGGTCACCGCACTCGTCGGGGCGTCTGGGTCGGGCAAGTCGACCTGCGCGCGCCTGGCAGCGCGCTTCTGGGATGCCACGGGCGGCACGGTGCGCGTCGGCGGCGTCGACGTGTCGACGGTCGATCCTGAAGTGCTGCTGCGCGATTACGCGGTGGTCTTCCAGGACGTGCTGCTCTTCGACGACACGGTGATGGAGAACATCCGCCTCGGCCGTCGCGGGGCAAGCGACGAGGAGGTGCTGGCGGCTGCGCGTGCGGCCAACTGCGAGAGCTTCGTCTCGCGCATGCCTCAGGGCTACCAGACGATGATCGGTGAGAACGGCTCGCGCCTGTCCGGCGGCGAGCGCCAGCGCATCTCGATCGCGCGTGCCCTGCTCAAAGACGCGCCGATCGTGCTCTTAGACGAGGCGACCGCCTCGCTCGACGTCGAGAACGAGACGCAGGTGCAGGCGGCCCTGTCGCGGCTGCTCGTCGGCAAGACGGTGATCGTGATCGCGCATCGCATGCGCACGGTCGAAAGCGCCGATCACATCGTGGTGCTGTCCGAAGGGCGGGTGGCCGAGCAGGGGAGCCCGGCCGAGCTGCTGGCTGCCGACGGCGCGTTCGCGCGCATGGTGCGGCTGCAAAGCGAAAGCGCAGCCTGGAGCCTGTAGGTCCAAACGTGGGCGGTGCGGCGGGGCGACCTGCCGCACCGCCTTTTGCGTCAGGGGGTAGGCCGGGTGCGGCGTGAGCGCTGCCTGCGCAGATGCCGACGACCGCCGGGCGGCGCCGGCGCGCGCCCCAGCGCGGCGCGCATCCTCGGCGAGCGGTCTGTGCACGGGGCACCGGCGCGGCTGGTGGGCGCACACGGCTCGTTCGCCGAAGCACGTGGGGTGGTCCCGCGGCGTGCCGGTAGGATGCGGAAAACGCATTCTCTCGGAAGGAGATCCCCTTATGAAGCTTGCCGTCCTGGAACCGCTCGGCATTCCCGACGCCGATTTGCGCGCCCTGCTCGAGAAAGCCACCGCCGACGCCGACGTCGAGATCGTCACCTATTCCGACCGCCGCGAGGACGAGGCGTCGCTTGCCGAGCGCAGCGCCGATGCCGACATCGTCGTGGTGTCGAACATCGCCTACCCGGCTTCGGTCATGGAGCGCAATCCCAACCTGAAATACGTGTGCGTCGCCTTCACGGGCTTTGACCACGTGGACATGGCGTACTGTCGCGAGCGGGGCATCCAGATGTCGAACTGCGCCGGGTACTCCACGGTCGCCGTGGCCGATCTGGTGTTCGGCCTGGTGCTCGACGTGTACCGCAACATCTCGACGCTCAACGAGATCGTCCGCGACGGCGGCACGAAAGACGGCCTGGTGGGGCCGGAGCTCGACGGCAAGTGCTTCGGCGTGATCGGCGCCGGCGCCATCGGCACGCGCGTCATGCGCATCGCCTCGGCGTTCGGCTGCGAGGTGGTGGCCTATTCGCGCACGCCCAAGGACATTCCGGGCGTCACCTTCGTGGACTTCGACGAGCTGATCTCCACGAGCGACGTGATCAGCCTCCATGTTCCCCAGACGCCGGAGACCGTCGGCATGATCGGGGCGGAGCAGATCGCCAAGATGAAGCC
>CAVCDZ010000069.1:56326-62504 GCA_963601095.1 Oscillibacter sp. MSJ-31 | reverse complement strand
CGCTCGGATGTACGCTGCATCGGGTGCTCGCAGCGCTTCCGAAAGCCCTCCGGAGGTGGATTTACGCAACGAATACGACCAATATGTTGCGTAACTGGTGCGCTGGGGTGCGCCATACAAGACTTCCGCTGCGTACATCCGTGCGAGCTTGCCAAAATTGGGCGAATTTTTTTCTCTGGAGGGGAGCCGAAGGCGTTTCGACGCCACAGTCATTGCGGAGTCGAGGCTCGGCACATCAGCATCCATCGCGCCCACGCCTATTGCGGCCTTGCAAGGGAGCGGGTTCTTGGCTATACTTCTTGGGCGCTTCTCTTTTGAAGCGATGCATGCCAACGTGGCTCAGTTGGTAGAGCAACGCACTCGTAATGCGTAGGTCGCCGGTTCGAGTCCGGCCGTTGGCTCCATTAAGCATGCAGGTCAGGTGGGATTCCCCGCCTGACCTTTTTGCTTTTCTGGGGCTACAATGATCCGTGTGGGGAGAATGCGAGCAACGATCTCTGGGATTTCTTCGGGTTCTAGCTGCTCCGGATTCAAGGAGCGCATGATTTTGCCGCCCGTTATGGCGAGTGGATTCGATTGGTCAAAGGGTTTCGGGGATCGCTGAGGTTGAACCGCGGGCTGTGCGGCTGGCTGCCGAGCGTTATCGCAGGTCGGCTTTTTGGGGAAGGTCTCAAGAGTACGCGGCGCGCTCGCGAACGCGCCCGAGCGCTTTACCTATCGCATCTGCTCGCCATTTTCAGTTGGAAATAGCGTTCTTTCCATCGCGCACCCGCACTGCCATTCGCGATGCGGTAATCTCATGCCGTCTCGCCCACGGCGTCCGCCCGTGCTTGCTGCCGTACCTCTCAGCACCCACCCGCCTTCGTTTGACACCTCCGGCGCTTTCTTGCTACCTTCGTTAAGTTTGCTCAACGTATACTTTGAAGCTCTCAAATGAGCGCGAGAGGATAGCCAGTGGAAAGCAGCGCGCGCACCGCCCTGGCAACGGTTGCCCTGGCCACAGTCGGATTTGCTCTGGGGTTCGCCGAGTTCATCGTCATCGGCATCACGCCCGACATCGCGTCCGACTACGACGTCCCGCTGTCGTCTGCCGGCAACCTGGTGGGCTATTTCGCCGTGGCGTATGCGGTGTCCACGCCGATCATCGTGCTCTCGACGGGGAGGTTTCGCCGATTCCCCCTGTTCATGGTGTTCTTGGCGATATTCAACATCGGCAACATCCTTGCCATCCTGGCGGCAAGCTACGAGATGCTGCTGGTCGCGCGCATCCTGACGGCGATGGTCTCGGGCGTCACCTTGTCGACGGTCATGACCTTCATCAACGACATCATCCCGCGCGAGAAAACCGCGCGCATCATCTCGTTCGTGTGCGCGGGATTCTCGGTCGCGAGCGTTCTGGGCACGCCGATCGGCACGCTTCTGTCGGATTGCTTCGGCATCAAGGCGGCGTTTATCGCGGTTGAGGCGGTCGCGCTCATCGTGAGCGTGCTGCTGATCGTGTCGCTGCCGCGCACCGGGTCGACCGATGTGGCGGCGAGCGTGCGCGAGCAGCTGATCATCCTCAAGGACCGTCGCATCATCTTGGTGTTGGTTATGAAGGCGTTCGGCATGGCGGCGACGTACGTGTTCTACGTGTATGTGACGCCGATCATGGAGGACTCGCTTGGGCTTTCGGTGTGGATGGTGAGCTTCGTGTTGTTCTTCTACGGCGCGGCGACGATCGTGTCGAATCTGGGCAGTGGCTCGCTTGCACAACGCTATGGCCTGGGAAAACTGCCGATGATGTTTGCGATGCAGGCGGTTGTGCTTGCGCTGCTCGGCGTGAGCTTGGCATCGGGCATCACGGCGCTTGCGGTGGTGAACATCGTGTTGACGGGTGTCTTCATCTACCACATGAACGCGCCGCTGCAGTCGTATCTGCTGCAGGTATCATCGCAGGACTATCCGCGCGCGTTGACGTTGGCGTCGGCCGTGATGCCGACGTCGTCGGATCTGGGCATCGCGACTGGGTCGTTCTTGGGCGGCGTGGTGGCGAGCAGCGGGATCGGCTTTGTGTGGTCGGGCCCGGTGGGCGCGTTGCTGGCGGTGGTGTCGGTTGTCGCGGCGTTCATGATTTTGCAGCCTGAGAGCCGCATGGGTGGGTCGCTGAGGAGCCGCCGGAAGAAGGCCGAGCGTAAGTAGACGATGCGGCGGGCGAGCGCCACTTGCCATAATCGCTCATCATACCCGATAAAACTTTTCGCCTGTCCCATAATGAGGACTCGTTACCCCTCATAAACCGGTACTCTGGCAACAGATGAAGCAGAAGACCTTCTGCTTCACTAATGACTCTCCGCCTGTCGCACCTTTCCTTTCTGTACCTTTCCTTTCGGACTCATGGACGGGCGCGAGGTCTGGGCGTGGGGCCGGGGCGATCGCAAGACCCTCGGCTTCACGCTCGGTGTTTTAACCGCTTGTCCGAGGGTTGACCCGGCTGACTGACTCGTTTTGTTTGACGTTGACGAGCTAGAGTTTTGTCACGGAGACCAATGGTCGCTCCCCGCACGGGGAGCGTGGGTTGAAATCGCCACGTCCCGATGGGGTATAATGCACATGACGAAGCGCCCCCCCTCGGTGAGGAACTGAGGCTGGGCGCTTCGTCATTGTCGCTCCCCGCAAGGGGAGCGTGGGTTGCAATCTGGGGCTGAGCAGCCGTATGAGCCGTGTTATTGCTCCCCGCAAAGGGCACATGGATTGAGATCTGCGCCTAGCCGGAGTATACTTACGTGATACGGTAGTATTGGGGGCTGGGTGAAGTTCAGGGACAAGGACATTGAGGCGTTTTGGAACGGCGAGTCGGTTCCCAGGAGGGTTCCACCCGCTTGCCGCAAGGCTCTTTTCAGGAAGCTCCAGATGTTAGGAGCCGCAAGTGACTTGACGGACTTGCGTATACCGCCAAGCAATCGTTTGGAAAAGCTGTCCGGAGATCGTGCGGGTCAGTACAGTATTCGAGTGAACCAGCAGTGGCGGCTTTGCTTTGCTTGGTCGGGGAACGAGGCACAGGAGGTTGAGTTTTGTGATTATCACTGATTACATCTTCACTCCAGGGGAGATTTTGAAAGAGGAATTCTTGGTTCCGTTGGGGATTAGCCAGTACCGTTTGGCCAAGACGATAGGAAAGCCTGAATCGGCGGTATCCGCCATCGTCAATGGGCATCGTGCCATATCCGTTGAGATGGCGTTGCTGCTCTCGCGAGCTCTCGGCACCACGCCCGATTTCTGGCTCAATTTGGAGTCGACGTACCAGCTCAAGACGTTCGACGTTTCTTCTCTCCCGAAAGTTGCGGCGCTGGCATAGCTGGTAACCGCTCCCCGCAAGGGGAGCGTGGGTTGAAATATGGAGCACAGGCAGGATCAGAACCCCTACCTGCCGTCGCTCCCCGCAAGGGGAGCGTGGATTGAAATCATGGCATCGACCTGCCCGAGACGATCGACGGGGTCGCTCCCCACAACGGGGCGTGGATTGAAATTGGGGCCAGAAGGGCTCGCATGAGAAAAGCCGCCCATGAGGACGGCTTTGATTGGCGGTTGCCCGGATTTGAACCGGGACCTCCCTCTCGGGCGCGCTCCCATTCTTGCGCTACCTACCGCCGGTTCCTATTGCCTCAGATAGTCCGAACGTGCTCAACCATCGTTCGCTTTTTCGGCGGCAGACCGAGGCGTTTCCTCGCGCCGTCGTCTTCATTGTGAAGGCATTTGCAATGGGTGTGCGGCTACGGCTTTTCATGGCGGCTGAAGCAGTAGATTGGCATGCGGCTCCTGCGACCGATCAGAACGGTCCGGTCTTTCTTGTCGAACGCCACCAACGAACCATAAACAAGCATATGACCTGGTATAATTGCGCAATTGACCAGGCGTGAATTATCGAGCGTTGGGGGGATGCGCCATGATGACAATGATCTTTGTCATGAGCTTTTCGGGGACGGTCGCCATTTTTCTGACAGCCATCGTCATGCTCATTCGTAGCCTTATCAAACGCTATCATCGAGCGCGGTATGTGGCTCTGATCCAGGAGTGGATGGAGACAGGCGACGAAGAGACGCACGCCCGTGCCATCAAGGAATACATGAAGACGTAGAGCCCCTGCGCTTGAGCGTGGTAAAGCGGGCTTGGCGCGAGGATGCTTTCCTCTGTCGGACAGGATGACCAAGGGTCGGGGAGCCGTACTCTTCTTTTAATAGAAAGAATCTCCCAGGGGGCTCATCTTAGCCGGCAAGGAATAAAGAACTTAAGCAAAAACGAGAAAAGCGCCTCTAAGAATTAAATTGAGGGGCGTTTTTTAATTCTTAGGGGTGGGTAGGTAGCTTAAGAATTAAATAATCATGGCGAATTTAATTCTTAAAATAGCTATTGCCTCAGATGCGAGCTGCGCAAGAGTACCATCGAAGAGGCTCCCGAGCATCTCTGAGGGAACTTTCGGATTATGCGCCTCGCTGAGCCGTGCTGTCGCATTGGCTTGTCGCTATGTAAAACCTCTGATCAAAAAATGAATAGTTTCTTAAAGGGGTCTGTGCTCGTGTACTGTCGAATATTGGCATTGTGAGGCACTAGGGGACAGGTGACTTTCGTCCCCGATTATTTCGGGAGAGAATCAATGCGAAGCAAATCCGGCCGTAAACCGCAGCACGCTGCGCCCACCAAGGGCGAACTCATCATCAAGCAAATAAAGTCGACCGACGTGGTTGCTGAATCCAGCCGCGCCGCCGCTGGAGTTGCCTTATCCGCCGTTCTCGCGTTTGGCATGGCCCCCATTACTCCGGCGATTGCGCATGCGGATGAGCGTGACGGTTCCACCACGTCGCAACCAGAATCAGACGATTCTGCCAAGGCGGGCTCGGACAATACGTCGACGGCAACCGAGTCAGCGGGCTCGAGCGCGGAAGCTGGCGGCAAGACCACCGATGCCGAAGACGCGACAGATTCTTCTGACCAGCAGAGCTCATCGAATGACGTAGAGCAAGATCAGTCAACTGGCTCTGACGACGCGTACGAAACCCAGGAAACCGAGGAATCCGCTGCCCCTCAAGACGTTTCTGCGGAAGCGGATAGAGCCGACCTTTGGGCCGAAGGCGTTGACGACCCCAATCTAGTCGATGAGCTGTACCCTCAAAACGGCGGGATCAGCCTGTACTCACGGTCAGTGACGAGCGTTTCACCCATGTCCTTCAGCAGCGAGATGCTGTATTTCTGCAAGTACGAAAGTAGCGCAAATTATGATCAGGGGCTGAGCTCAGGCGACGGCTATCACGCCATGGGTTATTTCCAGTTCGATAATCGCTATGGGCTGGGCAATTTCCTCAAGGCGGTCTACAACTACAACCCGAGCCGCTACAGCTGCCTTAAAATCATCGGCGATCGCTATGGCTGGGATGTGAGCGGCGCCACTCGATCCAACGGCTCGTTCACCCAGCTCGGCAATGACCTGAACACCGCATGGCATGCTGCCTACAAGGCCAATCCGTCGGAGTTCTCTCAGCTTCAAAACGGATGGGCTTACAGCGAATATTACGATGCGTCCGATGGCGTCCGCAAAGCGCTCAAGGCAATGGGCATCAACATCGATGATCGCCCCGACTGCATCAAGGGCCTGGTGTGGGGTATGACCAACCTGTTTGGCAAGGGCGGCGGAGCGGCCTATATAAAACAGGGCGAGTACTACGGCGCTAACTGGTTTTACAAGAATTCGGGAATCAAAGACTCGATGACCGACGTCGAATTCGTCACAACGCTTTGCAACTATGTGGTGAACAACGTCGCAAAGCGTTATCCCAATCAGTCGCAATACTGGAAGGGATGGCAAAATCGCTACAAGAACGAGCTGAAAGATTGTCTCGGGTACTTGGACAATGGCTCGTGGAAAGAGGTCAACGGCAAGAAGTACTGGTATGACTCCGCAGGCAACATGGCCAAGGGCTGGAAGTCCATCGGGGGAGAGACGTACTACTTCGGCTCCGATGGTGCTGCGGTGAAGTGGGAACAGTGGATCGACGGCGTGTTCTACTACTTCAACGAAGATTGCACGATGTACAACGACGGCTGGCTGACGTGGAACAGCGACGGGAGCAAGTCCTACTTCGGCTCCGACGGCGCGGCGGTCTCCGGCTGGCGAACCGACAACGGCAAGACCTACTACCTCAGC
>CAVCDZ010000069.1:0-55970 GCA_963601095.1 Oscillibacter sp. MSJ-31 | reverse complement strand
CGGCAAGCGCTACTACTTCGACCCGGCCAACCAGTTCCACGGCAAGCGCTGGGAGCAGACGATCGACGGCAAGTTCTACTACTTCGACTGGGATTATTCGATGTATACCGGCCCGTTGACCTGGAACAAGGACAAGACCACGTCGTTCTTCGGTGTTGATGGCGTGATGGTCGATGGCGGCTGGCAGACTTGGAAAGGTAAGAAGTACTACATCGATCCGGTAACGCATCGGGCCGTTAAGTGGGAGCAGACCATCGACGGTAAGCAGTACTACTTCGACTCCGATTGCTCGATGTATGTGGGCCTCATCACGTGGGGCAAGGACGGAACCAAGTCGTTTTACGGCTCCGACGGCGTGATGGCCTCAGGCTGGCAAAACTGGAAGGGCAAGACCTATTACATCAACCCGAGTACCATGCGTGCCGTGAAGTGGGAGCAGACCATCAACGGGCAGTTCTATTACTTCGATGACAACTGCGCCATGTACAACAAGGGATGGCTGCGTTGGGGCGCCGACGGTTCCTGGTCATATTTCCCCTCCAATGGCATCCGCTACACGGGGTGGCACACCATTGACGGCGTGTCGTACAACTTTGGGTCGAATGGGAAATGCACCACGTATAATCCCTTCATCAGCGATATGGCTGGCAGGGCCCAAGGATACTGGAGCGGAACCGGCTATCTGATCATGGTTGATCGTTCGACCCATCGCGTGGGCATTTTCAGCGGCTCTCGGTATAACTGGAGAGCGGTCAAATGGTTCAGCTGCGTGACGGGCGCTTGGTCGACGCCCACCATCACGGGGTCCTACCAAACCACGGGTTATAAAAAGCCTTGCCTGAGCACCGATAGTCGTGCGCGTTATGCGACCCAGATATATGGCGGGTACTTCTTCCATACGATTCTGGCTTCGAATAACGAGCTTGGGCAGAATCTATCCCATGGCTGCATCAGGCTTGCGGTGCCGGATGCTCAGTGGATTTACAACAACATCGGCGGAGGCACGCGCGTTGTGATTTACAACTAGCGTTCTGGAAGTAGCCACGATGCAAGAGAAAGCCCGCTCACGGAGCGGGCTTTCTCGCTTTATCGGTCGGATGAGGGGCGTTTACTTTAGCATTTCATCTCGCAGGATCGTGTCATCAGCGATGTCGATGGCGGCGATCTCGCCCACCACTTCGTCGATCCTGCTAGGCGAGATGCCCGTTCCGGGGCGTTTGAAGGTCAACATGTCGCGCGTGATTGCGGTGCCGGCGGCAATAGCGCCGGAACTCACGATAGAACGTCGGGCGTTGGTGCGGGCAGCCTGCTCGGTGTCGGAGTAGCCCAGATTTCCGTTGCCCATGATCTTTTCCACGAATGCTACGCCATTGACGATCTTGCGCACGTCATCCGGATCCATGGCGTGGTAATGATCATTGCCGGGCAGCGTCTTGTCCAGCGTGAAATGCTTTTCAACCACGTGAGCGCCCAAGATGTAGGCTGTCTTGATGACGTCGGCACAGGCATCGGGCTTGGCGTGGTCGGAGTATCCGATGATCAGATCGGGGAATTCTTCCTTCAGGGTAGCGATGCGGCGCAGGTTCGTGTCGGAATAGGGCGTGGGGTACTCCAGCACACAGTGGCACAGCACCAGCGGCGCGTCACTCACCTTGCGCACCGTTGCCACGGCAGCTCGCATTTCTTCCAGATCGCCGGCGCCCACGCTCATGATCATGGGTTTGCCCTTTTTGGCTTGGTATTCGATGAAAGGCAGGTTGGTGAGATCTGAAGACGAGACCTTGTATACGTCCATCAGCGGTTCCAGATAATCAGCACTTTCGAAATCGAAGGCCGTGGAGCAAAAGTCCAAATCAATGCTGCGGCAGTATTCTGCAAGCTCGCGATATTCCGGCTCGCCAAATGAATCGAACTTCTTAAACAGCTCGCGCTGGCTGGTGGTGGGTTCTTCGGATGTGTCCCAGTAGCTAGGGGAATCCTTTGCGGCTAGCGTCTCGGCCTTATAGGTTTGGAATTTTACGGCATGGACGCCGGCATTCTTGGCCTCATGGCACATGAGCTTTGCGGCTTCCATGTTGGAAATGCCGCGCTGAGCGGCGATGTCGTAGTAATTCACGCCCACCTCGGCGATAAGGGTGAACTTACCCGATTCGATGCGGTCTGTCAGTTTGCTCACAGCGTCTCTCCCAACACGATTCGTTTTACTCTTGCAATACCTGAGCGCAGGTCGTTGGCCAGCATGCGCCCGCGCATTTCAGCACGCACGGTGCTTGCCCCGACGAGCCACCTTAAAGCAGATTCAACGTCAGCGTCCGATACTTCAGAGCCTAGCCCTAAGTTGATGAAGCCATTGCCCATCTGAGCGAACGAATGAAGCGTCTCGCGTTCGTTTTGAGCTAGCACCAGCGCGGGGGTTCCCATGGCCGCTAGCTCGAAGGTGGTACGTCCTTGCGAGCATACGGCCAGCTGCGCGTGCTTCATGTGGTCGCTCATGCGCTTCACGTCGCGCGCAACCTCGATGTTGAGCTCCGGTGCGGATTCGACCCCCTCTGCGTTGCAGCCTGGACCCAGCACAAAATCGAATGCGGGTGCGTCGGGTTCCGCTGCCCACTTGCGGGCGATGCGGTAGAGACGCTCGGTCAGGCGCAGCGGGTCGGTACCGCCGAACGTGACCAGAATGCGGTTCACTCGCTCCGTCATGTCTGAGGGTGTTGCCGCTAGGAATTCGTCACGCAAGCACACGTAACGACTACCGGAATAGGCGTTCGTGTTGGGAGAAGCTCCCTCGTAGATGGCATTTACCACGGCATCTGCCTCGGCGGCGCCAGGACCCATGTCCTCAAACGAGACGAATCGTCCTACGCGCTGCTTAACAGCGCGAACGTATTCGGCGGTGGTGTCGAGCGTGTCGTTGACGAATACGTCGATGGGGTTGTCATCAAGCCAGGAGAGTAAGTCGCTTTCGGAGGTGATCTCGACCACTTTCATATTGGCTGCATGGAGCCGCTCGATGCCCAAAGGCTGATCGACGTCGCAGATGAATACTATGTCATGTTCGGTAAGCTCGTAGGCTAACGTAAGGGCGCGATACACGTGCCCTAGGCCAACCTCGCGCGAGCCATCTACGCGGAATGCGATACGCTTGCGAGCGAGCATGGCCTCGCATACAACCCAGTCTGCCTTGGAGTCGATGTCGGTGGCTTGTTCCTCAGGCACTTCGAACACGCCTACGCGGGCACCCAGGCGGGTGTCGGGCGTTACCGCTTCGCGACGGGCGATCAGAAACGCGCCCGTTTCCAAATAATTGGGTGGGAGTTGTTGGCGGTTCAGGCGCTTTTCGTAAGCGGGCACCACGGAATCGTTTGGGCCGGGTTTCCAGCTGAGGTGCGGCTTGTTCACGACGCTGATCAGGCTGTCGACGGTGCCTTCGGCGAAGCGCTCCAACGCGGCGTCGAGTACGTCAACGGTGAGCAGGGGCGATGTTGCCTGAAGAGTCACCACGACGTCGTACGAAAGGCCGTTGGCTTGCTCGGTGCGCGCCACGGCATCATAGATGACGGGGTCGAGCGTAACGGCGTCCTGTGCGAGCTGCGATTCTCTGTCCAGTGGCGTGACGCCGTCAAACTGCGCGGCATACGAGAGGATCTCCTCGGAATCGGTAGACACCACGACGTCGTCAATGAATCGCGACGCAAGCGCGTTTTCGATGGAGTAGCTGATAAGGGGTTTCCCGGCCATCAGCCTCATGTTTTTGCGCGGAATGCCCTTGGACCCTCCGCGTGCGGGTATGACCGCGATGGTTTTCATCGAAGCCTCCAGTTGAATTTGGTTACTGTAGCGATGATAGCGGAAATGAGGCGACGAGTTTGCGATGCTACGGACGCTGAAGCATTCCTTTGACGAGGGCGATGCTGCTATCTAATGCTGCGAGTTTGAAGAGTTTCGCGCCGGCAAGGTAAACAACGGCAAAAACGACAATTTGAACAAGCATGAGTGGCAAGTAATCGAGCCCGGTTGCCGTCATCGCGTATGAGGCTATAGAGCTGATGATCGAAAGCAAAAATGCAGGCACAATGATTTTGAGCTGCTGTCCGCGGGCGACTCCATGCATTCGCTTGGCAGGGTTCATATCGATTACCAAGACGCAAACGAGCGTATGAACCAGCACTGCAATTGCGACCCAATAGATGTCTTTGGTTGCGATGGCGGTGCCGCAGAAAAGGACGATGCCGGTAACCACCTTGATGATCTGCAGTTTCAGATAAAGCGCTGAGTCGCCAAGGGCCATATAGACGCGGAGGTTTACTACCTGCGGCAAGAAGAGGACATATCCAATGCAGGCAAGTTGGAACACCAAAACGCAGGGAAGCCAGGTTTCGGTTAGAAGAAGAACGACTATGGGTTCCGCTAAAACGGCGGCGAGAAAGCAAATGGGCACAGAAACGAAGGTTCCCATTGAAAGGGCGGTTTTTATGGCTGACTGCAGAGCTTCGCGATCGTTTTTGATGCTGGCAAAGGCGGGGAATAGTACGTTTTGAATGGCGTTCAAGACGGCACTCATTGCGGCGTTGGGCCATTTCCTGCCTTGGCTGTAGTAGCCCAGGTTGGTTGCGTCGATGGCTTTGCCGATCACCAGCTCGGATAAGCCGGTGTAGAGGGTGTTGAGAACGCCTGTTGCGCAAATCTTCCACCCATAGTCAAAAAGTTCCTTGGCTTCCTTCTTGTCGAATTCGAAAGACGGATGCCAGGGGTTCTGGATAAACATGATGAGGCATGTACAAATGACCAGAGCGCCGTTTTGCAGGATAAGTGCCCAGATACCTCCTCCAAGTAAGGCGGCTGCGATGCCGAGGGCCCCGCTAACGATGATCGCGGTGAAATTCGATCGGAAAAGCTCTTTGAATTTCATTTCTTTCTGAAAGAAAGAGCGTTGAATCGAATTGAAGGCCTCAAAGAAAAGGATCAGCGAGAGAATGCGCAGATATAGTGCCAGGTCGCTCATCGAATAAAGGCTCTCGATGAAGGGGGCTGCAGTAAAGATAATGAGATAGAGAATGCCGGCAAGGGCGAGACTGAGCCAAAAGGCCGTTGAGAACGTTTTGGCAGTGGCTTCGTCTTTCTGTATGAGGGCCGTCCCTAGCCCACTTTGTGCAACGGTGCTTGCGATGCTTGTGAGGACTAGCAGAATTGCCATAATGCCGAAAGCTTCTGGGGCGAGCACGCGAGCCAAGACGATCTGGACGACGAGTGCTATGACGGCAGATCCGCCCTGCTCGAGAAACGACCAGAAGAATGAGGTTGTTACGGTCTTAGCGTTGAGGCTCATTGCCTTGCGAACGTCCTTTCGAGGACGGGGGACGACGATTCAGAATGTTATTGTAGATAAAAGCAAACGATCGGGTACATGTTTCAAAGGTTGCACTTGAAAGCGGGGCAGGATTTGGATTACCAAGTTTTGAAGGAGGCTTCTTCCGAAGAGCCTCTGCTGAGTATTATTGTGCCTGTTTATAATACGGATCCTACATATTTGGAAGAATGTATCCAATCTCTTTCTCGGCAAAACGTTGAAGGAGGTTTGGAGCTTGTTTTTGTTGATGATGCTTCAACCAGTGGCGTTCTGAACGATTTGCTGGATTTCGCCGATGGCTACGACAACGTGACTGTCCTCAAGATGAATGAGAACAGCAGGCAGGGCGCGGCGCGCAATCGTGGGCTTGAGATGGCGCGTGGGGGCTATATCGGATACATGGATCCTGATGACGTGGTGTCCGATGACTATTATGGCTCTCTAATGCAGGCAGCGTTAGAGACTGGTGCGGATATGGTTGCCGCTCCTTACCAAAGGACTGACCAGGATCTGAATCCCGTTGAAGCGGCGATTGTGCCGTATCCCGTGGATTGCCTTGGTGAGTCATCATTGCAGCGAACAAAAGAAATGCTTTTGGTGGAATGCCCTATTATCTCCTGCATCTACCGCAAGGATCTTTTGTTGGGTGAGGGGTGCTCATTTCCCGAAGGCGTCTCCTTTGAAGACAATCCCCCAAGGGTGTTTTGGAAAATCGGGTGTTCGCGACTTGGGCAGATTTCGAATGGCCTTTACTTATGGCGCCAGCATCCGGCTTCCACGACTGCCTTGTCAAAAACGTCTCTGAAGAAAATCAAAGACAGGCTTGCTACGTCCGACCTGTTTTTGGATGACTCAAAGCGGCTTGGGTGCTATGAGCAGTATCGAGACGAGATCGACTTCCTTTATGGCAGACTGTGCTTGTACAACACCATGGCGACGCTTGCGAGCGGCGGGGTGGAAGGAAAGCGCGGTCTGGCCCGTGACGTAAGCCGCCACGTGAGGTCTCGAGGGCTTGATCTGATGAGAAACCCCTACATCAGATCAAAGCCTACAGTGGAGCGATTGAAATGGGATTTGGCTCTGAACCATCCAACTTTGTTTCTCATGCTCTGGTCAATCGCCGATTTCGCTGGGATAGGAGCGGCTGAATAACGTTGCTCGGTCAGGCTTTGAGCGATGCGTCGTTTATCCAAGAAATGCTGGGATCTCGTCGGCGGACCTCGGGCAGCGGATGGCGCTCTTGCTTTTTCCGTATCCTTTTTCTGCAAGTCTTTTCATGGCTTGCGCCTGCTCGTAGACGCCTTCCTCCATCCCGTTTTGATGTGCGATCTCGTAGAGGAACAGCAGCGAAGGCTTCTTGCCCGCTTCCATGAGAGGCGCTAATTGGGCAGTTGATGCGATTCCGATCAGCGTGCACTTTTCAATGTTGGGGTCGCTCTGGCAGATGAGCTCCCAAAACCCTTGCGAGAAATCATGGCATTTCGGTGCCCAGATGGATTTCTTTACCGAGCGTGGGTGTTCTCTCAAAAGCGGAGTTATACCTAGCTGGACGATCGCTTCGATGGTCTGGTCGATTGCTTTTTCTTCGGGTGACGCCTTGCTCGTACGGGGAATGTCCAAAATAATAACTGCGCCCTCTTCGGGGATACGAGGCATATCTGGCATGAGCGTTTTCGCAAGCTTCTTGATGGTCTCGGGTCGGCCTTCAAGTTTTTTAACGGGAATGGAGGGGGCGACCTGCATCATGCTTGGGTTTTTAACGTAGAGCGCTTCGATATCGTAACGAACCCTCCCGAACGGTCGAAGCGACAAAAACGAACGCAGGCAATGCGTGTACCAGAATTCGTTAGGCGTTGCGATGGGCGGCACGTCGAAATAAAAAGGCTGTTGGAAGACGTTGCCGTTGTAGGAGCCGGTTCCGTCTTCGTACATGACTACCGAGAGGCGCTTATTCGCTTTGCGTAGCGCGACGAGAAGCTCGAAATTGGCAGGTGTGGGGCAGGCCAACGCCAGGTAGTCGTAGCGACGAATCCCTCTTTGAGAAAAATCGATCTTTTTGAATCCGAGTACGGTCTTAACACTCCAAAGGAAGTTATCTCGGTAGGCTTCGATATTCTGGTTTGGGCATTCGATGACTTCCTGGAATATGCCCAGTGATTTGTAGGCACCAATCAGTTTGTCCGAATTATCGAATTGGTTATAGACCATCAGATCTGCTTTTGCTTCTTGCGGATCCAGCGATGAAGCAAGAAGCGTTGCGTTG
The DNA here is from genome assembly GCA_963601095.1 of Oscillibacter sp. MSJ-31. Lineage (GTDB taxonomy): Bacteria > Actinomycetota > Coriobacteriia > Coriobacteriales > Eggerthellaceae > Anaerotardibacter. The sequence continues at coordinate 48,360 of CAVCDZ010000069.1, read as the reverse complement.
TAGAGCTGAAGAGGCGTATCGGCAAAGAAAAGCCACTGTTCCATGGATGCTCGATTCGGGAGGTCGATTGGCTGCGAGGTGTCGTTTGCCTTCCGATTATAATTGCGTCAGTCACCTTTAAGTCGATTCCGAAAGGACAGTGGCCAACTTTATGGATATGAAGCCTACCGTGAGTGTCATTGTCCCGGTATTCAACGCGGAATCATCTCTCGAGAAGTGCGTTAATAGCATCGTTGCTCAGCAGGGTGTTGAGGTGGAGGTTGTGCTGATCGACGACAGATCTGCTGATGGGAGTCTCAAGATATGTCGTGAGTTTGCCTCCCGCCTCGCTGGCGTAACGGCGGTTGCTTTTGAAGAAAACAGGGGACCATCGGCCGCAAGAAATGCAGGTTTAAAGGTCGCACGCGGCGATTTCATCGCCTTTGTCGACAGCGATGACTACATCGATCCGGGTATGTTTTCTCAGATGGTAACAGCTGCCAGTTATTTCGATGTCCCCGTGGTGTGCTGCGGCGTGACCAGGGAGATTGAGGGGCAGAAAAGGCGAGAGCCGATCGCAGCCGAGCCGTGCGTTGTCGATGCTGAACGGTATCTTGAAGATATGCTCTTCTCTCCCTTGGCGGGTTACCTTTGCAACAGGCTGTATTCTCGTGCCTTGTTAAAGGGCCTGTTCCTTGACGAGTCCATCCGGTTTTCCGAGGACCTGGTCTTCAATTGCTCAGTATGGAATCGGATAACTTCTGTGGCCTATATTCCTCAATGTCCCTATGTGTATGTTGAGAACCAGGCAAGCCTGACGATGCGCGAGGATGCCTTTATCGTTGACGGAAACTGGGCGTTTTCATCGGTGATGCCTCTGTTGCGAGCCGCTCTTCCCAAGGATCCGCCTGTGGAGTCGCTGTTGTTCAAGCGAGAAATGAAATATGCCTTTTACGGAATTCGCTATCTTTCGGGCAGCGACGAGCACGCTGGTGTTCGCAAGGAGCTGATGGACGCCTGCAGGAAAGCATGGCCTGATTACCGATCGCTGGAGCCATCGCTGGCGATGCGTGTTGTTGACTGGGTAACGTTGCATATGCCAGAAGCGCTCCTGACGTTGGGGCTGAAGGCCTTACACTATTCGAGATAATGACGCATTTCAGTATGTGGCAACAGAAAGGCCAGGCAGCTTAATGAAACGCATTCTCGTATGGGGGCTCTCCAATAATCGCGCTGGCACCGAGGCCGTCATCTACAACTATGCGAGCCGCATTCACGAGGTGGCGTTTGACTTCCTGTGCTACGACTACCCCGAGAATTATCGCGATCTTATCGAGGGCGAGAGCCCGAATCGCTTCTTCGTCATTCCGATAAAGATCAAGCACCCTATCGAATATGAGCGGCAACTGCGTTCGTTTATGGCGGAGCATGGGCCAGAATACTGCGCGCTCTGGTTTAACGTGAACGATGCCGCCAATATCGACTTGCTTTCGTTTGCGAAGCGAGCGGGAATCGAACGGCGCATCACGCATATTCACAACTCGGGAGTGGAGGATCGCCTGATCACCAAGGTCGCCACTGCTCTGAACAAAGAAAAGTGCAATCGGTTGACCACGGAACGTTGGGCGTGCTCTGAAAGTGCGGGGAAGTTCTTATACGGTGATCGCGATTTTCGGATCATCCCCAATATGGTTGATGCTGCGCGCTTTGCGTTTGATGAGACGAAGCGCGCTATGGTGCGCCAAGAATATGGTCTTCAGGATAATTTCGTTATCGGCACGATGGGGCGCTTGAATGATCAAAAGAACCCGATGTTTTTGGTCGAGTTGTTGCCGGAGCTTTTAGAATTGCGGCCCGACGCCACATGGCTCTGTGTTGGCGATGGCCCGCTGAGGGAGGCCATGAAGGCGCGCGCCGCTGAACTTGGTGTTTTGCAAGCGGTCGTTTTCTCTGGCGTTCAGATGGATGCCCAGGCTTTCTACTCTGCATTCGACGTGTACGCCATGCCATCTCTTTACGAGGGGCTGAGTTTGGCGATGCTGGAGGCTCAGTTCAACGGGTTGCCGTGCGTGGTGTCTGAGGGCGTGGGAGCCGATTCGGTTATTTCGTCGAGCGTTGCGCGGCTTCCTTTTGATAAGAAAGATGCGTGGGCGAAGGCCTTGGCCTCGGCCGATAGGGATGGCTCAGAGCTGCTCTCCGTCGCATCGCGGTTTGATCTGGCGAACGCGGATGAAGTTGCGGCCACCCTGTTTTAAAGCGCCGTTACTTCCATTTCTTCAGGATGCCCATGCCGATCAATACTTGCTGGAAACAGCGAATGAAGCCATAGCGCATGCGGTAGAAGAAGCTCAGGTGGATCAGGCTCACATAGGTTTGGTCTCGAGCCTCGCTCTGTAAGGCTGAGCGAATATCGGCGAGACACCAGGTGGCCGAGGGGTGCTTGGCTATGCGTTCCGGCTTGTCAGTGAAGTAGGAATCGAAATCGTTGAGCAGCCTCGTAAAGAGCTCTCGCTTTGTAGGCTCTGGCAGCGCGTTGATATCGAAGACCACGAAGTCCATGCACCATTCCAGCAATTCGCTGGCGCAAAATTCATTCATTCCCTTTTCGGACCACAGGCGCAGGATCGCCTCGATGACGGCAAGATGCTGCTCAAGGCGTTTAAGTCGCGACTCCTCGCCCTCGGCTGTGGTATGGGTGGCCGAGGCGTCAGCCATGCGATACCGGTAGAGCTGTTCAGGGCTCAAGACCGTTTTCCTGGCGAAGGGGTAGATGGCGAAGTAGATGATCTGGTCTTCGCCCAGCTTAACGCCGGGTTCAAAGTGGATGTTTTCTCGCTCGACGAAGCTGCGGCGCAGTGCAGTGCGACACGCATAGGGACGTGCGTGATCTTCGAACAGCAGGCTTGCCTGGAAGCCGTCGTACGTTTTGCGTGGTGGGCGCTGCTCCTTCTCCATGCCTAGGGGCGTCGCCTCTTGGGGGAAGCATTCGAACCCGAACGTGAAGACCTCGACATCGGGATCCTCAAAGACGCCAGCAACGACTGCGCAGGCGGTAGGGACGAGCTTGTCGTCAGCATCGACGAACATGATGATATCGCCAGTTGCCCGGGCGATGCCGGTGTTGCGTGCGACGGAGACTCCTTGATTAGGCTGGTCGATGGGGACGACGCGACTGTCCTGTGCGGCGTAGCGCTGCAGAATCTCCCACGAGTTGTCGTGCGATCCGTCGTTCACGCACACAAGCTCAAGATCGTGATACGTTTGGTCGAGCAGCGAATCCAGCGTCTCGGCCAGATACCGCTCGGCATTGTAGACGGGGATTATGAGAGAGATCTTGGGCATGTCGTTTACCTGATTCCGTGGGGCGCCCTTCCTACCACTTCACATCGATCTTCAGCCGATCGATCAAGAAGCGATAGCACGCCAGCAGCGGGCCCATCAGATGAGCCTTGTACATCCGCTGCGCGAACAGCAGCTTCTTGAAAGCGCCGCCGTTTTTCTTGGCGTAGGCGGAATTGATGTAGGGAGAGTTCTTCCAGGTGGGGAAGTTTGCATCCAGGAATTCGGTGCAGCGGTTCACACTAGCGCCGAGATTCACGTCCTTGTAGCATGACTCGCGGTAGAGCATGGACACGCCCAGATGCAAAAACGCCATGGCGTCGAGCGCCTGCATGAGCTCGTTTGAAGCGCCGGCTTCGGTGTAGTAATTCTCCACCGTCAAAAACGCGTCATAACCCGTCTGCAGCTTTTCGGGTGTGATGGTGTTGATGATCGAGTCGCTGCGCACCATGTAATGGACAAGGCATTCGGGCGTGAACGCCACCGTCCCCTTCATGTCCAAATAGGCGAGCAGGTGAAAGACGAGGTCGTCCAACACCGCAGGCGGGTTGTCCAGATCGCGCATGTTTTTGAGGATGTCGGCACGGAACAGCTTATTCCACGGGGCGCCGTTGAGCTCAACCAGGCGACCGGGCTCGTCTTCGATAACGAAATCGGGGCGTGGCTGGCACATCTCCGTCGAGAGCACCTTGCCCGTGTCCAGATCGACGCGCTCAAACCCGCCAACCGAGAGCACCGCATCGTTTTTCTTAGCAACCGCATAGAGGCTCTCGACGAAGTTGGGCGCGGCGTAGTCGTCGCTGTCGATGAAGCCGATGTACTCGCCGCGTGCGATGCGGATGCCATCCCAGCGGCCTCGCCAAACGCCTTCGTTCTCTTTATCGATGACGACGACGGTGTCGGGGTAGTCGTGCTCGTAGCCGCGCAAGATGTCGATGCAGGCATCGGGCGATCCGTCATTGATGCAGATCACCTCGATATTCGGTTGCGTTTGGTTAACGAGAGAATCGAGGCACCGCGGCAAATACTTCTCCACCTTGTAGCAAGGAACGATGATGCTGACGGTTTTCTCGGCCACGTTGGGCACCTCCGAAATGAAGCGGCGCGTAAAGTCTTTCTTATTGTACGGCAAGAGTCCCGGCGCCTTTTCAAGTTGCCGGTGCCTCCATTCCCTCACTGCAGGCCTGGCGTATAATACGGTGAGTTTTAGCGTGCTTGAAAGGTCCAAGTGAAAACACTGCTCATCATACCTGCCTACAACGAGGAGGGCTCGTTGGAGACGACGGTCGAGTCAGTTCAGCGCGAAGCGCCCGAGGTCGACTTCATCGTGGTCAATGACGGCTCCAAGGACGGCACGGTGCGCGTGTGCCGCGAAAACGAGTATCCGTTTTTGGATCTGTCCACCAATTTGGGGCTTGTGGGTGCCTTCCAGGCTGGCATGAAGTACGCCTATCGCCACGGATACGACTGCGCCATCCAGTTCGACGCGGACGGACAGCATCTTCCCGAGTACATCAAGCCTCTTGAGGACGCTGTCAAGGACAACGACATTGCCATCGGCTCTCGTTTCGTTGGGCAGAAAAAGCCGAAGTCCATGCGCATGCTGGGCAGCAATCTGATCCAATTTGCCATCAAGCTCACGACGGGCAAGACGATCAAGGACCCGACGTCGGGCATGCGCGCGTTCAATGCGCGCATGATCGAGTTGATGGCGCGCGGCCTCAACTTCGGTCCCGAGCCCGATACCGTGTCGTACCTCATCAAACGCGCCCACGCGAAAGTCGTTGAGGTGCCGGTTCACATGGTCGACCGCACGGCGGGCGAAAGCTATCTGAATCCATGGACGTCCGCGATGTACATGCTGCGCATGTCCATTTCGATTCTGTTCATGCAGCTCGTTCGCAAAGGGATCGGGGGCGAAGGAAAGTGACTCCTGAATTGAGAATCCTGCTGTTTGCCGTCTCCCTCGTCACCCTTATCTTCATTCTTCGCAAGGTGCGCAGCTCCAAGGTGAAGCTCGAGGACTCCATTTTCTGGTTCTGTCTGGCGGTGCTGATCCTGATCTTCAGCATTTTCCCCGACGTGTTCTATTGGATCTCGGGCTTGGCTGGCACGGATGCCCCGGTGCACTTCGTGTTCCTCTTTTTCATCTTCGTGCTGCTCATCCAGAGCTTCAACATGAGCATGCGCATTTCTCAGGCGGATACGCGCATCAAGGAGCTCACCCAGCAGCTAGCGGTGGAGAAGTTCGAGCGCTACCGCAACGACAAGCGCGAAGGGGAAGAGCACGAAAAGGACGCTGCGCCTGACGAGTCTGAGCGATAGGCCGGTGTTCTTCACGTTGGCGGGCTCAGACTTGCGCGAGCCCTAGTCTAGAAGCCGCCGAGCACGCTGTTTTATCTGGCCCTCGATAAGCCTCAGCCGTTTGTCGGGAAGGTTCTTCACCGAGCGATGCTTTGTGAAACGGAAGTCCAAGAGCTTTCTCAGCTTGCTACGTCGCGCTGGCGTCAGATGGGCTTGCGCCATGCTGAAGAAGTCATCGTAAAGGGCTGGTGCGAGGGTGGCCGCATATCTGCCGAGCGCCTCGTCGCTCTCTAAGTCTTCCCCGAAGGCGAAGGGGAAAAGCGCATTGCCATGATCGAAGAGGGGAGCAGGCTCGGTTATCGTGTTGGTTCGACTCTCGACCAGCACTCCAAAATTGCCGAGATGGCGGTCGGTGTTGCAGACCAGCGCGTCGAACAAGATCATGTCGTACAGGGCTTCGGAATAATCTTTTCCCAGCTCAGCGCAACGTTGCTCCACGGCTGCGATGCCCCCGTCGCCGATCAGCTTTGACATGGGGACAAAGGCCACTTCTTTAGAGGTGAACAGCTCACATGACGAGCAGAGCCGTCCCTTCCATCTATGTAGATCGTACGGCACGGCGTTGAGTCCTAGGGCATGCGCTACCTGGTAGGCATAGAACTCGGAATAGGGCTCGTTTCCTGCATTCGCCGCGCCTTCGGTCCCTGATTTCCAAAGGCTGATCACGCCGCTTTTGCGACGCCAGCACTTGGCGAGCATGCCGTTGGTGGTGAACTCGGGGCTCGAAAGGAAGGAGGATCTCACTTGGCTGCCATGGCCGGTGAAGACGATTTGGGAAAGGACGTTGCTGATGGGGTTGTCGTAAAGGTTGTATTGGGAAAAGGTCGCGTTAAGCTCCTTCGGCACGATCCAATAGCTGTCATTGAGCGACAAGCCTTTGGAGGCGGAGATGATTGCCATGGGCCTATTGGCTGACAGTCCGCACTTGGCGAGCAGGTTCTGCATGTAGGCGCGGTTCTTGGGGATGACGCGTCTGCTGATCCACGTTTCAAGCCCCTTGTTAGTGGCGGTGAGTCCTAGGGGCAGGAGCTTGCGTTCGCTGTCGGTGACATGGGTGATCGTGATGTGGGGGTCGGCAGCATTGGGGTCGCACTGAAATTCAAGAAGAGTTGTATCGAAAAGCTTGAGCTCGAATTGCATTGCGCTCCGTCCTCTCTTTCTCAATGGGCTCCGTCAACGGTGGCTGAGCACTGTCTCTGTCTGCAGGTGCGGGCATGTGGGACGAGTAGCTGAACCTGACATCTCTGCTGCTGCTCGCGCTACTGCAAATCCTACAATAGAATCGTCGGGGAACCGGTCCGAGAGGCCCTGATCGCACGAAGGATCTGTGGCTGGACTTGCAGCGGAAGAGGTGGTTGGGCAAGATTCAACCGCCTCCCTCTATTCTTGTGCTGCGGTCTTGTATGCAAAGATCCGATAAGGAGATGAGGGGTCGGAGTATTCGCCGACGAAGTCGAGCCCCAGGTCGGCGCCATTGGTTATTGCGGCTCGCGAAAAGACGTAGGTGCCGTTCATCGCGCGGAAGACAGACGGATCGATGCGAAGCTCGATCGCCCCATCGAAGGGTTCTTTGGTTGGCGCGTAAGACAACTCTGAATTGAATACGTACGCACGTCCTCCAAAGCTTTCAAAGTATTGCTTGTCGGTTGGATTGACCTGGAATTCTGGAGCCATCAGTTGAGAGAACTCGTCTTTGTAGTATTGCGGATACGTCGATAGATAGCCATCCAAGGTGGCGATGCCGTTGTATTCGGCTATTGCCGGGTGCATGCCTACGACGACAGACCATTCGTGGTCGTAGCCGATATCTTGTTTTATCTGGTCAAACAGCTTGGTTGAATAGAATTCGGAATAGGTGAAGTCGGTGGCCTGGCCGGTCGATTCCTTGTAGAGGTTGGCTATTTGGAGCTGGATGTGGTTGTAGGTTTGCGGTGTGAGCGCGACGCACACTACCGCTGCTCCGGCAATTATGGTCGCGAAAACCTTGCGCCAGGCGGGCATTGATCCGGCGAATCGCACGAGCGCGATAGCGAGCATGAAATACCAGGCAAACCCATTGAACCAAAGCGTTCGGGCAAAGCTGAATCCGCTGAGCGGCGAAAGGTGGTTCTGGATGAACAGCTTGAAGGCAGGCCATTCGTTCAGCCCATACATGAACGAATTGAAGACGCACCAAACGAAAAGCCAGTTAAAGGGGTCTTTGAGAATCCCCTTCACGTCCTTCGACCTGAGGTAGCGCACATTCAGATAGACCACGTAGATGCAGCAAACGGGAAGGGCGATGAAAAGATGGGACGAGGCACTGTGATACTGGCTGAAGAAGAACACCGTGACCGCGTCTTTCATGCAGTGGAGAAAAGAAACGTCGGCGGTTTGCATACTGCCCCTGATGGAAGGTTCGCCAGATAGGAGGAATGACTGAAAGGTGCTCCAGTCGAAAAGAACCATGCCGGCAATAAAGGCAAAGAGGGCGAGGGGGGATTCGCCAGACAGGAGCCTTTTTGACGAGTGAGGCGATCACGAAGAATAGCAAGAGATAGCCGCAAACGAATATCTCGAAAAGGGCGAAAGAAGAGAGGGTGGGATAGAGGAATATGCCAGCAAACATGCGCCAGTCTTTGAACATGTAGAGGCGATAGAGCATCCAAAAAAGCAGAGGAAGCGATGCCATCCCGATCTCGGTCGTTGGGAACACCGGCATGATCCCGTACGCAAAACTGATGAGCACGACAAGATGCTTGAACTTGCCCCAGCGATCCTTGAGGATGTCGCGGCCGAGGAGGGCCCCTCCTGCAACCGCGATCACGACCGAAGCGAGGTGGTTTACGACGAGCGCTACGTTCGGAGGGAAAAAGAGGTAGGCGGCGGTTTCTAATTTGAGGGGCGATGAGAGCGATGAAGCATGAACCGACCCGCCCAAGAAGGGGACGATGGCATTCGAATCCCAGAATGCGTTGTTGTCTGCAAGCATCTTGAAATACGCCATGTTCGAATCGAGGTTGTCATGTATCTGAAACCACATGTTATCGCCGCGGACGAGGGCATAAACGGCGACGACCGCGAGGTACGCCGCCACTATGACGATGCTGTAGTTGTTGCGAAGCATCTTGTTTTGCATTGGTGAGATAATCCGTTCCGTTAAAGCCGATGGAGCGAAGGCCCTTCAGCCAAGTTTTTGTTGTTGGCGCGTTGCCCGCATGCTCTGCGTTTTCCGTCAGCCCGCATCAAAGCGGATGTGCGACAATCATTAAAGATAGCAGGATCGAAATTATAAGGAACGGGTTGATGGATTTTTCAGTTGTGGTGCCAGTGTATGGCTGCAAGGAGGCCCTTCCTGAGTTGCATAGGCGCGTGTCCGAAACGATCGAGGGCATGGGAAAAACCTTTGAGCTCATCTTGGTAGACGATTGCGATCCGCATAATTCATGGGAAGAAGTAGCTAAGCTTTGCGCCCTGGACAAAAGGGTTCACGGAATAAAGCTCTCGCGAAATTTTGGGCAGATCAGGGCCATCACGGCTGGGCTCGATGCGTGCAAAGGCGACTGGGTCGTTGTCATGGACTGCGATCTTCAGGACCGTCCGGAATCAATCCCCCAACTTTATGAGAAAGCCCAGGAGGGCTTCGACGTTGTCTTCGCGAAGCGCATCGCTCGCAAGGACTCCGTGATGACGAAGATCCTTTCCCGGACGTTTTACAAGGTGTATGAATATTTCACCGATGGTGATTACGACGCTTCGCTGTGCAACTTCAGCATCTCGCGGCGCGTGGTGATCGAAAATTACTGTCGCATGCGTGAGCACAATCGCGGCTACACGATGTTCATTAAGTGGCTTGGATTTCGTCAGACCGCTCTTGAGCTTGAAGGCGATGAGCGCTTCTCAGGAGAGTCGTCCTACACCTTCCGTAGGAAGCTCTCGATGGCGTTTGAGCTGATAACGTCCCAATCTAACAAGCCTCTGAGACTGTCGATCAATCTGGGCTTTTTCATTGCGTTCTGCGCTTTTCTGTTTCTGCTGTACAGCGTCATCAGAAAACTGGTGATTGGCGATGTGGTGTTAGGCTGGACAAGTTTGATATCTTCGGTGTTCCTTATGGGCGGACTGATTTTATCAGCCGTGGGCGTCGTCGGCTTGTACGTTGGGAATATTTTCAGCGAGGTGAAGGGGCGACCGCTCTACGTCGTCCAATACGACCTGAATGGAGATGAGCGGTAGCGTGATAGTGGTAGTCGGGGGAACGAGTTTCATTGGCATGTATGTGATCGATGAGCTGGTGAAAAACGGCATCCAGGTAATTGCAACGGGGCGCAATGAGCGGCTCCGCCTCGCAATCGAGAAGATGGGCGCCCACTTTGTGAAGCTCGATATCACTCACCCTGAGGACTTCGCACAGCTGCCGGGGAGGGGTAGCCTCGTTGACGGGGTGATCCTGTTGGCGGGTTTGCTGCCGGCAAACGCCACCGCCAATCTGGAGGACGAAGAAAACGCAGCCGACTATTTCCGCGTCAATACGATCGGGACGGTCAACGTCTTGGAGTATTGTCGGCGCAGCGGCATCAAGAAGATCATCAGCGCCACAACGTATGGCGACGTGTCGGGGGCGTGGGGCAAGGGCTATCCGATCACGGAAGACGAGCCCCGCAACTTTAAATTCACGGGAGATCATGCCGTCTATACCATCAGCAAAAATGCGGCTAATGACGTGATCGAATACTACAACCAGCAGCATGGTTTACAGGGTGCCGTATTCCGCTTTCCGCCCGTGTATGGGGTTGGCCCGCATGGGACGATCCTGGTGGATGGGAAACCGTACAAATCGGGCATTCAGACGTTCATTGAGCAAGCGGTTAAAGGCGAGGATATTGAGCTGTGGGGGGATCCCCATATCTCGCGCGACATCATCTACGTTAAGGATGTTGCGCGGGCGTTCCTGTTGGCCTTGCAAAGCGATAAGACCTACGGCCTGTACAACATGGCGAGCGGGGTTCCTCTCGATCTTGAGGATCAGGCGCGGGCGGTCATAGAGGTCTTTTCTGGGGAGAAGAAATCGAAGATCGTGTATCGTCCCGATAAACCGAACAACACGCCGTCGTATTTGTTCGACATGACCAAAGCGCGGAATGATTTCGGCTTCGTTCCCGAGTACGTCGACTACGTTGCCATGATGGAAGACTACAAGCGTGAATTGGAGAGCGGTCGTTGGGTCGATCTCGAGACGGAATCGTCTGCGACCTGTTCCGACTCACCCGCTCCCGCCTAAGTATTGGGCCGCTGATGGTGGGCGGGCGCTATATATGCGTTGAGCTGCTTGCGGCGTGCGGCGTGACTATAATGAATCGGGCAGCGTGCTTATGGGCTGATGCTGCTTGGGCGTGACGGTTTGGATAACAAGGGGGTTCTTGTGAAAGGCATTATTTTGGCAGGAGGCAGTGGCACGCGCCTCTATCCCATAACAAAAGCGGTGTCGAAGCAACTGCTGCCCATTTATGACAAGCCGCTGGTGTATTACCCGCTCTCCGTTTTGATGCTTGCGGGCATTCGCGAGATCTTGATCATATCTACGCCCGAGGATGTTTCCAGCTACGAAAAGCTTCTGAGCGACGGTTCCGACATTGGCATGTCTCTTTCCTATGCCGTGCAAGAAAAGCCGCGTGGCCTCGCCGAGGCGTTCCTTATCGGGCGTGATTTCATCGGCGATGATTCGGTGGCGCTTGTGCTAGGCGACAACATGTTTCATGGCCAAGATCTCACCGCCATCCTACAAAGCGGTATGGCGCGCGTCGAATCCGAAGGTGGTGCTTTGGTATTCGGCTATCCGGTGCGTGATGCCCGCGCCTTCGGCGTCGTGGAGTTCGACGAAGATCGTCGCGTCGTGGGAATCGAGGAAAAGCCCGAGCATCCTAAGAGCAACTACGCTGTGCCTGGTTTGTATTTCTATGACAACCAGGTGTGCGACATCGCGGCATCCGTGCAGCCGTCTGCGCGTGGCGAGCTTGAAATCACGTCCATCAACAATGCCTACCTTGCGGAGGGCCAGCTCAAGGTCGAGCTGATGGGCCGTGGCATGGCGTGGCTCGATACGGGCACGCCGGAAGGTATGCTGAAGGCGGCCGAATACGTGGAGGCGGTTCAGTCTCGCCAGGGGTATTACATCGCCTGCATCGAGGAAATCGCGTATCGCCGTGGGTTCATCGATGCTTCTGATTTGCTGCGGCTCGGCGAAGGTCTGAAGAAAACGGCCTATGGCCAATACCTCATCGCCACCGCAGAAAAGCATCTGTAGGCAATCGAGAAAGCTTGGTTCATGACAGAATCGTTTATGCCGGAGCGTCTTCTCGTAACGGGCGGCGCAGGTTTTATTGGATCTAATTTCGTTCATTGGGTGGTGAACAACCAGCCTGCTGTTCACGTTGTTGTCCTTGACGCGCTCACGTACGCCGGCAACTTGGAGAACCTTGCGGGCATTCCCGAAGACCGCTTGGAGTTCGTTAAAGGCGATATTTGCGATGCGGAGTTGGTGGACTCCCTGTTCGCGCGTGTTGATGCGGTGGTGCACTTTGCCGCCGAATCCCATAACGACAATTCGATCGCCGACCCCGCGCCGTTCCTTCGCACCAATGTCCAGGGGACGTACATGTTGCTTGAAGCTGCGCGAAAGCATGACGTGCGCTTCCATCACATTTCGACCGACGAGGTGTACGGCGACCTGGCCCTTGATGACCCGGCTCGTTTCACCGAGGATACCCCGTATCATCCGTCAAGCCCCTACAGCTCCACCAAGGCATCGTCCGATCTGTTGGTGCGGGCGTGGTGCCGTACGTATGGCGTGCGTGCCACGATTTCTAATTGCTCGAACAACTACGGGCCGTTTCAGCATGTTGAGAAGTTCATTCCGCGCCAGATCACGAATATTCTCTGCGGGATTCGTCCCAAGCTTTATGGCGACGGCCGCAACGTGCGCGATTGGATTCACACCGAGGATCATTCCAGTGCGGTTTGGACGATTCTGACCAAGGGGCGTATGGGCGAAACGTACCTCATCGGCGCTGATGGTGAAAAGAGCAACATTGAGGTGCTTCGTGCCATTCTGAAAGACATGGGAAAAGATCCTGATGACTTCGATTGGGTGCGCGATCGTCCGGGGCACGATCGGCGCTATGCCATCGACTCGTCGAAGCTCCGTCAGGAGCTGGGCTGGATGCCGAAGCATACCGATTTTTCTGCAGGTTTGGCTAGTACCGTTGCGTGGTATCGCGACAACGAGCAATGGTGGCGGCCTTCCAAGGAAGCTACTGAAAAGAAGTATTCCAAATTGGGCCAGTGAGGCTCGCGAGTACCGCCCCGCAAGCGAAAGAAACAGGCATGATCAAGCTGGCGATCATCGGGGAGTCCTCGTTTTCTGAAAGCGTGATGTCGTGTCCGGTAAGCTGAAACAATATTTCGCGCTTCATCTGCTGCTCATGGTGTATTCCCTGAGCGGCTTGGTGAGCAAGACGGCGGCGGGCGTGCCGTTTTTGAGTTGGCAGTTTTGCCTGCTGTATGCAGCGCTTATCGCGCTGCTGGGCATGTACGCCATCGGGTGGCAGCAGATTTTGAAGCGCATGGACCTCACCACGGCGTTTTCCAACAAGGCCGTCACGGTGGTATGGGGCATTATCTGGGGCGCGCTGTTCTTCCTTGAACCCATCACGGTTCCCAAAATCGTGGGCGCTGCGATGATCGTCGTTGGCGTGGCGCTGTTTTCCCAGGCCGATGTTGAAGCGGCGAAGCAGCGCGTGATCGATGCGGCTGGCGCGGCGCAGGGCACCGGCGCCGCTGAGGCAGAGCGGGGTGACGGCCATGAATGAGACGCTCGCCTTGTATGCCGGCGTGATCTTGCTGAGCACCTTCATCGGCTCGGTTTCCCAGGTCATCTTGAAAAAGGCGGCGCAGAAGACTTATTCCTCACGTCTGCGAGAGTATCTGAACCTTCCGGTGGTCTTCGCTTATTCGTTGTTCGTCCTCACCACTTTGATGTGCATTTTTGCCTACCAGGTCGTGCCGCTGTCGTATGGACCGGTGCTTGAAGCGTCGAGCTATCTCTATGTGACGCTCTTCGGCGTGGTGATATTCAAGGAAAAGCTCACCCGCAAGAAGGTTGCCGCATTGGCGCTGATCCTGTGCGGCATAGCGGTGTATTCGATGGGGGTATAGTTTCCGGTTCCCGTTTGCCCTATAAGGCGCACGAGGAGGGTCATTCATTGAGTCAACCCCTTGCTGCGGTAATTTTGCTCAGTGTACTGAGCAAAATCACTCAATACACTGAGCAAAATCACTCACTATGCTGAGTATCCATCTCATTTGGATCGCCGAGTTGCGGTCCCGCGGGCGCGATCTTGCGCCCCTTGTACCTGCTGGGCGCCCATCGCGCGGGGCGGTGCGTCCTGTTACCATTAATGGTTGAGCCTGTTACCATAAGCAGGTATGCAAACGACAACTCCTGAGGCAGATTTCATGAGCGATACCTGTGCGGTCAGCATCCTTGTTCCCATATGCAACGTTCAAAAGTACTTGCGAGAGTGCCTGGACAGCATCATCGAGCAGAGTCTTGTCGACATCCAGATCATCTGCATCGACGACGGATCCACCGACCTTTCTCCGGCGATCCTGGATGAATATCGGCACAAGGATCCTCGCATCGAGGTCATCACTAAGCCCAATTCCGGCTACGGCAACTCGATGAACCGCGGCCTCGACATCGCGCGCGGCACGTATATCGGCATCGTTGAATCCGACGACATCGCGTCGAAAACCATGTTCGAGGACCTTTTCCGCCTTGCCGAGGAGCATCGCGTCGACGTCGTGAAAAGCAATTTCTACTACCACCTGTCCGAGCAGGACACGGACGACGACGCCCTCGAAGAGAACCTACGCGACTGCATCTACGACCAGGTGTTTGTGCCACGGGAGCAGCAGGCGATTTTCTTGACGCAGCCGGCGATTTGGAGCGCGCTGTACCGACGGGATTTCCTTGTCGAAAACGGCATTCGTTTCCTCGAGACGCCGGGCGCCTCGTTCCAGGACACGTCTTTCAACTTCAAGGTGTTCGCGTCGGCCAAGCGGGCGCTCGCGACCCGAAACGGGTATCTGCACTACCGCATCGACAACGACAACTCGTCGGTGAAGTCGCTGAAAAAGGTGTTCTGCATCTGCGACGAATACAAGGAGATATGGGATTTCGCCGCGGCTGACCTCGATATCTACGGCCACCTTCGCTACCTCATCCCTCAGATTCAATACGGGGGATACCTCTGGAACCTGAACCGCCTGACGCCTGCCCTGCAGCACCAGTTCTACGAGGTGTTCGCGGAGGAATTCGCTCGCATGCAGCGAGAGGACCTGCTCAAGCGCGACTACTTCAACGAAGATGCCTGGAATACGGTGACGGAGATGCTCGCCGACACCCAGGCGTTCTTCTCTCGTCACTATGGGCCGATCGAAGTTGAGGCGACGTGGATCGCCCATTTCGAGCAGGCAAGCACCTCGTCGTTCGAGAAGCAGCTGCGCGCCGTGCTCGCCGACATGGGGACGAGCGATGAGCTCGTGTGCCTCGGCTCCGACGCCAAGGTGCGCGAGGCAATCGAGCGCGTTCGCACGGAGGACGCCCGCGTCTTCAACGATGACGATCTGTTCCTTAACCGGTCCTTTGGGCTGATGGACCCCACCCGCTTGAGGGGCACGCGGACGATCTTCGTGGAGGTCGGCTCGTCCTTCTCGGCTCATAAGGGCCTGGGAGTGCGGGCTTCGGATGCGACGGGATTGCGCGCCTGCCAGCTTCGGTCGGATGACTGCCGCATGGCGGTGTGCGACACCTCCGTGCTGCTCGACGGCGACCCGGTGCTCTTCTTGCCCCTGGCTGCTTCGTTGATGTTCGCTGCCGATGCCGAATGCTGCGATGTCGCCGGGTGGCAGCCGTGGACGGACCTGCTCGTCATCGACATGTGCTCGCCCAAGCAATTCCCGGAGGCGGTCAGCGCCATTGCGGCCACGATCTCTTGGATCTCAGCCCATAAAGAGCACTTTGCCTTTGACTATCTGCGTGCCATGTACGACGTGCTCGCGCAGCTGTGGCGCCATATCCAACGCGCCTACGCCGGTTTCACCTACGACGAACAGCTGCGCATCGGCACGCGCCCGTCTCCTACGGCTCTCGCCGCGCTTGCCGTTCCGTCGTCTTCGACCACCGAGACAGAGCCCGACGTGTCGATCGTCATTCCCGTCTATAACGCGGCTCCCTATCTGCGCGAATGCCTGGAAAGCGTGGTACGACAGGACGTTTCCTCGTTCGAGGTGGTGTGCGTCAACGACGGCTCCACCGACGATTCGCTGACGATCTTGGAGGAATTCGCGCGAAACGATGAGCGCGTGCGTGTCTTTTCCCAGGTCAACGGCGGGGCAGGCTCGGCGCGCAACCGTGGCATCAACGGGGCGCGCGGCCGGTATCTCGCATTCATCGACCCGGATGACTACTACGCGGGCGACGACGTTCTGTCGAAGGCCGTCAAGGCTGCCGACGAGCACGACGCGCTGGTGTGCGGCGGCTCGTTCGTCGCGTTCCTCGAAGGCAGTAAGGAGATCCACTCCTTTAAATGGGACGAATCGGTCTACACCTTCCACGAAGAAGGGTTCCGGTCGTTCGTCGACGACCAGTTCGATTACGGGTGGATCCGCTTCGTGTATCGCCGCTCGATCTTCGAGGACGAGTCGATCAGGTTCCCCGAGACCCGCTGGTACGAGGACCCGGTCTTTTTCGTGCGCGTGATGAGCAAGGTGGAGCAGTACTACGCTCTGCCCTACGAGTTCTATCGCTATCGCATGGAACACAAGACGGTGACGTGGGACGCGCTGAAGACGCGCGACATGCTGGACGGGATTGCCCACAACATGGCCTTTGCCGCCGAGCATGGCATGGACGTGCTGTACTCGTACCTGTTCCGTCGCATCGAGCGCGACTACCACGACGCGATCGTCGAGAACCTGGACGATCCGGGCGTGTTCCTCAAGATGCTCGCCATTCAGTCCGAGGTCGACATCTCGAAGGTCACCTACGTTCGCGAGCAGGGGACGAAGGCCCATGTCATGATTCCCTTGCGCGAGCTGATAGAAGAGAAACATGACACGGCAATCGTGCGCGTGGCTCGCAAGCTCGAGGGATCGGGCGCGTATCGGGCGCTGCAATCGGTGAGAAGAACGCTCTGAGGCGAAGGGTCTCCTTATGTGGTTTAGCTTTGCTGCATCGGTACTCGCATGCGCGATCATTCTGTACGTGCCGGGCTTCTTTGCCTTGAAGGCCCTCAAGATGCCGTTTCTGCTTTCCTTGGCGTGCGCTCCTCTGGTGTCGGTGCCGTTGTACTGCGTTATGGGGATCGTGTACGCGGCGTGCGGCGTGGAGTCCTCGTTCTCGTCAGTGGTTGCAGTCTCGGGCGTCGTTTTCGCGGTCGTCATGCTGGCTGCGGTCGGCTTTCGCCAGGCGCGGCATAAGGAGCAGGTGTCTGAGGCGCTCGCCCAGTGGGATGACGCCCGCAAGTGGGGCGTCGCGCTCCTGTACGTCGCCGTGGGGGTGCTCGTCGGCACCTACGTTATGGTGATGAGCCTCGATGGGCCTGATTCGGTCATCCAGACGTACGACAACGTGTTCCACTACAACCTCATGCGCGCCTTCGCCGATTCGGGCGAGTGGTCGCTTTTGTCCTGCTCGGTGTATCCCGCAGATGGGAACATCACTGCGGCGGTGAGCCAATTCGGCTATTATCCTGCGGGCTGGCATGTCGTCGGCGCTGCGATCATCAGCTGCTTGGGCGTTTCGGTCGGGGTCGCCTCGAATGCGCTTAACTTCGTTTTGATCGCCGTCGTGTTTCCCCTGGCGCTTTGCGCGCTTATGCTCGCCTTGTTCCAGAAGAAGCGCTTTCCCGTCGTGGTCCTGGGCGCGTTTTGCTGCGTTGCGGTCGCCGCGTTTCCCTGGGTTCTCATGCTGTATTGGCCGCTCTACCCCAACTCGGCCTCTCTGGCGATCCTCCCTGCGATCCTGGCGTGCTTCATCGAGCTGTTCAGCGGGCGCTTCGCTCGCGACAGGGTGCTCCCGTTGGCGGCGACGGTGCTGTTCGGGATCATCTCACTCGGGTGCGTTCAGCCCAACTCAGTGTTCTCTGCGGTCATCTTCTTGGTTCCCTTCTGCATGTATGCACTCGGAGCGCACGGGTCGCGGTCTTCGGCCGAGGGACGAGGCCGTCTGCGCGGCGTGCTCGCGGGCGTGCTCTTCGGGGTGTTCGTCTTGATCGTGTGGGCGGTGCTGTTCAACCTGCCCTTCTTCCAGGGGGTCGTCACGTATTATTGGGCTCCCGTAGCATCGTCCGGTCAGGCACTCTTCGATGTTGTGAGCATGAAATTCATGGGCTTTTCCGCGCAGCCCATCGTTGCGGCGCTTGTGGTGATCGGCATCGTCTACACCGTGGTGGGCGCGCGCGACGTCGCGTGGCTTTCGGTCTCGTACGTGCTCGCGTGCGTGATATTCATCGTCGCTGCGTCGATGGGCGATACGTTCATCAAGCACTTCGTCGCAGGGTTTTGGTACACCGATCCCTATCGCGTCGCCGCTTTCGCAGGGGTGTTCGCCGTCCCCCTCGTCGCGTTGGGCCTGTATGGCCTCGTTTGCACCGTGAAGAAGGCGTTGACGCCATTGGGGGAGCAGCGCAGCAAGCAGATTGTCGTGGGAGGCTTCTCCGGCGTCCTCGTTCTCGCCTTTGTTGCACTGGCCTACTTCCCGGCAACGCTGTTTGGTCGCGAGAGCGTCGATACGTCTTTCGATGAATTGAAGCAAGTCTCCGAGGCCCAAAACTCAATCGAAGCGGCGAACCCCTACGACCATGCCGAAGCGGAGTTCGTCCAAGAGGTGAAGGACGCTACGCCGCGCGATGCGGTGATCATCAACCAGCCGTATGACGGATCGATGCTCGCCTATGGCTTGAGCGACTTGAACGAGTACTATCGCGACATCTCCGGATACGGCGGGGCGGGCGAGACGGACAACAGCGCGACGATCCGCGAAGGCCTCGCGCGCATCTCCACGGACGAGGCTGTTCGGAAGGCCTGCGTCGAAGAGGGCGCCAGCTACGTGATGGTGCTGGAGCAGAACGAGGAAGACCAGAAAACAGGTGCGTTCCCGACCTACCAGCCGGATCAGTGGGTGGGCATCAACTCCATCACCGACAGCACTCCCGGATTCGAGATCGTTCTCGCGAAAGACGACATGAGGCTCTATCGCATAACGGCAGTGGGTTAGGCGAGGGTTTGAGCGCGCAGGGGCGAGCTGGCGAATTTCGTCGGCTCGCCTTTTCTATACGAGCATCTTCGCTAACAGCGTTTTATCGAGGTCGCTGCACTGGGTCGCCCCGCCGAAGAAGACGAGCTTGCCGATCGCGTCTCGGCGCTTTTCGATGGCGTCAAGCGCAAGGACGACGCTGTCGAGATCCTGCATGTCGACGAGCAGGGTGAAGCCATGCCTCGTCTGCGTAAGCGGGCCGATCGCGAGAGCGTCAGCCGGATCCCAGACGTTGAGGAGCAGCGCATCGCCTGCGGCCCGATCGCCGCCTGCGTGCTGCTCGGTCCACTCCAAGATGATGCGGTTCGCATCGAACGCATTCTTCCCGCAGAACCGAGTCGTGCGCGCGCCACCTTTTTCAAGAGAGGTGACCACCTCATCGGAAAAGGCCTCGGCGCCCCCCAGCACGAGCAGCTCGTCAAACCCGTTTGCGGTCAGCGTGGCCTCCAGCTCGCTGGAGAGCGGCTCGCCTGGCGCGCTGAAGAGCACGGGTGTGCGTTCCCGATACGTGTAGGGGAGGAAACTGAGCAGGTCGCCGGTGCATTCTTTGTACGTCAGCACCGCCTTCGTGCCCCAGCTAGCCCGGGGCGCATGTTCGAACACCTGGAGCGCCAGGCGCTCCTCGGTATCGGCGTCGAGCACGACGACCTCCGACGTCGGTGTCGCGCGGCGCACCTGCTCGACGACCTCGGCAGAGATGAACGCCGGGCCTCCGACGACCGTCACGACGGGCGGCTGCTGCGTGCGCAGCTTGTGCTCGACGATCTCGGGCAGCGCATCGGCCTTCGTCAGCAGCACCGGCGTGTGGTCCACGCTCGAAAGCGCATTGGCCAGCAGACACGCCGCAGGCTCGATGCCGGGCGCCAAGATCACGTTGTCCGACGCGAACCCTTCCGGCAGCGCCTCCATGACCTTCACCGACGTCGAGTAGCGCGTCTCTCCCGCGAACGTCTCGATGCGATCTTCCTCGCGCCCGCTCGCCGGCTGCTCGAGCAGCTCGAAGATCTGCTGCTCTGCTTCTGCCGAGCCGAAGTGCCCGCCCAGCATGCGGTAGACCTGGCACACCTCGTGCGCGCTGCCGGCGATGCGCTCGTGGCCCTTCTCGATCCAGATCGCCTTGTTGCACAAGCGCTCGATCTGGTCGTTGCTGTGCGACACGATCAGCACCGTCACGCCGTGCTCCTTGATCAGCGTGTTGATGCGCCGCTCGCACTTCTGCTGGAACATGAAGTCGCCGACCGACAGCACCTCGTCCACGATCAGGATCTCCGGTACGATCACGGTCGCGATCGCGAACGCGATGCGCGCCACCATGCCCGACGAGTAGTTCTTGAGCGGCATGTCCAAGAACTTCTCGATCTCGGCGAAGTCCACGATCTCATCGAAGTGGTCGCTGATGAAGTGCTTCGAGTACCCCAGCAGCGCCCCGTTCAGGTAGATGTTCTCGCGGGCGGTCAGCTCCATGTCGAAGCCCGCGCCCAGCTCGATCAGCGGCGCGATGTTGCCGCTGACGGTGCAGGTGCCCTCGGTGGGCTCCAGTACGCCGGCGATGATCTTGAGCAGCGTCGACTTGCCCGAGCCGTTCGTGCCCAGGATGCCGAACACGTCGCCCTTCTTCACCTCGAGCGAGATGTGGTCGAGCGCGCGGAATTCCTTGAAGCGCAGCTCGCGCCTTGCCAGCGCGATGGCGTATTCCTTCAGGTTGTTCATGGTCTCGCTTGCCATGTTGAACACCATGGACACGTCGTCGACCTTGATCATGGTCTCGGCAGACGAGCTGGCGTCGTCGACCGCGGCCGATTCGCCCAAAAACGAGGTGTTGACTACTTCAGGCATGCGACCACCTAGACGTAGAGGATGAATTTCTTCTCAAGCTTGCGGAACACGGCGTACCCGACGACCAGCGTGACCAGGCCGATGTCGAAGCACAGCAGGTTCTCCATCACGCCCGGCGTGGTGTTCCACAGCGCGATCTCGCGCAGGTACGTGACGTAGTGGTACATCGGGTTGAATTCCATGATGGGCGCCATCCACTCAGGCAGGATGCTGACCGGGTAGAACAGCGGCGTGGCGTAGGTCCACGCGGTGATCACGACGCCCCAGAGATGCCCGATGTCGCGGAAGAACACCACGAGCGCCGAGAGCAGAAAGCCCAGGCCGGCGCTGAACATGAGCACGTAGATCAGCAAAAGCGGCAAGAACAGCAGGTTCGCCGTGGGCATGACCTGGAAAAAGATCATGACGGCGGCGACCGCGATCAGGGACAGGCAGTAGTTGACCAGCTGGAACAGCACCTTTTCCAACGGAAAGAGGATCTTTTCGATGCGGATCTTCTTGATCAGCGCTGACGAGTCGATGATCGAGTTCATCGCCGTGGTGGTGGAGTCCGCCATCAGCGTGAACAGCGTGCTGCCCAGGATGAGATAGAGCGGGAAGTTGTCGATGTCGAAACGGAACACCGTGCTGAACACGGCGGAAAGCACGATCATCATCAGCAGCGGGTTGAGCACCGACCACAGCACGCCGAGCACGCTGCGGCGGTACTTCAGCTTGAAATCCTTGGAGACCAGCGAAGACAGGATGAACCAGTTGCGCCGCAGGGCGGGTTTATGGTTGCTGGCCACGTGGAAAACCTCCGGGGACGAGACGATCGGACGGGTTCGCACGGCGATCCGCGCGAACGTAACCCATTCATTCTAGCGTAGAAGCGCCCGTTCGAATCCCCGGCGGGCGTTCCCGCACAGGACGGGCATGTTTGCGAGCGTGCGGAGGCAAGCGCGGATGCGGTGAGCGTGCCGCTGCGGTGGGATCGCCCGAGGCGGCGCGGTGTGCTGACGGCAAGCGTGTCGGGGCGGCGAAGCGGGACGGCGACGAGCGCGGCTGCACGGCGGGAACGTCGCGGAGATGCGGCAACGGGGTGCCCGTGCACGCGGACCTGCCGGTTTTCGCATGTGCGAGGTGCGGCTGCGCATCAAAATGGCGTGTTTCGTGGCGAGTAAGTGCGATAGGTTTGGCTGCTCAGCGCGCGAGGGAATGCTTTGATCGAGGGGAATCTGTGCGACCTGGTGTTTTGTCACGACGAAGCCCCTGTGCGTGTGTCGTTGGCGGCCAACGTCGTTCGTTTCCGTTTACCAATCGCATTTGCTCGCCATTTTTTAGTCGAAAAGTTGCGCGCGATATCTTACGGACATCCTTATCGCCCGCATCGTCCACGTCGATGTCTTCTTCTCAACCGTTCCTTACGTTTATCTGAACGTTCCTCTTCCGGTGCGTGACAGTTTGGAATGCGCACGCCAATACCGCTACACTAGACAGTCGTATGAGTGGGCTCTAGGTGTTGAGCCGGGCAGGCGGCGATCCGCGCGCACGCGCAGGTGCCGCTGCCAAAGAGCGAAGGCGGTCTGCGTGACGCGCGAAGACCGCCGACAAAGGACCGATACGGGGAGGCGCGGCTTGCGAGCACCGCGCCCCCGAAAGCGAAAGAAGCAGGCATGATCAAGTTCAACGTCCCCCCGTACGTGGGGACCGAAATAGGCTACGTCAAGCAGGCGGCCGAGAACCGCAAGATCTGCGGCGACGGCCCGTTCACCAAGCGCTGCCACGAATGGCTCGAGGCTGAGACCGGCTGCGCCAAGGCGCTGCTCACGACGAGTGGCACGAGCGCGCTCGAGATGGCGGCGATCCTGTGCGACCTCAAGCCGGGCGACGAGGTCATCCTGCCGAGCTACACGTTCTCCACCACGGCGACCGCGTTCGTGGCGCAGGGCGCGAGCCTCGTCTTCGTCGACGTGCGCCCCGACACCATGAACCTCGACGAGTCCAAAATCGAGGCTGCGATCACGGATCGCACCCGCGTGATCGTGCCGGTGCACTACGCCGGCGTCGCCTGCGAGATGGACGCGATCATGGACATCGCGCGCCGCCACAATCTCCTGGTGGTCGAGGATGCCGCCCAGGGCGTCACGGCCTCCTACAAGGGCCGCCCGCTGGGCACCATCGGCGACTTCGGCTGCTATTCGTTTCACGAGACCAAGAACCTGTCGATGGGCGAGGGCGGCGCAATCCTGGTCAACGACCCCGCGTTCGCCGAGCGCGCCGAGATCGTCCGCGAGAAGGGCACGAACCGCGCCCGCTTCTTCCGCGGCCAGGTGGACAAGTACACCTGGGTCGACGTCGGCAGCAGCTACCTGCCCAGCGACCTCAACGCCGCCTACCTCTGGGGCCAGCTTGAGGCCGCAGACCGCATCGGCGCCGACCGTCTAGCCACCTGGGCGTGCTACCGCGACGCCCTCGCGCCGCTTGCCGAGCGCGGCCTGGTGGAGCTGCCCACCGTTCCCGACGGCTGCACCCACAACGCCCACATGTTCTACCTCAAGCTGCGCGACTTAGAGCAGCGCACCGCGTTCATCTCATTCCTTAAAGAGCGCGGCGTGCAGGCGTGCTTCCACTACATCCCCTTGCACTCCTCGCCGGCGGGCCTGCGCTTCGGGCGCTTCGATGGCGCCGACGAGCACACGACGCGCGAGAGCGAGCGGCTGGTGCGCCTGCCGCTCTACTACGGCATGGCACCTGAGGACCGCGAAGCGGTGATCGCAGCGGTGCGCGCCTTCTTCGAGGGCGAGGGGCGCTAGGCCATGGTCAAGCTGGCGATCATCGGGGCGTCCTCGTTCCAGAACCCGCTTATCGTGCGTGCGAACGAGCGCGGCATCGAAACCCACGTCTTTGCCTGGGAAGCGGGCGACGTGGGCGAGAAGACGGCTGCCGTCTTCCATCCCATCAGCGTCATCGAGCGCGACGTGATTCTCGAGGAATGCCGCCGCATCGGCATCGACGGCATCGCGAGCATCGGCTCCGATTTGGCCAACATCGCGGTGGCCTACGTCGCCGACGCGCTGGGGCTCACCGCCAACAGCGTCGCCTGCGTGGCGAAGAGCACTGACAAGCACCTCATGCGCCAAGCCTTCGAAGCGGCGCATGACCCGTCTCCGACCAGCCGGCTCGTCCGCCCGGGCGACGAGCTCGACGCCGACGCGCTCGCCTATCCGGTGATCGTGAAGCCGGTCGATCGCTCCGGCAGCCGCGGTATCGCGAAGGTCACGCGACCGGCCGACCTCGCCCCGGCGATCGACGCTGCCCGTGCCGAGGGGTTCGGCGACGGCGTGCTGATCGAGCAGTTCGTCGGCGGGCGCGAGTTCAGCGTCGAGTACCTGTCATGGAAAGGCGAGCATCGCTTCCTCGCCTTGACCGAGAAATTCACCACGGGCGCGCCCCACTTCATCGAGCGTGGCCATCTGCAACCGGCGCGCGTGACGCCTGATGAGGAGGAGCGCATCCGCTCGGTGGTCGAGCATGCGCTCACCACGCTCGGCGTCGAGTACGGCGCTTCCCACTCCGAGGTGAAGATGGAGGCCGACGGCCGCGTCTTCATCATCGAGATCGGCAGCCGCATGGGCGGCGACTGCATCGGTTCTGACCTGGTGCGCCTGTCCACCGGCTACGATTTCGTGGACGCGGTGATCGACGTGGCGCTCGGCATCGAGCCGCCCACGCCGACCGAGCCGCCCGTCGCGCGCCGGCACGCCGCGATTCGCTTCGTCTTTTCCGATGAGGACCGCGCCGCGCTTGCGCGCCTTAAGGCCAACGACCCCGACCTGCTGCGCTATGTGAGCCCTCTGGACTCCGATCACCATGCCATCACCGACAGCGCCTCGCGTTACGGATACTTCATCTTCGCGGGCGACCCGTTGGCGCGCCTGGCTCCCTACCTGCCGGAGGTCTAGGGCGTGGGGGCCAAGCTGAAACAATTCTTTGTGCTGCACCTGCTGCTCATGGTGTACTCCGTGGCAAGCTTGCTGAGCAAGACGGCCTCGGGCACCTCGTTTTTGAGCCCCGAGTTCTGTCTGCTTTACGGCGGCATTCTCGTCATCCTGGCCCTCTACGCCTTCGGGTGGCAGCAGATCCTGCGGCGCATGGACCTGACCACGGCGTTTTCCAACAAGGCGGTCACGGTGGTGTGGGGCATCATCTGGGGCGCCCTGTTCTTTGCCGAACCCGTCACCGCGCCGAAGGTCGTCGGCGCGGTCATGATCATCGCGGGCGTCGTGCTGTTCTCGCACGCCGACGTCGAGGCGGCGAGCCAGCAGGTCATCGACGCTTCGCCGCGTGCGGGCGGGGGTGAGCGTGGTGAATGAGACGCTCGCGCTCTACGCCGGCATCCTGCTGCTGGGCACGTTCATCAGCGCGGTCTCGCAGGTCATCCTCAAAAAGGCGGCGCTCAAGGAGTACTCATCGCCGATCAGGGAGTACCTGAACTTCCCGGTGATCTTCGCCTATTCGCTGTTCATCCTCACCACCCTGATGTGCATCTTCGCGTATCAGGTCGTGCCGCTGTCGTACGGCCCGGTGCTGGAGTCGACGAGCTATCTCTACGTCACGCTGTTCGGCGTGCTGATATTCAAAGAGAAGATCACCAAGAAAAAGGTGGTCGCGCTGGCGTTGATCTTGGCCGGCATCGTGGTGTACTCCTTCGGCGTGTAGCGAGGGAGTGGCACGTGTCGGCGGCAGGCCGCGCACCGGCGCGTGGTGGCGCCGACGGAAAACGGAGCGCAGCTGTCGAGGACGGCTGCGAGGCAAGGGGTGTGGGGCGCAAGCCGTGTGCCCGAGGATGAGAAAGTGGGGACGATGTCTCGATCCGGTGAGGGGCGCCTAGCGGCGCTCGCGCAGAAATGGCAGGCGGCGATCGACGGGTCGCGCCGGGCGTACTACGGCTCGTTCGTGGCGCTGTTCGTCGTGTTCTTGTGCGCGTTCATGTTCGGCTACCTGGTCAACGGGCGCGGCTTCATCTGGTCGGTCGACGGGCTCGAGCAGCAGTACCTGTTCTTCGTTTTGCAGGGCGAGTGGCTGCGTGAGTTCTTGAGCAACATCTTCATCACCCATACTTTCGTCGTGCCCATGTGGACCGACCAGGTGGGCTACGGCGCCGACTACATCGTGTCGATCGGCAACACCCTGGGCGATCCCATCCTGTGGCTGTCGGTGTTCGCAACGGCCGAAAACGCCGATCTGCTGCTGCAGGCCACGGTCCCGATCACGCTGTTCTTGGCGGGCCTGGTGTTTTTGGGTTACTGCTCGTACAAGGGCTTCGACCGCTTTTCCAGCCTGATCGGCAGCATGGTCTTCCTGTTCGGCGGCTACAGCCTGATCGCCTATTCCCAGATCTTCATGGTCTACCCGCTGCTGCTCGGGCCGCTTGTGCTGTGGGGCGTCGATAAGGTCTTCGACCGCAAGTCCCCGGTGCTGCTCATCTTCGCCCTGTTTTTGTGCTTCTTCAACGCGGTGAGCCAGGCTTACGAGGTCTGCCTGATCCTGCTGGTGTACTGCCTGGTCAAGGTCTTCAACCTGCCCGAGCGCACCACGCCGAAGTCGTTTGGCCTCTGGGTCGCCAAGATCATCGGCTGCATCGCCCTCGCGGCCCTTTTGGCGGCCATCGTGTTCTATCCCAGCGCCCTGTCGCTCCTGTCGCAGGGACGCCTCGGGCTGTCGCGCTACGAGAGCCTGACTTACTCGTTCGTCTACTACCTGCAGCTGCTCGAGGGCTTCATCTACCCGGTGTACGTGGGCGCTGACTGCTACTACGGCTTCGCGCCGCTGGCGCTGCTCGCCGTCTTCGGCTTGTTCTTCACCAAGAACCTGGACATCGAGGTGCGCACCAAGCGCATCCTGCGCATCCTCTTCGTGGTCATGACGCTGTTCTTGTGCCTGCCGATCGTCGGGCGCGTGTTCAACGGCTTCGCCTACGCCAACAACCGCTGGGTGTGGGCGTACTGCCTGCTCGTCTCGCTGATCGTGGTGATGCTGCTGTCATCTTTGCGCGCGGCCATCCAAAAGGGCGACCGACGCGTGCTCGCGGGCGCCGTCATATACGCGCTCGTCTGCCTCGTGGTCTTGGCGTGGTACACCAACGCGGTGTTCTACGGGATGCTCGCGCTGCTCTTCGCCACGGCGGCCGCGCTCTATGCCCTGCGCGATAAGCGCGCGGTGCTCAACGTGACGCTCGTCGGCCTGGTGGGCGTGGGCTGCTTTTTCGTGTCGTACCAGCATGGGCTGACGTCGCAGGTGCAGGTGGGCCTCGGCAAGTCGTACGACTACGCCGTCACCTTCGACGCGTCGTCGCTGATCAAACAGCTGCCCGACTACACCACCGAGCGCTACGACTCGGCCGACACCCACGTGTGGCGCAACGGCAACATAGCGAGCGGCGCTCTGGGCAGCACGTTCTACAACAGCTTCTACAACGGCGCCGTCGACGATTACCACACCAGTTTGGGGCTTGCCACGTCGTCGATGAACTTCTCGTACTCGACGCTCAACTCGCGCACGGTCATGGAGGCCCTCGCGGGCGTGAAGTACTTCGTCGCGCCCCCGAACGATGCCGCGATTCCGCCGCTCTATCGCACGCAGGTGGCATCGGGCGACGTCAAGGGCGATACGTGCGCGGTCTATCAGGCGGCCTTCACCCTGCCTCTGGCGTTCACCTACGATCGCTCCATCGCGCGCGCCGACTACGACGCGATGAGCATCGCGCAGCGCCAGGACGCGCTCGCGCAGGCTGTGGTGGTGGACGATCCCGCCACGGACGCGGCAGGCTCCCTTGCGTCGTACACGCAGGAAGTGCCCTCGACCTTGAGCCTGGAGAAGGCCGGGTCCGACGCGCTGTCCATCGCAGATGGGCAGTCGCTCGCCGACAAGCAGGCGGGCGTTGCCATCGACGGCACCACGATCACGGTCACGAAGCCCAACACGGTGCTCTACCTCAACGCCGACATCCCGGCCGGCACCGAGGCCTACTTCATGTGCACGGGGATGGACTACACGCCGCTCGACGAGCAGCCGAGCACGACGGTCATCCCGGCGCAGGCGACGGGCGCGGCGGCGACGGGGCTGGGCATCAAGCAGAAGATCGACGCCACGCTGACCGACCTTTCGACCGAGCCGGCGCGTGACTGCAAGATCCTCGTTGGAGGCGTGGGCACTTCGGAGGAAATCTGGTACATGAACAACCGCCACCACCTCTACGGCGGCAAGGATGACTGGGCCGTGAACGTCGGCTATTCGGGCGCCGAGCGCCACGCGATCGCCCTGCAGTTCTGCAATGCCGGCACCTACACCTTCAGCGATCTGGGCGTGTACGCGCAGGACTCCGCGCAGGTGGAAGGCTCCCTGTCCACGCTCGCCGCCGCGGGCGCCACCGACATCCAGAAGCTCGACAACGGGTATGCCTGCACGGCGCAGGCGGCAGACGACGGGCAGTACCTCTACTTCCGCATCCCGTATGCCGAGGGGTGGTCGGCGACCGTCGACGGCCAGCCGGCCCAGATCGAGCAGGCCAACGTCGGCTTCATGGCCGTCAAACTCGACGCGGGCTCGCACCAGGTCGAGCTCCAGTACGAGACGCCCAACCTGTGCACCGGTGCCGTGCTGTCGTGCGTGGGCGTGCTCCTTGCGGTGGGGATCGTGATAGTTTCGAAGAAAAGGCGGGCAAAGGCGTAGAGCCGGCGCGCCGAGGCTCTAAGATTACGAGCTGACAAGGCATGTGCCAAGACGAGAAGCGAGAGTGAGGATGCGTATGTTGCAGCATAAGCTGTCCAACGTCGTGTTGAGGATCGAAGATCATATGACGGCCTATCCCGAGGTGTACTACCGCGCCGATGAGCCGGTGTCGTTCGACGAGCAGACCTCCTCGCTCACGTTTGCGGGCAAGGTGGATTTCCTGACCTACTTCAACGCCTGCTCGGTCGCCAAATGGCGCCAATACGCCGGCATCGAGAAGGTGTTCCTGCATCTGGAGCTGTCGGGCGACGTCTGCCTGCTGCAGTTCACGGGCATGTCGCACAAGGACGGCGCGCCGTCTGCCTTGGCCGAGGGCCAGCGCCTGGTCGGCGGCAGCGCGATGGGGTCGCACAGCGAGCGCACCTCGTTCGACCTCGAGGCGCCGGCGACCGCCAAGGACATCCTCGGCTTCACGCTGCAGGCGCGCGGCACGGTCACGCTGCACGACGCCTACTACTACGCCGAGGTGGACGAGGGAGCCGTCAATCCCGTGCGCTTGGCGCTTGCCACGACCACCTTCAAGAAAGAGCAGTACATCGTCCCCAACATCGGCTTGGTCAAGCGCGAGGTGCTGGGCTCGGACGACCCGGTGGCGGACGCATTTCACATGTTCGTGATCGACAACGGCCGCACGCTCGACGCCGAGGAGCTGTCGGACGACGGCGTCACGGTGCTGCCGAACAAGAACGTCGGCGGCGCCGGCGGGTTTGCGCGCGGCATGATGGAGGCGCTGGCGAGCCCGGAGGGCTTCACGCACGTGCTTTTGATGGACGACGACGTGCGCGTGTCCGCCGAGAGCCTCAAGCGCACCTTCAACCTGCTCGCCCTGGCGCAGGGGGAGTACCGCACCGCGTTCATCAACGGCGCGATGCTGGCGGTCGAGGAGCCCAACCTTCTGTTCGAGGACGTGTCGTTCGTGCTCAAGTCGGGCGCGTACCACCGCGTCAAGCAGGAGGAGCTCTACATCGATCAGGTGCATGACGTTGCCGAGAACGAAGCCGTCAGCGTCGAGGTGCCCCATGCCTACGGCGCCTGGTGGTACAGCTGCATCCCGCTAGCGAAGGTGCGCGAATGCGGGCTGCCGCTTCCGCTGTTCGTGCGGTGCGACGACGTCGAGTACGGCATGCGCACGAACCCGACGTACATGACGATGAACGGCATCTGCGTGTGGCACGAGGGCTTCGAGGGCCGCTTCCGCCCGTCGGTCGACTGCTACCAGTACATCCGCAACTTCATGGTCATGATCGCGATGGACGACTGCGCCTCGGAGCGCTTCTTCATCGATCGCTGGGCGCGCAACATCCGCCTTCACATGCGCACGATGGAATACGACACCGTCGAGCTGTTCCTCGACGGCATGGAAGACTACCTCAAGGGCCCCGACTACCTGGCTACGGTCAGCGGCGAGGAACTCATGAAGAAGAACGGCGCCAAGAACGAGAAGCTGGTGCCCGTCGAGGAGCTCGATCAGGACATGATCGCCTCGGTGAAGCACAGCGACCGCGCGTTTGGCGGGCGCTCGCACGTCAAGCAGTTCCTGCGCCTGTGGCGCACGCTGCCCTACGATCGCCATCTGCTCCCTGAGCGCCTTCTGCGCGACAAGCCCGAAGCGGTGTTCTACAGCGGCCTGTCGGTGCTCTCACCGCGCACGGTGGCGACCAAGACGCTGGTCGCGTTCGACCTTGAGGGGAAGAACGCCGCGGTGCGCCATATGGATCGTGAGCGCTATCGTGCGCTGAGGGATCGCTTCGTCGCGCTCAAGCGCGAGCACGCTACGCGCGGCCGCGAGGTGCGCGCCGCCTACAAGGAGGCCAAGCCGTACCTGACCTCGTGGGAGTTCTGGAATCAGTATCTGGGAACCGATCTGCACCCGGCCGAATAGGCAGCGGATCGGCCCGACGTGACAAGGAGAAGCATCCATCCAATGGGGACCAAGGTATCAGTAGTCATCCCGTGCTACTACTCCCACCTGATGATCGAGAAGGTCGTGGAGCTGACGCGCATCGAGCTTTTGAAGGGCGGCTATGAGTACGAGTTCGTGCTGGTGAACGACGGGTCGACCGATGGCACGTTCGACGTGATCCGCTCCCTCGCCGCCGATGACCCCCACGTCATCGGTCTCAACCTGGCGCGCAACTTCGGTCAGCACAGCGCGCTCATCGCCGGGCTTGCCCAGGTGAGCGGCGATCTTGTGGTGCTGATGGACGACGACATGCAGACCCACCCGTCCCAGATCCACAAGCTTCTCGACGAGATGAGGAACGACTGGGATGTGGTGTTTGCCCAGTTCCCCGACCACAAAGAGGCGTGGTGGCGTCGGATGGGGTCCAACTTCGCCAACTGGACGATGCGCATGCTGACGCGCCAGCCCAAGGGGATCGTGGCGAGCAACTACCTGGTGATGAAGCGCTTCGTCGCCGACGAGATCGTGAAGTACGACGGCCCCTACGTGTACATCCAGGGGTTGGTCTTCCGCGTCACCAATTCGGTGGTGAACATCCCGATCGAGCATTTCGAGCGCGAGGAGGGCACCTCGGGCTACACCCTGAAGAGCCTGGTGCGCCTCTGGTCGACCGTCATCGGGTTCTCGCTGATGCCCTTGCGCGCGGCGACGATCGTTGGCGGTGTCCTCGGCATCGCCGGTTTGGTCTACGGTCTCGTGCTGGTCATCCGCAAGCTCGTCGACCCCGAGATGACGGTTGGCTGGGGCTCGCTCATGGCCGGCATCATGGTGTGCTCGGGCATCATCGTGCTGTTCCTCGGCTTGATCGGCGAGTACGTGGGTCGCTTGTTCATGGCGGCGAACAAGCAGCCGCAGTACGTGCTGCGCGAGAGCGTGGGTTTGTCCGACGAGCGGCCCGACGAGGAGCGCTAGAGCGTCGGATACGTGACGGCGTGTTGCTCTCCCGTGCTTTCGCCTGCAAGCTAGCGCTCCATCCTCGTTGCTGCTGTTTTCCGGGGGAATCTGGCAAAAAATGCCAGATATTAGTGAATGAACTCCGTATTTTTCTCGATCGGCGGATCTTCTCTCTATCTTGCCTGTCCGTGACCTGCGGAAACATTTTATGCGTTGTGCTGGCTTCGCTCGAGACGCTCACTCGTTCGTGGCTCAGTCCCAAATATCTGGCATTTTCTGTCAAGAAGGGGACACTTTTCTGCAGTCAAGGCGCGTTGTGCCGGAAAGGGCGCATGCAACCGGCAGGTCGCGCCTTGCGGCTCCTGCTGCGGCCGGGGCGGCCGCTATGCGCGCGGCTCGACGTATTCGATGGCGGGATGAAAACGCAAACCCTCCAGGTTGCCCTGCAGGATCGTCTTGATGCGAAGGCCCTTCTTGGACTGTGCCTTCGTGAGCACCAAAAACGTGTGATAGGCCCCGCGTGCGAGGAGGTAGGTCCAGCCGCGCACGCCCTCGCGGCGGTAGAACACCACGTCATTGCGGTATGCCAGCTTGTAGCGGCTGATCTTCTCTTCGGAGTCGAGCGCGATGTTGCCCACGCCGTTGCTCTTCGACTTGTGCGTGACGACGCTCGTTCCCACGACGTAGCAAGGGTAGCGGCGAGAAACGCGCCGCGTGAACTCCCAGTCGTCCGACCAGATGAAGAAGTCCTTGATGGGCAGCCCCAGCTCGCGGATGACGCGTGCCGGCACGAAGAGCGACACGAACGAGGCGAGCGTGGCCGGCTGCAGGGCAGGGGAGAAGTCGGTGATGTTGGTGGTGAGCGGGTGGCGCTGGGTGTTCATGGTGCAGATCGACCCATCGATCCAGCGGCAGACGCTGCTCAAAAAGCCGCAGGCGCCGTCGAGCTCTGCGTCGGCGCTTAAGAAGCCGAGCAGGGTGTCGGGATGAGGCATGCAGTCGTCGTCCATGACCCACACGTAGTCGTATCCTTCTTCGACCGCCGTGCGCATGCCGAAGTTGAACCCGCCGGCGCCGCCGAGGTTGGCACCCGTGTTCCAATAGTGGATGGCACCCTCGCTGATCAGCGGCGCGAGGGCCTCAGCGGTGCCGTCGGTGCTCGCGTTATCGATCACGAGAATGTCGAGTGTCGTCTCAGGCGCCTGGGGTGCGGCGGAGAAGTCCTGCGCACGCAGGCAGCCGATGCACTCGAGCAAGAGGTCTTTGCGGTTGTAGGTCACGACGACGGCGGCGATGGAGGGCATGTGCATTCCTTACCACGGCACATGAGGCGCCCGCCCGCTGTGCCGATCGCTTGTAGATAGCCCTGTCAGTATAAGGCATGGCCGCGGTACGGCGCTTTGGTCGCGGATGCACGGCTTCGGCGAGTCGTCTTTGTTTCGCGTGGCGCGCGTCGGTGGGTGCGGGCTGGTCGCCAGCGTGCCCAAGCGCGAAAAGGGCGAGCCCCCGGTGCCGGCGTGCGGCATCCGAGGGCTCGGTCGGTTACTCCATCGAGTCCAGGTCGTAGGGAGTGGCCTGGTAGACGTAGTAGTTCAGCCAGTTGGTGTAGAGCAGCTGGGCGGTGGCGCGCCAGTTGGATTCGGGCTTCTGCGTCGGGTCGTCGTTGGGGAAGTAGTGCTTCGGCAGCGACGGGTTGAGGCCCTTTTCCGTGTCGCGGAGGTACTCGGTCGCCAGCGTGTCGGTGTCGTACTCGGGGTGGCCGAACACGAAGAAGTGGCGGCTGTCGGTGCTCTTGGCAATGAAGACGCCGGACTCCTCGCCGACCGAGATCAGTTCAAGGTCGGGAACCTTCTCGATGTCTGCGGCCTTCACGCCGGTGTAGCGCGAGTGCGGGGCGTACACCTCGTCGTCCAGGCCGCGCACCAGGGGCGAGCTGGGCTTGAGGATGTGGTGCTTGAACACGCCGGTCAGCTTCTCGGGCAGCATATACTTCGGCACGCCGAAGTGGTAGTAGGCGCCGGCCTGCGCGCCCCAGCAGATGTAGAAGGTGGAGAACACGTTGGTCTTTGCCCAGTCGAAGATCTCGCAGAGCTCGGGCCAGTAGTCCACGTCTTCAAACGGCAGCTTCTCCACCGGAGCGCCGGTGACGATCATGCCGTCGTAGCGCTTGTCGCGGATCTCGTCGAGCGTCACGTAGAACGAGGCCATGTGGCCTTCGGGCGCGTGGGACGCACGGTGCGTCGCAGTCTGCAGCAGGTCGACTTGCACCTGTAAGGGGGTGTTGGACAGCTTGCGGAGGATTTGGTTCTCGGTCTGCACCTTGAGCGGCATCAGGTTCAAGATCAGCACGCGCAGCGGACGAATGTCCTGATGGATCGCGCGATGCTCGGTCATGACGAAGATATTCTCGCCTTCCAGCACGCTGGTGGCAGGCAATGAATCCGGGATTCTGATGGGCATGAGAATGCTCTCCTTTATCGTGGCGTCGCGGGTGCCGGACGGTGCGGCGACACGGGTTCGTGCTGCCGTTGTTTCCGTTTGACACAGGGCGCTCTATCGTGTTCGTCGCGTTCGCTTGACGCGCGCGACGCGGGTTCGTGGCGTTTCGTACGGCGCGGCTCGGCTGTCTGCGGCAAGCGCTTGGCGCGGGCAGCATGGCAGTGCGTGCGCGCCCGTTGCCGCGTGATGCGGCCGCGACCGTGTTCCTCGAGGTCGGCGCGGTGCGGATGCGCCGTTTGCGCGGCGTAAGGGCAGCGGCTGTGGCGACGCTCGAAGCGAAACGCTTCGATTGTAAGCGACTGAATAAACCATTGCCATGACCAGCGACTATTCTATAGCCAGGTATAGGGAATCGCTCATACGGAGCTGGGACGGCCCAGCCGCGCGCCCCGCCGTCCTTCGGGCACCCCGCCCGCCCCGTCTCAGCTCCCGCGCCTCAAATCGCCCCAGCCCTTTGTTTGCCGGGCCGTTTTCCCGCTCGCTTCCGTCGTCACTCCTGCTCGCTCCCGTTCCGCCTGCCCCCGGGCACCCACCCGAGCTGCGCCACCCCTCCATCTTTCCCAGAGAAATAAAATCCGTCTTTTCTGGCAAGGACGCACGGAAGTACGCTGCCTGTTCGCGTTGTTGTGCGAAATCGCTGTCTTTATCGGCAAGATAATCAACAGAATAGATAATAATGTGGCGTAAAATTGCCAAAAAAGAGAAACGCCCCTTCACCGGCAGCGTACTTCCGTGCGCTCTTGCCAAAAAAGCCTCCATTTTTTGACGCGGGCACGGCTGGGTCTGACGGCCTAGTCTGTCCAGCAAACCGTCCGCACCCTCACCCTGCCGTGTGGCGGGTAACTTCTCTGACCACGTGCTTTGCTGCCTGCCGCGCAGCAGCCGTATCCGCCTGCTGCGCCGTACCCGCATCCGTCCGCACTCTCACCCCGAGCGGCGTCCCTGCCGACCGGTATACTTCTTGCATCTCGCCATTTCACAACCAAAAAAAGGAGCGCATATGAGCGAATCAGTGGGAACCATCTGCGTACAGGGCGGCTATCGCCCGGGCGACGCCGAGCCGCGCCAGGTCCCGATCTACCAGAGCACCACGTGGAAGTACGACACGTCAGAGCACATGGGGCGGTTGTTCGATCTGGAGGAGTCGGGTTACTTCTACACGCGCCTGCAGAATCCCACGAACGATTACGTGGCGGCGAAGATCTGCGAGCTCGAGGGCGGCACGGCGACGATGCTGACCTCCTCGGGCCAGGCGGCCAACTTCTTCGCGGTGTTCAACATCGCGGCGCAGGGCGATCACATCGTCGCTTCCTCGGCGATCTACGGCGGCACCTACAACCTGTTCGCCCACACGATGGCGCGCATGGGCCTCGAGTGCACGTTCATCTCGCCGACCTGCACCGACGAAGAGCTCGCCGCAGCGTTCAAGCCCAACACGAAGGCGGTGTTCGGCGAGACCATCGCCAACCCCGCGCTCAACGTGCTCGACATCGAGCGGTTCGCGAACGCGGCGCATGCTCACGGCATCCCGCTGATTGTGGACAACACGTTCCCCACGCCGGTGAACTGTCGCCCGTTCGAGTGGGGAGCCGACATCGTTACCCACTCCACCACCAAGTACATGGACGGCCACGGTGCCGGGGTCGGCGGCTGCATCGTCGATTCGGGGCGCTTTGACTGGGACGCGCACGCCGACAAGTTCCCCGGTCTCACGACGCCCGATGAGAGCTATCACGGCGTCGTGTACACCGAGCGCTTCGGCCTTGCCGGCGCGTTCATCACCAAGGCCACCGCGCAGCTCATGCGCGACTTCGGCAGCATCCAGGCGCCGCAGAACGCCTTTCTGCTCAACATGGGGCTCGAGAGCCTCCACGTGCGCATGGCGCAGCACTGCAAGAACGGCCAAGCGGTCGCCGAATTCCTCGAGGCGCATCCGAAGGTGGCGTGGGTGCGCTATTGCGGCCTGCCGAGCGACGAGAATTACGCCCTGGCGCAGAAGTACCTGCCCCAGGGCTCGTGCGGCGTGGTGAGCTTCGGCGTCGCGGGCGGGCGTGCTGCCGCTGAGCGTTTCATGGCGAATTTGAAGCTCGCTCAGATCGCCACGCATGTTGCCGATGCTCGTACCTGCGTGCTGCACCCGGCCAACGCGACGCATCGCCAGATGAACGACGAGGAGCTGGCGGCGGCAGGCATCGGCCCCGATCTGGTTCGCCTGTCGTGCGGCATCGAGGCCACCGAAGACATCCTCGCCGATCTCGAGCAGGCGCTCGCGTCGGTGTAGGCGAGGGGCAGGAGGCGACGGCTGATCCCAAGACGATTGCCGTCTGCACACTCGCCGCACGCCATAACCTCAAAGCATCAAGAAAGGGGCGACGCCTGATGAAGGCGCCGCCCCTTTGGGTTTGGCGGGACGGAGGGTTCTCTGCGAGAGCGTCCTCCTCGGTGGTTTCGGCGCGCAGCGTGCGCGGCCGCGCGCCGTGCGCTCGTGCTATTTGACCGTCATCACCGGGATATCGACGGAGCGCAGCACGCCGTAGCTCACGCTGCCGAGCATGCCGAGCACGGCTCCGAGGCCGCGACGACCCATCACGATGAGGTCGCAGTCGCGGTCCTTGGCGTAGTCGGCGATGCCCTGGACGACCGAGCGGTAGGCGATCGCCTCGATCTTCACGCGGTCTTCCGTCAGCCCGTCGAGCAGGCCCTTGGTCTCGCTTCTCATCTCGTGCTGGATGTGCTTGAGGCCGTCGTCGAACTGCTGGGTGTAGACCTCGTTGCGGGCGGCTGCTGGGTCGTCTTGCTCTTGCGGCTCGGTCAACTCGATGGACGAGGCGACCGACATCGGCACGACGTTGATGACGTAGATGATGGCGTCGTCGGACGCGAGCGCAAGGTTGCGCGCGGTGGCGAAAGCCGCGTGGGAGTGTTCGGATCCGTCGTAAGGAACGAGAATGCGCTGGTATTTCATGAGGAGCCCCTCTCTCATCGGTGCGCGGTACTGAGGTGCGATGCGGTGGCTTCGCAGGGGCGGCGGCAACGGGATCGACGCCCTTTCCCCTGGTTGCGATTATCCCACTGTCCTTCATTGAGGGGCGGAGCCAGTCCGGCAAAGCCAACCTATCGAATACACCTATAGAAAAAAGATCAATCCATAGGTCTTCTTTTGAAAGACCAGGTGAGAGAATGAAGCCATCCAAGCGATAACAAGAGACCTTCGGGTTTTTTGTCGCATCGCGCCGGCGTGATACCCCTCTTGCGCCGGCGCGTTATTATGTGACGCCTTTCGGGCGCTCTTTTTGTATGGCCGGGGGAGGGGCGTCTGCAGCGCTCTGTGGAGGAGCGATGCTACGCGTTGCTGCGGCGCTTCCTGTGGCCGAGTGGGGTCGCATGCGGGCATGTGGCGCGGTGGGCTGGGGTGTGGCGGCTTGTGCGTGTTGGCCTGGCCAGTGGATCAGGGGCGTTATGGCCTGCGTGCGTGTCGTTTGCGGCGGCTGCCGCTGCGATCCCGGGGTTGCAGAGGCGCGAAGTGGGCTTGCGGGCGTCCCTCGTGCGCGATAGACCACAGGTGAGGGAGATCCACAATCTGCACACATTGATCAAGGGGCGAGTGGTGCGTTTGCCCCGGTGAGCGCGTTGCCGCTTTGTTTTGAGCTGAAAAACAGTGCGAAATAGGAGAAAATACCGACGAAGTTATTGACGGCTAACTTCGTTTTGGTTAAGTTATCTATGGTTAACTTTGAGGGAGCGAGATACTTCCGGTGGAGAACTTCTACACCTCTTCATCGGCGACGTCTTCTTCGGGCTCATGTGGGACGTTGCCACTGCTTTGTCCTTTGTCTGCCGGAAGCCTCGCCTCTCGAACGGAGCCTCTTGCTTTTTGACAAGAGTGTGAACGAAGGAAACACCCGCCATCTGGCGGGTGTTTCCTTTTGTAGGGCTTTTTCGTGGAATGAGCGCACGCGGGCTTTGGCGCCGACGGCGTGCCTAGCGCGCTCTGACAATGACGCCGTCGAAGCGGCGTCGGCAAGATACCCGGCGTAGTTCGTTACGCTGTGCGGTTTCGTCGCGCCCTGAGGCCCTCATCGATGATCATCTTGATCACGGCCTGACGATTCACGTTGAGGCGATCCGCTTCCTGGTTGAGTTCTTCCACCATCCAGAAAGGGAAGTCAACGTTGACGCGCTGCACCTCGTGGATCTTATGCACTTCACCTTTGGTGGGCGACCGAAGCGTCGCGTGCTCCCAATCGACATACTCGGAGATGTCTTCGCCGTTGTCGAACATGCGGTCGAATTCTTCAGCGTCGATTTCTTTCGCGGTCATAGGTGCTCCTTTCCTTTGCCGTTGACTTTCTGACGGAAATAATTCTGATGACGTTTTTTCGATAGGTGATGGCTGCGGTCCAATATGTGCCGCTGATGCGGCCGATGACGACAGCCCTAGATTCCCCATGGGCGGTAACTGGCTGCTCTACGATGTCGCCCTCCCATAGCTCCGTTGCTTCGGGGAAGCTGATCTTGTGCTTGGCGAGGTTGATGGCTGATTTCTGGGGATCGTAGTCGAAGTCCATCTCGTCTCCTTGCAGTATAGAGCAAAGGAGCATGTCTGGTATACAGGATATATACCAAACATTCCTTCACGAAGCCTTTTCCTCCTTATAAGGCTAGCGACGCGATCTCACGCCATGTGGAAGGCGATCGGAAACGAAGTGGAAAGAGGTCTGAAGTGAGAGATGCCCCGCCTCAGCACGCGAAGGCCCCAAGCCGCTTGGTCAAACGGCTTGGGGCTTCGGGATGGCGAAAGAGGATCGGGGGGATGGGGAAGAGCATCGAGGAGCGCACGGGCGTGAAGAAGCGGCGAGGTGCGCACGGCGGGGTTGCAGAGGCGGCGGCGCGCAAACGATAGCGCGGAGCGCAATCCATAGCCGGAGCGCATGGGGAGCGACATGCCGCAGATGCGTCCCCGAGAAAAGGGCGTCAGACCGGCGCAGCTTGCGCGCTCGATGTCCGAAGCGCCTCGGCTCTACGCCAGGCGTGCCCTCTTGTGATGCGCGCGATGATGCAGCGCGCTCAGGCGCATCGCCAGGCCGCGGTGCTCGGCACCCTTGTGGGTGAGGTGATGGAGCAGGCCGGCGGCCAGGCACGAGAGCGTGATCTGGGCCGTGGCGATCGCGCACCACACGCCGTTCATGCCGAAGGCGAAGCCGAGCATGATCGCGAACGTTGCCACCAGAAGCGCCTCGCCGTAGACCAGCGTGCTCGAGCTCGGCGCGTTGTCGGTTGCGTAGAAGAACGCCATGCTCACGTGGGTGAACCCGAAGAACAGGTACGCGAATCCGATCAGCGGCAGCGCGGTGGCGGCCATATCGGTCACCGCAGCCGACGCGCCGAACCACACCGGGATCTGGTAGCGCAGCGCCACGATGGCTATGAAGCTCGCCGCTCCGATCGAGATGGCCATCACGAAGTTGGTGTTGCGGATCTTGCGCGTGGTCTCGAAGCGGCCAGCGCCCCGACATTGGCTGATCAGCGGCTGGCTGCCGTCGCCGACCCCCTGGATCAGCGCCTGGATGGCATAGGCGACGTACGCGATCACCGCGTAGGCGGCAACGGCGGTCTCCCCGCCGTACGCCATCGCGTTGATGTTGATCACGATGACGGTGACCTCGGGCATGAGCGTGAGGCCGAACGGCGCCGCGCCCAGCTTGAGGGTGTGCGTCAAAAGCTCGGTGCTGGGCTTGAAGTCGGCCAGGGACATCCGCTCGCTCGGGCGCAGGAAGAAGCTCAGCGCCGCCGCCACGGCGACGGACTGCGCCACCATGGTGCCGGCGCCGGCGCCTGCCGTGCCCCAGCCCAAGACGACGATGAAGGTGTAGTCGGCGGCGATCTTCGCGAAGCCCGACGCGATCGAGGCGCCCATCGCGAACTTCACGTAGCCGCGGTTGCGGATCAGCGGCAGGCTGCCCGTGAAGAGCACCTGCATCGGAGCGGCCCATGCCAGGACGGACAGGTAGTGCACGGCCTGGTTGAGGGTCTCGCCGCGGCCGCCCAGAAGCGCGCACAGCGGCGCGGGGAACATGACGAGAACGAAGGTCACGGGAACGGCGAACACCGCAAGCAGCAGCAGCGTGTGCCCCACGGCGTGGCGCGCGCCTTCCTCGTTGCCGGAGCCCGCGCGGATGGAGGAGATGACGGCGCCTCCCATGCCGATGCCGGTTCCGGTGGCGATGACGACGGCGTAGAGCGGCCAGGCGATGTTGACGCCGGCGAGGCCCGCGTCGCCCACGTTGTTGCCCACGAAGATGCCGTCGATGATGGAATAGACGCAAGCAAGGGTAAACGCGATAGTCGCCGGAACGACGTAGTGCATATAGGTGCGAACCATGCCGCGTTCGATCATTGCTCAGGCCTCCCTGCCTCTTCGTTGAGCCCCTGGAAGAGGGCTCCTTTTCTTTAGTGCGTGGGTAGTCTAAACTCTCAAGTAACTTGAGTGTTGAGGGGTGAACGCGTTCCTTCATCAAATGATCACAACCGGGTTTTCAGGGGTGAAAAAACCGTTGCACCGCGCGCGTTTTTCAACGGGAATTTTTGGCGATTTAACTGCGCGTTAACCTTATGAGGAGGGCATGATGGCTACCGAGAAATCCACGTCGTCTCAGGCGGGCGGCCAAGCGCAGGGTGCAGCAGGGCGCGACGAGACGAACGCCGCCGCTGTCTCATCCGAAGCGGGCGCGCAGGCGTCCCGCAAGGCCGCGCCTGTCGTCCGCACGCACACGCCCGCCAGCCTGCCCCCGTCCGCCGCTTCACCCTCCCGCAAGCCTGCCCCCGCCGCGCTGCGCACGCCGGCGCTCGGCCGGATGGACGCGGAGCTCGCCCGTGCCGTGCAGAACCCGATGATGGCGCAGGCGCGCAACTGCACTATTAAAGAGGCGGCGCAGCTTTTGGACGTCGCCCCCTCCACGCTGCGCTACTGGGAGGACGAGGGCCTCGTCACCTCGGCGCGCTCGGCGACGGGAAACTACCGCAGCTACTCGATTCGCGATCTGTTCGGCGCGAGCTACGTCGCGTTCTTCCGCAACATGGGCGTGCCGGTCAAGACCCTGACCGCCAGCCAGAACGATTCGCTTGAGGGGATCGCGGGGATGCTCGAGGCCACGCAGGGGAAGTCGACGTGCGCTTGCGCAAGCTCGAGCGCGTCAGCAACAAGCTGAAGACGCAACGCTCGTTGGCCCGCCATGCCGCTGAGCTTATCGAGCACGGCGTGCGCGCCGCCAGCCCGTCGGCTCAGCGGTTTCTCGCCTACGCACCCGAGTCGGAGCGCCAGCGCAAGGCCCTGCTGCGCGACTCGCAGCGCTACGGCGTGCTGATCAGCGTGACCGACCCCACCGTGATGATCGAAGGCTGCATCGATTTTCCGGGCGATGTCCCCTCGTACAACGCCGACCTCGTCCCAGCGACGCTCTGGGAACGCGACGAGGAGGCGCAGGCGGGCGTCACGTACTTTGAGGGGGGGGGTGGCATTCAGCGAGAAGGGCGGCAATGTGAAAGTCGAGGTGGGCGGCTTGTTCGAGGCGGCGCGCCGCATGGGCCGCACCCCGCTCTACGCACTCGCCCACTTCCTGATCACGGCGAATTTCGGCGAGCGCAAGGACTGTTATCGCGTCTGGGTCGCCTGTGCCGAAGACGACGAGGGCTGACGGGGCGGTTGCGGTGGCGGGCGCTGCCGTATGGTACGAACACGCTGCTCAGCAGCGCCATCGTTGGCGGGCGTTATCGCGCGCCGCGAGTCCGCCTACGCCGCGCTGCTGCCCGCGCCCTTCTTCGCCCGGTGTTGCATGAGCGTGTACGTCGCCCATGCGCCCAGGCCCGACGCCACGGTGTCGACGGCCCAGTCGGCCGGATCACAGCTGCGGTCAGGAACGAAATACTGGTGCCACTCGTCGGTGACGCCGTAGAGGCTGCCGATCGCGAGCGCGCCGACGACGACGGCTGCGCGCAGGCCCACTGCCGTGCGCAGCGCGTTGGCAAGCAGGCAGCCAAACACGAAATACTCGGTGAAGTGGCCGACCGGCGACACATCGACGCCGGGCCCGACAAGGGAGTCGGCCACTGCGGAGAGCCAGGCCTTCACGGCGCTGATGATGCCAAGCTCCTGGTTGACCTCGGATCCAGTGTTCGACGACATCCAAAAGATGACGCCTGCCCAGATGACGACGGCGCCCCACGAGAGCGCCCGCGCCCTCGTCTGCCGGCGTGCGGCCTGCTCAGCGCACGCGCGCTCTGTTCCCGTCTTCCTCATCGGGGGAAGAAGACGCTTTCCAGCTCAGGATGTGTATCGGGCTTCGAGGCGAGCGAGCCTGCCACCATGCAGACGAGTGACACGCCGACGCCGATGACGATCGGCGGGCAGCCCCCCAGGGCGGCAGGCCCTAACAGCAGCGCCAGGCAGTAGGCGAGCGCGCCGCCCACGAGCGAGGCAAGCGCGCCGTGCTTGGTGGCGCGCTTCCAGAACAGCCCCAACACCATGATCCAGACGAATGCGGACTCGAGCCCACCGAAGGCGAAGAAATCGATCCACCAGATGAACGTCGGCGGGAAGAGCGCCAGCACGACCACGAGCACGCCGAACCCAATGGTCGACCACTGCGCGAGCGACACGGCGTGCTGGTGGGGAATGGCGCGCCCCTGGTTCTTGCGCTTGTGCATGAGCAAGTCTTTCATCTGGGACGATGAAATCGTGATCAGCAGGGAGGTCGCGGTGGAGAAGGCGGCGGCAAGCGGCCCGACCACGCAGATGCCGGCAAGCCAGGTGGGCAGGCCGAGCGCCATCGCGATCGGCGCCACGCCGCCGAAGCTTTCGATGTCGGTCGTTGCCGGCAGGACGCCATGGGCGAGCACGCCGAGCGACAGCGCCCCGATCACGATGATCCCGATCACCGCTGTGCCCCACACCATGCCGTGGCGCAGCGCACGCGTGTCTTTCGCGCCGAGCACGCGCACCATGGTTTGGGGGAGGACGAGGGGCAGGATACCGAGCATGAGCCATTGCGTCAGCGCCGTATCGGCGCCGAGGGAGCCGCCTCCGTCGATCGACAAAACGCCGGGAGAGGTGCGGCGGATACCCTCTACGACCTGGTCGTATCCGCCGCCGCTTGTCAGGATGCCGCCGACGAGGATCACGATGCCCACCACGATGGCGACGACGCAGAGTGCATCAGTCACGGCGACGCCGCGAAAGCCGCCCACCGCCGTGATGATCACGGCGGTCCCGCCGATCAGGAACAGCCCGGTGACGTAGGAATAGCCGGTTACCGTTTGGAAGATGAAGGCCGAGCCGACGAGCTGGGCGACGACGATGGCGAGGAAGAACACGATGATCATCAGCGCGGCGATCGAGGCGATCGAGTCGGAGTGGTAGCGGTGGCGAATCACGTCGACGATGGTGACCGCCCCGATCTTGCGGCCGATCAGCGCGAGCTTCTTGCCGAGCGCGCCAAACGCCAGGATGAACATGACAACCTGGCATATCGCCAGGTAGATCCAACCGAATCCGTGGTCCCAAGCCTGGTTGGGGCCGTCGAGGAAGATGCTGATCGAGACGATCGACGCGATCGTGGTCATCGCGAGAACGAACCCGCCCATCGAGCGGCCGCCCAGGTAGTAGACGCCGGTGAAGGCGTGCAGATCCATGCGGCTGCGCAGGAAGAAGGCGACGCCCGCACACGCGAGCAAGAACACCACCAGGGGAATGAGCAGTTCCAGATCGTGCATCGTCTACGCCTCGCTCGAATCAAAACGTGCGGGGCTGGCGCCTGTGGGGTGGCAGGGGCTCTCGGGCTCCTTGACACTGCCGGATCCATCGTCGGACGCGACGGGTGCGCAGACGGCGTCATCCGCAGTAACCTCGCCGTCGGTGAGCCCCTCTGCGCCGTCCTCATCGACGGCCTCGTCCTCGTCGTCGAGCGGCACGTCGGTGATGACGAAGTGGCTGAGAATGGCGCTTGCCGCCGTGGCGACAAGCCAGGTGCCTGCGCAGCCGGCGACGATCCACAGCGGCAGCGAGAACACGACGATCCCGCTTCCCGCCAGGCCATACCCCAGCACCGCCCAGGCCACGGCAACGACGACGGCCGCTACGACGGATGCGCCCGCTTCGCGGTTCGCCTGTTGCATCTTTTCCTTGTACGTGGCCATTCGATCCCTTCACGCGCTGCCCTGCGGGTGTGCCCGGTGGGGTAAACGATACGTTTGATATCATAATCGCTTGTTAAACGAAGGAAAGTAACGAGACGGTAAGGCCTGGCCGCCTGCCCTGGGTGCCAGGGTGTTGGGGGGGCGCATGCGCCATGCCGCCGCGTGCTGCCGTCATGGCGTGATCGCGGAAGGAGGCATGCCGTGGGATCGTTCGTCAAAGGCGAGAAGGCGCAGGTCATCGTGCTGATCAGCCTGGTCATCTTCGGCTCATGCCTCGGCAACCTCTCGCAGACCGCCTTGAACGCGATGTTTTCCGGCATGGCCGCCGACTTCGGCGTCGACGCGCGCCTGAGCCAATGGGTCACCACCCTCTATATGCTGGTGCTCGGCATCACGGTGCCTGCCGTCACCTATCTCTCCCGCCGCTTCACCACCAAAGGACTCGTGATCGCTTCGCTGTGCCTGCTGTGCGTCGGAAGCGCGATCGACGCGGTGTCGTGGTCGTTTCCCGTGCTCATCGCCGGACGCGTGCTGCAGGCGGTGTCGGCGGGCGTCATGATGCCGCTGATGATCACCATCGTGATGGAGTCGTTCCCACGCGACCGCCAGGCCACGGTCATGGGCATCGCCGGCATCGCCATGGGGTTCGCGCCGAACATCGGGCCGACCA
This sequence comes from Oscillibacter sp. MSJ-31, assembly GCA_963601095.1. Classification (GTDB taxonomy): domain Bacteria; phylum Actinomycetota; class Coriobacteriia; order Coriobacteriales; family Eggerthellaceae; genus Anaerotardibacter. Next base: position 3,495 of record CAVCDZ010000069.1, on the reverse strand, counting down.
TCGGCGGTTGGATGATCGGGGTCGCAGGATGGCGCAGCTTCTTCGTGGTGCTGACGGCCTGCGCGCTTGTGCTGGTGGCGCTGGCGATCCTGCTGGTGGTGCGCCGCCCCTGCGCCGATCGCACGGCGCGCCTGGACGTGCTGTCGCTGGCGCTGTCCGCGCTCGGGTTCGGCGGGCTTTTGCTCGGGTGCTCCAATGCGTCGAGCGTGGAGCTTGCAAGCCCGCTGATCTGGGCACCGGTGGTCGCGGGCGTTGTGTTCTTGGTGCTCTTCCTTCATCGCCAGCGTCGGATCGATCATCCCCTCATCGACCTCGCCATCTTCGACTCGTCGGTCTTTCGCGCGGGGTTCTGGGCTGGCAACGCGCTGTTCGCCAGCTATTTGGGCATCACGCTGGTGCTGCCGTTGTACGTCGAAGGGCTGTGGGGCGGCACGGCGTTTCAGGCGGGGCTGACGCTGCTGCCGGGGACGGCGGCGGCGTTCGTGATGAACCCGTTTGCCGGCTACCTGACCGACCGCATCGGCGTGCGCCCGGTGGCCGTCGCAGGCGCGCTGTTTTTGTCGGTGGGAGCGATCTCGATGGCGTTTTTGGACGAGAGTTCGCCGTTTTGGCTGATCGTCGCCTTGCAGGGAATCCGTGCCATCGGCGTGTCGACGCTGATCGGTCCGTTGACCTCGTGGGGCTTGTCGGAGCTGCCGGCGCGGATCGTGACGGACGGCTCGTCGTTCGCGACGGCGGCTCGTCAGGCGGCGGCGTCGATCGGCACGGCGGCGATGGTGTTCGCGATCACGCTGGGTTCCTCGTTCGGATCGGGCGTGTGGGGCTACCACCTGGCCTTCGGCCTGTCGGCGGCGTTTGCCGTCTGCCTTGCTGGGATCGTCTTCGCTCGCGTGCGGTGAGTGCGGGCGAGTCTGCGCGACAGCCCTCGGTGGCCCCGTCGCGCCTGCGTGATCAGGCCTTGCTGTTGATCTGGGCAAACGCCTCTTCCATGAGCGCCTTGTCGACGGAGGGGAAGGGGGCGAAGGGCTCAGGCTTGGCCGGATGATCGGCCAGGATGCGCTCCATCCAGATCATGTCGTACCAGCGCCCGAACTTGTAGGCGCACGAATGGAACGTGCCCGCCACCGAGAAGCCGAGCTTCGTGTGGAACAGACGGCTGGCCGCCGGCACGTACTCGTCGGGCGGATCGCTGTGGGCGATGCAGGCCTCCATGTTGTAGATGTTCTGCAGGCGCAACAGCGTGGCGAGCGATTCGTACAGGCGACGGCCGACGCCGCCTCCCTTGCTGTCGCGGCGCACGTAGATCGACGTCTCGGCGGCATGCTGGTAGGCGCTGCGCGGGCGGAATGCCGAGGCGTACGCGTAGCCGACGACCAGGTCGCCGCGCTCGGCGATCAGGTAGGGATAGCGCTCGAGCGTGCGTTGGATGCGCCCGGCGAAATCGGCCTCGGTCGGAGGCTCGAGCTCAAAGGTGACGGCGGTCTCCAGCACGTACGGGCGGTATATATCGATGAGGGTTGGGGCATCGGCCGGCGTGGCCATGCGTATGATGAGTGCTTCGTCCATGCGCCCATTGTACCGACGGCGTCGCCCGGCGCAAGTAAAAAAAATAGGCATCGCTGAAGGGGCGCCAGAACGCGCTGCGCATCATGCGATTTCACCGTCTTGCAGGTATGCGCACCGCCGTCCGTCTTCGCCATGTGCCCCCGCGTCGCCCGCCACCCCCGCTGCGCATGCGCCGCCTGCCCTCGGCCGGCCGCGTGCCACCTCGTCCTGTGCTATACTCCACGTGCTTTAGTCGGCTAAAGTCGCGCCCCCGCGCAGGCCTGCGCGCACGAGAGAAGCCCCGCTTCGCCCGCGCCCGCCCGTCCCGCGCATGCGACCCGGCCGTCGTCCAAAGTCAGAAAAGGATACGCATGAAGAAGAAACTCCTCGCCCTGCTGACGGTTGCCTGCGTGGCATGCCTGTCGGCCGCCCTGCTCGCGGGCTGCTCCTCGCAGTCCCCGTCGTCCGACTCCGGTGACGGCAACCCGCCCGACAACACGCTCGTCGTCGGTTTCGACAACAGCTATCCTCCCTACGGCTTCATGGATGAGAACAACGAGCCCACCGGCTTCGACATCGACCTCGCCAAGGAAGTCGCCAGCCGCAACGGCTGGGACATCCAGCTCGAGCCCATCGACTGGGACGCCAAGGACGCGCTGCTCAACCAGGGTAACATCAACTGCATCTGGAACGGCTTCACGATGGAGGGCCGCGAGGACAACTACACCTTCTCCGAGCCCTACATGCTCAATGAGCAGGTCGTCGTCGTGAAGAAGGACTCCGGCATCACCTCGCTCGACGGCCTCGCCGGCAAGACCGTGGTCACCCAGGCCGACTCCGCCGCCTACGACGTGCTGACCGACGAGGAAGGCAAGAAGTCGCTCGCCGATACCTTCGCCAGCCTCCAGACCCTGCCCGACTACAACAACGCCTTCATGCAGCTGCAGTCCGGCGTGGTCGACGCGGTCGCCTGTGACCTGTCCATCGCCGCGTACCAGATGTCCGCCAACCCCGACGTGTACCTGCAGATCGACGAGCCGCTGAGCTCCGAGCACTACGCGGTCGGCTTCAAGAAGGGCGACGACAAGCTGGCTCAGAAGGTCACCGACACCCTGCGCGACATGTACAACGACGGCACGGTCGAAAAGCTCTGCGAGAAGTACTCTTCTTGCGGCCTGAGCTTCGACAACTGGGTGCTTAAGTAGGATCTACGACATCGAGGCCCGCCCGCTTGCCGCGGGCGGGCCTGACTTCGGGCGAAGGGGCGTGCCTGTCCCTTCGCCCGAAGTTCGTTTGTGCGGATGGTTGCGCACGCGCACCCGATCCGTGCAACGAAGGCGGGCCGTGCGCCCGCATGAAGGAGGAACGACATGGAATTCAGCGTCATGTTGGGCGCGCTCGTCGAGGGCCTGGGCTTTTCTGCCTGGATCTTCGTGGTGACGCTCGTGGGATCGCTGCCGCTCGGCATCGTGGTGGCGCTCTGCCGCATGAGCAAGTTCAAGCCGCTGTCGCTGATAGCGCAGTTCTACATCTCCATCCTGCGCGGCACCCCGCTCATGTTGCAGCTCATGGCCTTCCTTTTCGGCCCGTACTACCTGTTCGGCGCCTCGATGGGAACCGACTGGAAGTTCGGCGCCTGCGCCGTGGGCTTCATCCTGAACTACTCGGCCTACTTCGCCGAGATCTACCGCTCGGGTATTCAGTCGATCCCGCAGGGCCAGTACGAGGCCGCGTCGGTCTTGGGCTACTCGCGCGCGCAGACCTTCTTCAAGATCGTGCTTCCGCAGGTCATCAAACGCATTCTGCCCGCCATGGGCAACGAGATCATCACGCTGGTCAAGGACACGTCGCTCGCGTTCGTCCTCGGCATCTCGGAGATGTTCTCGGTGGCCAAGGCGCTCTCGGCAAGCCTCGTCTCCATGCTGCCCTATGCGCTCGCGGCGCTCATCT